>NZ_VFTL01000004.1:0-233889 GCF_006439385.1 Mesorhizobium sp. B3-1-7
CCCGTGGCTCCAGTCGAACCTGTCGACCCCGTTGCGCCTGTCGCTCCGGTTTCACCCGTCGCACCTGTGGCCCCGGTCGAGCCGGTTGCGCCTGTCGCTCCGGTCTCACCCGTGGCTCCGGTTGCTCCAGTCGAGCCCGTGGCTCCAGTCGAACCTGTCGACCCCGTTGCGCCTGTCGCTCCGGTTTCACCCGTCGCACCTGTGGCCCCGGTTGAGCCGGTTGCGCCTGTCGCTCCGGTCTCACCCGTGGCTCCGGTCGAGCCGGTTGCTCCAGTTGCTCCGGTCTCACCCGTCGCACCGGTTGCTCCGGTCTCACCCGTGGCTCCGGTCGCGCCAGTTTCGCCTGTTGCGCCGGTACCGCCGGTCGCACCCGTGGCGCCGGTCGCGCCAGTTTCGCCTGTTGCGCCGGTACCGCCGGTCGCACCCGTGGCGCCGGTCGCGCCAGTTTCACCCGTTGCGCCGGTACCGCCGGTCGCACCCGTGGCGCCGGTCGCACCAGTTTCACCCGTTGCGCCGGTGCCGCCTGTCGCGCCAGTGGCTCCCGTCGCACCTGTGCCGCCGGTCGCGCCAGTACCGCCCGTCGCGCCAGTACCGCCCGTCGCGCCGGTACCGCCCGTCGCGCCAGTACCGCCGGTCGCGCCAGTACCGCCCGTCGCGCCGGTGCCACCGGTCGCGCCAGTGCCACCGGTCGCGCCAGTACCGCCCGTCGCGCCAGTGCCACCGGTCGCACCCGTGCCGCCGGTCGCGCCAGTGGCTCCCGTCGCGCCCGTGGCTCCGGTCGCACCAGTGGCGCCGGTCGCACCCGCGGGGCCCGTTGCACCTGGGGTACCCGCGCTCGCGACGCTTATATCGCCTCCATTGAAATGATCGCCGTTGTTGCCCGAACCACCAACACTATTAATAGGCGTGGTGTCAAAATGATAAGCCGGCCCCGTTATAGGATCTTGGATACCTGGCGTGACAGGATCAGTGTCTACGCGAGTAAGAGTACCGTATAAACGGAAGCCAGAATCGTAAATAAGATAAGTATGTGTAATATCTGGCACAGTTATTGTGACAGAAAAATGTGAAGCTACATCCGGTGTCGCCGGCAAAACAAAACTTCCAACTATGACATCGTCAGATGTACTTGGAGTATTTCCGGTATCGACCAAGTAGAACGTATTGATACTCTTACCATTTCCATCTATTGTTCCAGCTAGCGTCAAATCACCTGAGGTGGGAAGGACACCTCTGAAGTACATAGCTCCCTGCCGGGTCAGGGGCGGCAGCGGTTTAGTCGCATGTTCGGGCATTTCCCATGAGCCGCCCAGCTTGGCCGCACCAACCAGCGACCTCGATGCGCAAACTTCCGCGCCGACGGCGCGTTCCAGTGCGGCCACGAACGTCTCGCCAGTATTCCCCAAGGCCGTTTCGCAGCTCCACAGCCGCATCTCGCCGTCTTCGGCAAGCGCCTTGCCTATCGCGGCGAAATCCTCAGCCTCGTCCCTCACAGTGGCAACGGACCAGTTTCCAGCCGTGAATTGAACCCGGCCTGGCGAGCCGTGCGCGATGACGTGAACCGCGTCGAGCCCCTCGTGCCCAGCGAGAACGTCCGCCATCTGCTGCGCCACCGGCCGCCGGCTGTCGAGCACGACAGCCTCGACCTCGGGCCTCAGATTGCCAAGAACCGTCTCGAGGTCGGAGACTGAAGGATCCACAAACAGAATTTCAGAGGCGCGGGCCATAACTGGCTCCTGTTGGCTTGGAATTCAATTCAAGGGAAAACCGCTCAACCGGCTTGACCGGCGAGCGGCACGAACCAGACATTTGGCAGCGGTCATCGCCCCGCCGCCCCGACGGCACCGTCGGGGCGTTGAACTGTGGGGGTCTCCACGCGAAGGAAGCTGGCAGCCTGGAAAGCCCCGCCTTCGTCGAACGTGCCGATCGCAAGCGAGCCGGCTGCGCTCGGGACCTTGACGGTGAGGGCTACAGCGAGGCTGCGCGGCACGGCCTTGGGAAGGATGACCTGGCCGACGATCGTGTTCTTGGCCGAGTCCAGAATGAAATAGGTGACGTTCTCGGTCCCGTCGCCGATAGGCAAAGCGCCTCGAACGGTGACTTCCATGACCGCAAAGCCCGCAGTGAAGCTCATAGTGTCCTCCTCGATCCGCTGCGGCCGACGCCGCCGTTATTGTCGTTTCTCAGCTTCAGGTTTCAGTCGGTGCCGAGCTTCCGCAGCCGGGCGGGTGAAGCCACGACGGCGAGAGCCGAAAATTGTCCAATCCCAGGAATGCGCCGCCCGAGATACACAGTCAGGCGGACGTCGTTACCAGTCGCAAGGCGACTACCGCAGGTGGCAAGATTGAGAGGAGCTGGACACAGGCCGAGGCCGAAGGCCACGTCAACGCGGCGCCGTCTGGTGGGTGATGTTACACGGACCACTGCCAACTCCATCACGCGGGTCGCGATTGTTCACGACTTGCAAGGAGCCGGCTACTTGCGAGGGACCATCATTGGGAGATCGGTAGCCTAGATTACGGATTCAGGACCAATCGGCGAAACGTTCGCCCACCACCACATACACCGCGCCCTCACGGGTGAGTGGCGTTCCTCCCGGATACTCTCCTGGCTTCGCAGACAACCGCGGACCGGCGCTCTTTCGCCAAATCCGCAGCTACCCTCCATTGCATTAGATATTAGTAAATTCGAAATTTCTAAACTTGTAAATGGTTTGGTTTACAATTTATTAATTCAGAACCGCTGGGTCACCCATCAGAGACTGTCATCGAAATGACATGCCAGGGCGTGAACACTTTAAAAATCCAAGAGTTAGCTAAGGGCCATTTCAATCGCGAAAATTGAGAGCCTTCATCAAAATGGCTTAGGCTGCGGCGGCTGTGAGACGAGCGTGAGAGACGATCGAATCCTCATCAAAAAGGATTGCTGTGCGACATGACACTGCGATGCAAATATGGCCGCCTCAACGAGGGTCCGGCGTGAGCACCATCGGCCTGTGCATGATCGTCAAGAACGAGGCGAAGGTCATCCTGCAATGCCTCGCCAGCGCGCTTCCTCTTGTCGACTATGTGCTCGTCGTCGACACTGGGTCCACCGACGGCACACAAGACCTGATCCGAGGCTTTCTCGCGCAAAACGATGTCAAGGGAGCAGTTATCGACGAGCCGTGGCGGGACTTCGCCTACAACCGCAGCTTCGCCCTCGAGCGACTGCGCGAGATCGAGAGCGTCGACTATGCGATGATCATCGACGCGGACGACATGCTGATCTGCGATCGCGACTTCGAGCCAGCCTTCTTCAAGTCGCGGATGGACAAAGATCTCTACGATGTCGAGGTACTGCATGGAAATATCGCGTTCTACCGCCCGCAGATCTGCAGCAACCGGCTGGCCTTTTCCTTCAAGGGCGTGTTGCACGAATATCTGGAAGGCCCCCCCGGCCCCATCTCAAGGCAGAACGCCGAGGGTTTTCGCATCGCAACGGGGCGCGGCGGAGCGCGCAGCCAGAACCCGCGAAAATACCAGGACGACGCGGCGGTGCTGGAGAACGTGCTCGCAACCGAAACCGACCCGTTCCTGATATCGCGCTACACCTTCTATCTGGCGCAGAGTTACCGGGATTTTGGCGAGCGCGAGAAGGCGCTCGAACAGTATTTGAAGCGAGCTGAACTGGGTTTCTGGAACGAGGAGGTCTATGTAAGCCTGCTCGAGGCCGGGAACCTGATGGCAGCACTTGCCCGGCCCTTCGAAGAAGTCGTCGCGGTCTATGAGCGCGCGACCGCGACAGTGCCCACGCGCGTGGAGGCGCTGCACGCAGCGAGCCTCTACTGCCGCAACCAGGGGCGCAACGCGGAAGGGCTGGACTATGCGCGTCGCGGTGTAGGCCTCACCGAGCCGGCGGGTCTGTTCGTCCAGCCTTGGGTCTACGACTACGGACTGCTCGACGAGTTGTCAGTCAACGCATACTGGGCGGGCGCCCATCGGGAATCGCTCGATGCCTGCCTGAAACTGCTGGCTTCCGACAAATTACCGGCGGACATGCTGAAGCGGGTTGTGGCCAATGCCCGTTTCGCCGCGGACAAACTCGAGGTCCGCGAGCCGCCGGTATTGGGAAGCCTCGGCGCAGAGAGCCTTGTCGAGCAGCACGCGCTTGTTGCGCAGCGCCCGTTACGCTCGCGGCTCAAAGGCACGCCGCGCGTCCTTGTCGCGATATTGGCAAAGCAGAAGGAGCCCGCGCTGCCGCTCTACCTGACTTGCATCGAAGCGCTCGACTATCCTAAAGAATCGATCGTCCTCTACATACGAACAAACAACAACACTGATAGGACCGAGCACATATTGCGCGAGTGGCTGGAACGCGTCGGCCACCTCTATGCCGCGGTCGAGATCGACACGTCGGACGTGTCCGACCGGGTCGAGCAGTTTCGCGAGCACGAATGGAACGAGACGCGTTTCAAGGTGCTCGGCCGAATCCGCAACATCAGCCTGCGGAAAACCCTCGAGCACAATTGCGAATTCTATTTCGTCGTCGACGTCGACAATTTCGTGCGACCGGCCACGCTGCGGGAACTCGTCGCGCTCGACGTGCCTATCGTTGCGCCGCTGCTACGCTCCATCGCACCCGGTCAGTATTATTCGAACTACCACGCCGAGGTCGACGCGAGCGGATATTATCAGCACTGCGATCAGTATCTCTGGGTGCTCAACCGCCATGTCCGCGGCATCCTTGAAATACCGCTCGTGCATTGCACCTACCTTGTCCGCGCCGACGTGCTGACCGAGCTGACATATGACGACGGCACCACGCGATACGAGTACGTCATCTTTGCCGACAGCGCCCGCAAGGCCGGGATCGTTCAATACATCGATAACCGGCAGGTCTACGGCTACATCACCTTCGGCGATGGCGAATATCATGTAAGTGATGGAATCGAGCGCGCAGGCGAGCTTTTGCGCAGCGCGGGTGACGTCCCGGTATTGGCGGAGGTCGCTGCCGTCGCGTCGGCGCCCGCCGAGCCACGGGATTCGCCGAAAATTCACCTGATAAATCTCGACCGGAGCGTCGACCGCTGGAACAAGTATCAGAGCGACAATTGGCATCTGACGCAGAATACGCTTCGGGTATCGGCCGCCGACGGCGCCTCTCTGGACCGGAATGCGCTCATAGAGGAAGGCCTGATCACCAGCGATTGCGCGTATCCGGCAGGAACGCTCGGGTGTGCTCTATCCCATATCAACCTGTGGAAGCTGGCGGTTTCGGAGAACAAGCCGATAACCGTCTTTGAAGACGACGTCCGTGCATCGTTTCGGTTCCTGGAGGAATCGGCCGATCTCATGGCTCGAGCTCCGAGGGATTGGGATATCATCCAGTGGGGCTACGTATTTGACCCATTGTTCGCCTGGCTGGATTTCGGCTTCTCCAAAGCAAAGCTGGAATTCTACGACCTCCGAAATAGAAACGGGATCTCGTTTCAGGCTGAGAAATTCTCGAGATCGCTCGTCGGGCTGGTACATTCGTTTGGAACGCAGGCCTACACAGTCTCGCCGTCAGGTGCACGCAAACTCCTTCAAAAGTGCCTTCCTCTGCAACGCCGGCTTATCCCGTTTCCTGGAACGGGCGTCGTGATCGAGGACACGGGCATCGATTGCGCCATGTGCGGGGCGTACGGCTCGATGCAAGCTTTCCTTTGCATTGCGCCACTCGTCATCCCAGACGACGGGCAATCGTCAGAGCGGATGTCAATGGATCGGCAGCAAAGCTCGGGCTAAGCGCCCCAGCTTTCACGGAGTGGCAGAGCCCGCGACTTCACGCGCGGCTATCGCCACGCATTTGGCGCCCGTAATCACGTTCAGCCTCGGTCAGTTGCCGTTTGCGCAGCACCACGCGCATCTCGTCTACCGCCCGCGGGCTGCGCAAGATCTCGTCCTCCAAGACACCTCGCGCCGCGAGCGCATCCCCGATCGAACTATAGCCGAAGGTTTGCTCCACCAACTCGAACCTGGATTCGGTCCATCCGAGATACCAGTACCATTCGCAATAGTAGAGCCAACTCCGCTCGTTGAAGGCGTGTACGTGGGTAGGATCCTGCCAGGCACCGTATGACAGGTCGTATGGCACCACAATATTGAACAGCCCTCCATCCGCAAGCAAAGTCAGGCAGTTCGTCATAGCCGTCACAAGATCCGCAACGTGCTCGAGCACGTGCGAGGCCGTTATGCTGGCAAATAGTCCCCGATCCATCCGAACCGGTCCGAAGCGCTCGGACATAAATTCACGCTCGAACAGGCCAGGATCCGATATGTCGGCCACGATGTCGGGATGCCATCGGTTGCTGATATCGATATTCAGCACCCTTGGATCGCGTATCTTTCCCCGACCGAGTACAACGTCGCCGGGTAGGTTCGGCAAATCGCTCCAGGCAAGCGCTTCCGGAAGTATATTTGTTGCTCTGCGTCGACTGAATGCCTCGAACCCGGCCGTCGCTACCTTGTGACGTCTATCCGTGTCGTGCACCAGCGCCTCGGCCGCGGCGACAAGGTTCTCGTATGACGCCGCAACGAAGGCGTCCGTCAAATCGGCGTCCACAAGTTCGCCCGGATTTATCTCGCTTACCACCGCGCGCCCGTTGGCCAGAAGATCGAATACGCGGATTATTTCGAGCTGCCCACTACCGTAGAAATGTATATTGATAATAACCTTGGATCTAGCAATAAATTGATCGAGCTGTCCGGCAAAAACATTGAACAATGCCTCAACGCGCAGCCCACGAGCGCGCATTTCGTCTATTATTGCTGACCTTCTCTCATTGAATGATCCATAGAATAAAACGTCAATATCCTGTTCAGCATCGCCGATTCGCGCAAGACCATCAACGTAGAACATCCGGAAATAATGGACCGGGCGACCTATCTTCCTGGATAGAAAGATGGCATTACTCTCGCTAAAATCCCATACATGAAACCTCCGCAAGAGATTGCAATAATCATCCGTGATCCAATTTGATGTATAGTTTTCGACGTTGAATATAATAGAATTTCCAGGCAGACGATCCAAAGCCGACGTTTGATAAAGATTGGCGCCTAGTACGATCGCCCGCCCGTCGAAATCCGCAGGCAAATCATGAATGATGTCCGTCCCGATCGAGATCTCGCTCAAACCATCGGCGAGCATCCTGACCATGCTTGCGAGCACCTGCACGATCCCCGGATGAATGAGAAGTGTGATGTGTGTTCTTGTGCTCACGTCATCCCCATCCCCTGGCATTCCCGCCATGAACGATCGCCTCGTTCGATGCTGCGGTGGTCGCCTTCGAATAGTATTGCTCACGTCACCCGATGGGGGTTTGTCATTGGTGATTTGCGGGCTCGGAAACCCTCCACCACACGGCACAGCCGTCGATCGGAATTAAGGGCGAAGTGATGTTGCCTCTAGCGCGGAACTCATCCACAGCCTGAGCGCACGGGGCCAGGAAGTAGTCGTCGACGATTACAAATCCCCCATACGATACCTTGTGATAGAGCGCATCGAGAGCTTGAATGGTCGACTCATACATGTCGCCATCCAGTCTAAGAACCGCCAATTTTTGTATCGGCGCATTTGGGAGCGTGTCCTTGAACCAGCCTTCAAGGAAGACAACCTGCTCGTCAAGCAAGTCATATCTGCGGAAATTTTCTTCCACGTCCTTCCGGGAGATCGCCAGTTCTCCATGCACGTGGTGGGTGTCGCCAACGTCCGCCGCATACTTCTCCGGACTTGGAGGAGGAAGGCCGGCGAAACTGTCAGCGACAAAGATCCGACGTCGCGTTTCGGCGTATGAGGCAAGAATGCCTCTCATGAAAATGCACGCTCCACCGCGCCAGACCCCGGTCTCTATAAAGTCGCCAGGAACATCGTTCAGGATCACGGTTTCGCACAGATGCCGCAAATTGCGCATCCTCGCCGAGCCAATCATGGTTTGCGCCAGTCCTGGCCAATCCCGCCCGAGGGCACGCTTGTTCGGGTCGTATTGCCCACCGGTCCACGGATCAATGGGCGCGTCGCCGTACAAGGTTCCGGTCAACGATGCTTCGAGAAGATTGAGATACCTATTCCGCATCTTCACGGCGGCGGTCAGGAAGTCATGACTGTCATTCAATGCTGGTCTCCTTCTGAGAGCGTGACCGGAACCGCTGCTTCCGCGCGGGCTTTTGGATGGATACGAGCGCGATTGATCGAACTGCGCTGTCGCCGTAACTTCGTCAGCCACCTGCGAAAAGCTCTTCTCCACAATACGCCTTCGAAATGCAGCCCCGCTCGTTCCGGACGCCCCGTCCGCTTTACGATCCTTCGCCAAAAACAGACATCATGCTAATTTAGTTTCAGGCAGTCGGACATTAGAAATCGAAGTGCAACACGAGATTTTGCCATATCCTTGTGGCGCGCGGCGTCCGCAAGCTTGCTCCCTGCCGCATCGGTGGGACGGCCGCTCTTGCGGAGATCTACATTTTGACTCGTGGCATTGAACCGCGGGTGAAGGTGCACCAATAGCGAAGCGGAAGGGCTCTGAATTGCCGTGATAAACCTCGCGATCAACAAACCTGCAACTCAAAGTTCGACCTCAGAATGGTCATTCAGCCCGCACCCGGAGCAGGACGCTCGGGGAGGAAACGACGGCAAGATTTCTGGCGAAATGGGATTTCATACCAAAACGGAAACGGATCCCTGGTGGCAGGTCGACCTTGGCAGCGAGTTTCTAATTCGGCAAGTTGTTATATACAATCGGCAGCATCAAGCGCACAGGCTAAGGCACTTTAGCCTTCTTGGATCAATTGACGAAGAGCATTGGAGGATCTTCTATAGAAAAATTGATAGCGGGGTCTTTGGCGATTCAGACGGACTGCCTTACGTTGCGAATATTTCTGGAGATCATATTGCCCGGTTCGTAAGGGTTAGGCTTGACGGCTATGAATGCTTGCACTTCAGTGAATGTCAGATATTTGGTGATCCTCTCGATCAAGCTACACGCGCTCGACTAACCGATGAAGAACGCGAAAATAACCGTATCCCAATTGGACGGGATGGCTATTTCATGGGCGTTGGCGGCTTTGACATATTCGTGGACACTGAAAATTACTCAGAGACAATCATCGATGCACTTCGCAGAAATTACTACGAGGGGCGTGAGCGGCAGTTGACTGCCGATCTGGTTCACCCGTCAGACCGTGTTATCGAAGTGGGAACCGCGATAGGGCTGGTGGCGATGACAGCCGCATTGATCGTGCGCGCTGAAAACGTTCTGACATTCGACGCGAACCCTAAAATTCTTGATGATGCTCGGCAAAACTTCAGGCGAAACGGCCTTTCCAAGATCAAGTCGCGCAACGGGGTTCTGAAAAATCGACAGAAGATCCTCGGCGCGGGTGAAACCGTCGAGTTCTATATCGACAAATCTTTTTGGGCTTCCAGGCTCGATGCGACATCGACGGAACCGAGTATCGTCGACAAGGTTCGAATTCCTGTCTACTGTCTTGAAGACGAGGTACGTGACCATTCCGCAAATGTCCTCATTTGCGACATAGAAGGTGGAGAGGTCGAGTTGCTGGAGGCGGCCGATCTGTCCGGTATTCGACTGATCATCATGGAGACGCACTATGCGGTCTCCGGCGAGGCAGCCACGGATGCGATGATGCGAAAGCTTATCGTTGAAGGGTTTTCCCTTCATCTTGGCCATTCCGCGCATCAATTTGTGGTCCTGCGCCGGTAAACTGCTACCGAGGGACTACAGCCAATTGCTCAACCCCACGATCTCTGTTTCGAAGGTTCGACCATCGGGTCGGAAGTGGTTTCGATGAACCGACGAGAGTTTACGGCGTTAACGGTCACATCTTTTGGCCTGGTTTGCCCATCGCGATGGAGTCTGGACCGGAGTGTGGCGGCTGCTATGCCCGTGATTGCTCAAGCTGCGACCCCAGCCGGGTTGCTTCACGCCCCCATCGAGCTTGCCGGCGACTGGGGTCGCATGCTGCCGGGTGCCGCCCTTCAGGTCGTCGAGCGCATGCGCCATGCTTGCCTCGACGGTGTCCGCCTCGTTTCAGATCGCCAGCCGACGAGACTGCGCGTCGAGGAACATACCTCCGGTTCGCCAGCCGTCTGGCTGCACCCCGACGGCAGCAGCATGGCCTGGACAATTGTCGATATCGGCGAGCGGGACTGGTCGAAGCTCGCCTACCAATTCGGGCATGAGCTCGGCCATGTCTTTGCCAACAGCTGGCAGGCCGACGCCAAGCCCGCGCCTCCCTGTCAATGGCTCGAGGAAGCCATGGTGGAGGCCTTTTCGCTGCGTGGCCTGGGGCGCTTGGCGAAGGACTGGAAACAAAACCCGCCCTTTCCCGGCGACAACGCCTTCGGCGACGCCATCGCCGAGTATCGCCAGAACATCATCAACGGCTACAAGGCGCTTGCCGACTCTCAGGGTCTCACTAGCGACCCGGCAAAGTGGTTTGCCAAGCACCGAAGCGAGATCGAAGTTCCGAACCTCAACTCGTTCGCACAAGCAATGTCCTTGAACATTCTCGCTCAATACGAGGGGGCTTCAGAATGTATCGAGGCCCTTGGCGCACTCAATCGCTGGCCTGGCCGGAGCAGCATTCCAATCGGCGAATATCTGCAACGCTGGAAAGACAGCTGCGCCGATTTACACGCGTCACCTCAGTTGCCGATCCACTTGAGCGAGATTTTGGGAATTCTGCCTGGCCTCAAGTGATACCTGGCCGATCAGCTGTGCTCGCTGGTAGACACCGAGGACCACATTCAATAGCCGAATCTAAAGCGCGTGGCGTCGAAACGGATTCACGCGACGCGCTTTTAGGTCGTTGCTTGATGCATGTCGTTGTCGCAAAACTGGAGTGCACTCGTCATGAGAGGCGCGACACCGCTGGCATCCACGCCCCTTTTTGCAGAACTTGACGCACACAACCCTTTTTTTGAACTGCACCGGCGGCGTGATCGAGGTACTCATACCTAACCACGCCGCCGGTTTACGCCGTTGCCCGAGGCACAGTATTTGGGAACACAGAACCGTGGGCTTGGCGTATTTGTTGCGTCGAACCGCAGCCTGCGGCCCGGTGGCTTTCGTCAATAAACCACGACGCTGCGGATCGACTTGCCCTCATGCATGAGGGCGAAGCCCTTGTTGATGTCTTCCAGCTTCAGCGTATGGGTGATCATCGGATCGATCTGGATCTTGCCTTCCATGTACCAGTCGACGATTTTTGGCACGTCGGTGCGGC
This sequence comes from Mesorhizobium sp. B3-1-7, assembly GCF_006439385.1. Lineage (NCBI taxonomy): Bacteria > Pseudomonadati > Pseudomonadota > Alphaproteobacteria > Hyphomicrobiales > Phyllobacteriaceae > Mesorhizobium > Mesorhizobium sp. B3-1-7. Next base: position 11,268 of record NZ_VFTL01000004.1, read on the forward strand.
CGCGCGCGCCGCCGAAGGCGGTGCCCATCCAGCTGCGCCCGGTGACCAGTTGGAACGGCCTGGTCGAGATCTCCTGGCCGGCGCCGGCGACGCCGATGATGACCGACTTGCCCCAGCCGCGATGCGAGGCCTCCAGCGCCTGGCGCATCACCTTGGTGTTGCCGGTGCAGTCGAAGGTGTAGTCGGCGCCGCCGATCTGGTCGGCGCCGCGCTTGGTCAGGTTGACCAGGTAAGGCACGACGTCGCCGTCGATCTCCTTCGGATTGACGAAATGCGTCATGCCGAACTTCTCGCCCCAGGCCTTCTTGTCGTTGTTCAGATCGACGCCGATGATCATGTCGGCGCCGGCAAGGCGAAGCCCCTGGATGACGTTCAAGCCGATGCCGCCGAGGCCGAAGACGACCGCCGTCGCGCCCTGTTCGACCTTGGCGGTGTTGATGACGGCGCCGATGCCGGTGGTCACGCCGCAGCCGATGTAGCAGATCTTGTCGAAGGGGGCGTCGGGATTGACCTTGGCCACCGCGATCTCGGGCAGCACGGTGAAGTTGGAAAAGGTCGAGCAGCCCATATAGTGGAACAGCTTGTCCTTGCCCATCGAGAAGCGCGAGGTGCCGTCGGGCATCAGGCCCTGCCCTTGCGTGGCGCGGATGGCGGTGCACAGATTGGTCTTGCGCGACAGGCAGGACGGGCACTGCCGGCATTCGGGCGTATAGAGCGGGATGACATGGTCGCCCTTCCTGACCGAGGTCACGCCCTTGCCAACATCGACCACGATGCCGGCGCCCTCATGGCCGAGGATGGCCGGAAACAGCCCTTCCGGATCGGCGCCCGACAGCGTGAACTCATCGGTATGGCAGATGCCGGTCGCCTTGACCTCGACCAGGACCTCGCCGTCGCGCGGGCCTTCGAGGTCCACCTCCATGATCTCAAGCGGCTTTCCGGCGGCAACGGCAACGGCGGCACGCGTTTTCATTTCTTCCCTCCCGATTTGCTTGCCGAGGCGAGTGCCCGGCCTGTGACTGAAACTTAGGCCGCGGCCCTGGCTGGCCCGGCCGGGAACACGCCCGACATGACGATAAAACCCTTGATGCGCTTCACGCGATCGCACCAGCGGCGGATCGCCGGATAATCCTGGCGCGGAATACCGCCCTCTTCCGACAGCATGATGTAGGGGAAGCAGGCGATGTCGGCGATCGTCGGATGCGCGGCCGAGCAGATCCACTGGCGGCCTTCCTGCTCGCCGAACCAGAGATGTTCGTCGAGGATACGGAACAGCCGGTGCGCGCCGGCGCGCGCGGCATCGACGTCGAAATCGTAAAACAGCGCATCGTGGAGGCGCGCGGCCGATGCAGTCCCGGTGATGCCGTCGGCAAAAGCCAGCCACTGGCTGATCTCGCCGACCAGCGCCGGATTGTCCCTCGGGTACCACGTGCCGGACGGATCGTATTTCGATGCGAGGTAGACCAGGATCGCCTGAGCATCGCGCAGGATCAGGCCATCATCGTCGATGACCGGCAGTTGTCCGAGCGGGTTGAGCTTCAGGAACCATTCCGACTTGTGCTCGCGGCCGGGGTAGAAGTCGACGGGCACCGTCTTATGGGTCATGCCGAGGAAGCTCATCAAGAGCCGCAATTTGTAGCAATTGCCCGACAGCTCGTAGTCGTAAAGCGTGATCATAATTAGCCTCTAGATGTCGAGCACGAGGCGGGCCGACTTGGCGCGGGAGACGCAGGTCATGATCTTCGTTCCGGCTTTGCGCTCGGCGTCGTTGAGATAGACGTCCTGATGGTCGGGCTCGCCTTCGATCACCGTCGCCACGCAGGTGCCGCAGGCGCCCTGCTCGCAAGAGGAGGGCACGTCGATGCCGCTCTCGCGCATGACTTGCAGGATCGTCTTGCCGGCTGGCACCTGCAGCGTGACGCAGGAGCGTGCGAGCGCCACTTCGAAGCTCGAACTGTTGTCGATCTTGTTGGTGTTCTTGAAATACTCGAAATGCACGGCGCTGTCGGGCCAGCCCTGTTCGGCCGCCATCTTGCGCGCGGCCTCCAGCATCGGGCCGGGGCCGCAGATGTAGACGTGCATGCCGTTCCGGTAATCGGCCAGCACGCGGCGGAGTTCGGCGCCGGTCGCATCCGGCGACAGGCCAAGATGCGGCCTCAGTGACTCGCCGAGCAGCTTCAGGCGATCGGCGAAGGCGAGGTGCTCTTGGCCTTGCGCGAAATAGTGCAGCTCATGCGCCAGCTCTTGGTTCTTGAGCGCCTGCGCCATGGCCAGCAGCGGTGTGATGCCGATGCCGCCGGCAACAAATATCGTCTTGATGGCATCGCGGCGCAGCGGGAAATTGTTGCGCGGCTCGGAGATCGCCAGGATATCGCCTTCACGCACCGTCTCGTGCATGCATTTCGAGCCGCCCTTCGAATCCCGCTCCAGCTTGACGCCGATGGTGAAACTGTCGGTTTCGCCGGGTCCGTTGGTGATCGAATACTGGCGGATCTCGCCATTGGGCATATGGATGTCGATATGCGCGCCCGGTTGGAAGGTCGGCAGGATGCCCTTGATCGGCCGCAGCTCGAAACCGGCAATGCCGTCGGCCGTCTGCCACTTCCTAGCCACCGTGACCCGCAGCGCTGCCTTGCGGCCATGCGCGGTCAGTTCCGGCATTTCGGCGAGTTCGGCCGACACCCGCTCATAGACCGGCTCGATCGGCGCCGGCGCCGGTGTATTCGCCACCTCGCGCTCGACCTCGTCGCGCAGTTTTGAAAGCCGTTCATTGTGATGCCGCAGCACGGCGACGCGCGCGGCCCCTTCAGCGTCCCGGTCGAGCACGCCGCGAATGACGGAACGGTTGGAATCGACCGGCTGGACGAAGAAGACGCCGAGCGTCTCGGTGCTGCCGTCGCGCGAACGAAGCGCCACGGCAAAATCCTGGCTGGCCTCGACGGTGGTTTCGGCGCCATCGCCATCGATGGCCCCACTGGGCTGGAAGCGATAGGCCTTCAGCGCCTGCGCGATCTTGCCGGCCGGCGCATTGACCGGAATGCCACGCAACGCGAGCAGCTTGCCCTCGGCGAGGCCCGCGACATCCGGCACCTCGCCCAGCGCCTCTTCCGACGACCAGATCAGCCCGTAGCGTTCGACCGCCGGATAGGTGCGGTTGATGATGGTGCGGGCCGGCGCATCGGCAGGGTGCGCAGGGATGTAGGTGCAGCCGGCGGTACGGTTGGAATAGCGCCACCCATGATACTGGCACTTCAGCTCGCGACCGTCATTGATGCCGATCGACAGCCTGACGCCGCGATGCAGGCAACGGTTCTCCCAGATGTTGACATAGCCGTCATCGGCCCGCCAGACCGCGAACTCGCGACCGAGCAACTGGCCATGGAACACATGGCGGAACGGCAGGTCATGGGCAGCGGCGATCGGATGCCACTGGCTTTTGGCTACTTCCAGCATTCGTCGTCTCCAAAAATATGCTAGTCAGGCCGCCGCGGGTATGACCCCGTAGGTCACTCCCTTCTGGCTGAGCCAGCGCCGGTAGGCGATCGCCGACTTGTCGGCGCGGATCGGGGTTTCGGCGCGCGGATCGAGCGGCAGACGCTTCGGCACCTGGTTTTCCAGGATCGGCTTGTCCTGGCCGAAGATCGTCTGCTGGAAGCGCTTGATCACCTTGTCTTCGCTGTTCTCGTCCAGCACGCAAAGCAGCATGTGGGCGCGTACATGCTCCTGGTCGACTGGCTGCAGGAAGATGGCGATCACATCGCGCCGGCTCTCGTCGACCGGGCTCGATTTATAGAGCACCGAGCAATAGGGATGCGGCACGCGGTAGACATAGTCGACATCGGCGCCGCCGTCCGAGGCGGTCGAGGCCATCGGCTGGAAGAAGCGGCAGCGGGTCGCCAGAATCTCGTCGCGGTCGACCGAAATCTCGACATCGTATTCCTTGACTTCGGTATGCGGTTCGGCGCCGAGGATATCGGTGTGGACATATGGAAAATGGCCCATGTCGAGAAAGTTCTCGATGGCGCGCGGCGCCGAGACGTTGACGCCGAAGGTCGCGGCGTTGAGCCGGCGCCGGTCGGGCTCGGCATATTCGGGAATCGGGAAGAGCTCGGCCGAAGGCTCACCCAACGAGGTCCAGACATAGCCATAGGCGCTTTTCGCCGGCAGCCTATCGGGCGCCGCTACGCGGTCGGCCCGGCGCAGGTCTGGCCGCGAGCGCCGGACCACCGGCTCACCACTCACGTCGACCGAAAAGCTGAGGCGCTCCTCAAGCAGTACCGTCTGCTGGACGGAGCCGGGGACAGCCTCGGCGATCGCACCAATCGGATGCCAGAGATTGAGCACCACAGGGTCCGTGCATTTCGTCATAATGTCTTTCCTTTGCATGCAGCGGACATCGTGATCAGGCTCGCGCCGGTATGGCGCCGTAAGTGACGGAGCGATCGCGCAGCCACCGCCGGTAGGAGACCGAGACGGCATCGGCGCGGATCGGTGTCTCGGCGCGCGGATCGAGCGGCAGGCGCCTGGGAACCTGGTTCTCGAGGATCGGCTTGTCCTGCGCGAAAATCAATTGCATGAAGCTACGCACGGCCGCCGCCTCCATGCCTTCCTTGAGATAGCAAAGATATGGATGCGCGATGCAGTTCTCTTCGTCCACCGGCTGCACGAAGAGCGTGATGACGTCGAGCCGGCGCTTCTGGATCGGGTTGCTCTTGTAGAGCGCCACCGTATAGGGCCGGATTACCTTGTAGATGTAATCGACGACGAAACCTTCCTTGGCGGTGGGCGAAGCAACGGGCTGATAGAATTTGCACTCGGTCGCCAGAACCTCGTCCTGCGCGGTGATCTCGACATTGTAAGGCGCCACTTCGGTGTGCGGCTCCTCGCCCAGCCATCCGGTGTGAACGAAAGGGAAGTGGCCCATGTCGAGGAAGTTCTCGACGGCACGCAGGCCGGACACCTTGACCGCGATCGATCCACCACTGACGAGGTGACGATCCCCTTCATTGGCCTCGGGGATGTAGACGATCTCGCGCCAGGGCTTGTCGAGGCATGCCCAGATGAAGCCGTAACGTTCAGCCGAGTTGACGACGGCGCCATTATCGGCACGGATGACCTCGGCCTTGTCCACGCGCTTACGGACGACCAGGTCGACGCCGAGCAGCCTTGTCGGAAATGGCATATCCGCGGAGAGCGATTCCTGGTCGGCAACGATATGCCAGTCGTTCAGAAGCTCCCGGTCGACGCAGTGGGTAGCCATCGGCATCCCTTCCAACTCGGCTAGCCCTTCACCATGAACCTAGCCCGGCGTTTCGACATAACGAAAACACAAGATTGGATATCAATCAACGATTTTTTGTCAGCCAAAGCGTATTTTTGTGTTGACAGATTTCGATGATTGACTTCCGATGTATGGAATTCTGAATTTGAGATATGTCGCATCGCGACGGAGCATGTCTTCACTACGGAAAGCCTGCTGATCATGTCCTCGAACTCGCGGAGAACCGCGCCTTGAGCAGCCGTTCCCAGACGATAGCGGATATCCTGACGCGCGCCATCATCGACCATCGGCTGGTACCCGGCTGCAAGCTCGGCGAGCGCGAGCTTTCCGAGATTTTCGACGTCAGCCGCATCGTCGTGCGCCAGGCCCTGATCCGGCTTGCCGACGATGGGCTCGCCCAGATCGAGCGCAATCGCGGCGCCTTCGTCGCCAAGCCGAGCATGCAGGAAGCGATGGAGATCTACGACGCGCTGACGCTCGTCGAACAAGGCGTCGCCGCCCAGCTCAGCGACCGTCTTGGTCCTGCCGGATGGGCTGAGCTGCGCCAGCATGTCGAACGCCAGCGCCAGGCTGTCGCCGCCGGCAACGATGCGTTGGCCGACGTGCTCGGCCAGGAGTTTCACTCCGTCTTCGTGCGTCTGAGCCGCAACAAGGTCATGCAGGAAATCCATGCCCAGCTCGTGCGCCGCACGACGCTGCTGCGATCGCTGATCACGGCCGATTTCGATTATTGCAATCTGCTCGACGACCACTCACGCGTCGTCGATCTTCTCGAAAAGGGCCGGCTGAAACAGGCCATGGACCTGATCGACACCCATCACCGCGCGGTGGTGCGCGGCTACATCATGGATCGCGAAGTCTATGCGGAAATGACGCCGGCCGAGGCTCTGGCGCCCTATCTCGACGGCAGGGTCGACGGCGCGGCTCCGATCGCGCCGCGAGCGCCGACACACCAATCCGGGAACGGCAACGGCACGGCACACGTGCATGTCCATCTCCCCAAGCAAGATCCGGCACCGAAAAGCCGGGCCTCAACCAAAAAAGCCAACAGAGGGTTACAATCATGAACGAGCTGACAAGACGTGGATTCCTGAAATACAGTGGCGCGCTGGGTGCGGCACTTGGCACCGGCGGACTGAGCACCATCGCCAGGGCCGATGACGTGCTCAAGATCGGCGTCGTCTATGTCTCGCCGATCGCCGAGATCGGCTGGACCAAGCAGCACAGCCTCGGCGTCGAGGCGATCAAGTCCGAATTCGGCAACAAGGCGAAACTCACCGTCATCGACAATATCTTCATGCCGCAGGATGCGGAGCGCGTCTTCCGCGAGCTTGCCAGCGCCGGCAATCAGTTGATCTTCGGCACCAGTTTCTCGCATGGCACGCCGATGCAGAAGGTGGCACCGCGCTTCCCCAAGATCGCTTTCGAGCATTGCTCGGGCATCGTCCATCTCGCCAATCTCGGCACCTTCGAAGCCAAGTATTACGAAGGCACCTTCGTCGCCGGCGCGGCGGGCGGCTACATGTCGAAGTCGGGCAAGATCGGCTTCATCGGCGGCTTCCCGATCCCCGACATCGTCGGCCCGGCCAACGCGCTGTTGCTCGGCGCGCAGAGCGTCAACCCGAACGCCACCTGCAACGCCATCTTCCTCAATTCCTGGTTCGATCCGGGCAAGGAGAAGGAAGCCGCCAAGACACTGCTTTCCCAGGGCTGCGACGTCATCTGCTCGATGACCGACACGGCGACCGGCGTGCAGGTCGCCGGCGAAGGCGGCGCGTGGTCGATCGGCTACGCCAGCGACATGTCGAAATTCGCTTCCGGCAAGCAGCTCACCTCCTTCGTGCTCGACTGGACCAGCGACTATGTCGGCGCCGCCAAGGCTGTGGCGGCGGGCAGCTGGAAACCGGAAGTGCGCTGGGACGGACTGGCAGCGGGCGTGGTCAAGATGGCGCCCTACAATGAAGGCATACCGGCCGACACCAAGACCAAGCTGAAGCAGCTCGAAGCCGATATCGGCAGCGGCAAGGTGCATCCTTATGGCGGCGAGCTGAAGGATCAGGACGGCGCCGTCAAGGTCGCGGCCGGATCGGTGCTCGACGACGACAGCATCCGCGGCATGAACTGGTTCGTCAAGGGAATGATCGGCAAATTGAGCTGATCGCATTCGAAGAAACGGGGGGCGTCGAACGGCAATTTCCGGCGTCCCCCGTCTGGTTCCCGTCCAACCCCGCTGCAAGCCCGGCAGGATCCGCCATGCATCCGCGACTAGAATTGCGCAACATCTCAAAGCGCTATCCCGGCGTCGTCGCCAATGACGACGTCTCGCTGTCGATTCAACCCGGCGAAATCCACGCGGTGCTCGGCGAAAACGGCGCCGGCAAATCGACGCTGATGAAGATCATCTACGGGGCGGCGCAAGCCGATTCCGGTGACATCTATTGCGACGGCAAGCTTATCGCGGCGCATAATCCGGCGACGTCGCGCGCGCTCGGCATCGAGATGGTCTATCAGCATTTCGCATTGTTCGAGTCGGTCTCGGTGGTCGAGAACATCGCGCTGTCGGCGAGCAGCGCCTTCCACTTGCCTTCGCTTGCCGAAAAGATCCGCGAGCTTTCTCTGCGCTACGGCATGCCCATCGACCCGTATCGCCAGGTGCATGACCTGTCGGTCGGCGAGCGGCAGCGCGTCGAGATCGTGCGCTGCCTCTTACAGGCGCCAAAACTCCTGATCCTCGACGAGCCGACCTCGGTGCTGACGCCGCAGGCCGTGGTCAAGCTGTTCGACACGCTACGGCAGCTCTCGGCCGAAGGCTGTTCGATCGTCTATATCAGCCACAAGCTCGACGAGGTGCAGGAACTCTGCGACACCGCGACCGTGCTGCGCAACGGCAAGGTCACCGGCACCGCGCGGCCGAAGGAAACGACCTCGCTGGAGCTGGCCCGCATGATGGTGGGTTCCAGGCTGCCGGAAATGCATGTCAGCCCCGCCATTCCCAGCGACAGGCCGGTGCTCGAGGTCAGAAATCTTTCAGCCGACGCACGCGACCATTTCGGGGTCGACCTTAAGGATGTCTCCTTCAACGTGCATGGCGGCGAGATCGTCGGCCTGGCGGGAGTCTCCGGCAACGGCCAGGCCGAGTTGATCGCGCTGCTCAGCGGCGAGCGCCGGCATGGCCAAGGCGACGCGATCAAAATCAACGGAGCGCCGGCCGCCACCTTGCGGCCCGACGAGCGCCGCAAGCTCGGCCTCGCCTTCGTTCCCGAGGAACGGCTCGGGCGCGGCGCCGTGCCGTCGCATACGTTGTGGGAAAACGCCGTGCTGACCGCCCATCGCTTCGGCACGGTCCGCAAGGGTCTCGTCGACCGCCGCAAGGCCGCCGCCTTCGCCGCCGGCATCATCGACAGGTTCAAGGTCAAGGCCAACGGACCGGGCTCGACGGCGCAGAGCCTGTCCGGCGGCAATTTGCAGAAATTCATCGTCGGCCGCGAGATCGCGCTGGCGCCGAAATTGCTGCTCGTCTCGCAGCCGACCTGGGGGGTTGATGTCGGGGCAAGCGCCTTCATCCGCCAGACCATCGTCGACCTGAGCCGCGCCGGCGCCGCGGTGTTCGTCGTTTCGGAAGAACTCGACGAACTGTTCGAGATCTGCGACCGGCTGTTCGTCATCTGCCAGGGTCGCGTGTCGCCGCCGGTGGCGCGCACCAGCACCGACCGCGAGGAGATCGGGTTGCTGATGACCGGCCGGACCATGGGCCAGGACAAGACAGGGAGCAGCAGCGTTGCGCATCAGGATTGAACAAAGGCCGGAGCCTTCCGCCACGATGCGCATCGCCGCGCCGGTGCTGGCGTCCGTCCTGACGCTGATCGTCGGCTCGGTCTTCTTCGCCTCGCTCGGGCATGATCCGGTGCCGACGCTCTATGCCTTCTTCATCGAGCCGCTGAGCTCGATGAATGGCCTCTCGGAATGGTTGCTGAAAGCCTCACCGCTGATCCTGATTGCCTGCGGACTGGCGATCGGCTTTCGCGCCAATGTCTGGAACATCGGTGCCGAGGGGCAATTCACGATGGGCGCGATTGCCGCGAGTGGCGTCGGCCTGTTCTGGCCGAACCCGGACAGCGCCCTGCTCTTGCCGCTGATGTTCCTGGCCGGGATGGCCGCCGGGATGGCCTGGGCGGCGATCCCCGCCTTCCTGCGCTCGCGCATGAACACCAACGAGATCCTGGTCACGCTGATGATGACCTATATCGCGACGCTGTTCCTGTCCTATCTGGTGCATGGGCCATGGCGCGATCCCGCCGGCTTCAACTATCCGCAGACGGCGCTTCTGCCGGCGGCCGCGATGTTTCAGCCCTTCGATCCGGCCTACCGGGTGAACTCCTCGATCTTCATCACTGTCGTCGCCGTGCTTTTGATGTGGCTGTTCGCCGACCGCAGCTTCCTCGGCTACAAGATGTCGGTCAGCGGCGCGGCCCCGCTCGCCGCTCGCTATGCCGGCTTTCGCGAGTCGGCTGCGGTGTGGATCGGATTGCTGGCTGGCGGCGCCGCGGCAGGCATTGCCGGCATGGCGGAAGCTGCCGGACCGCTCGGACAGCTTTCGCCGCAGATTTCGCCCGGCTACGGCTTTGCCGCCATCATCGTCGCCTTCATCGGACGTCTGAATGCCTTCGGCATCGTGCTCGGCGGGCTGTTGATGTCGCTGCTTTTCCTCGGCGGCGAAGGCGTGCAGATGACGCTTGCCCTGCCCTCGGCCCTGACGCGCATCTTCCAGGGCATCCTGCTGTTATTCCTGCTCGCAGCCGACTTCTTCATTTTCTATCGCATTCGCCTGGTGCGGCCGGCTCCTGATGCGCATGCGCCCGAGACGGCGCGATAGCGGGAGACATCGGATGGAACTCTTCATCGCCATCTTCACCGGCACCATCATCGCCGCCACGCCGCTGATCTTTGCAGCACTTGGCGAGCTCGTGGTCGAGAAATCCGGCGTACTCAATCTCGGCATCGAAGGCATGATGCTGATGGGTGCGGCGCTTGCTTTCTGGGCGGTCACCGCCGGCTATCCGATGCCCGTTGCAATCCTCGCCGGCGCGCTGGCCGGCGCTGCCGCCTCACTGCTCTTCGGCGTGCTGGCGCTAACCTTCCTCACCAACCAGTATGCCGCCGGCTTGGCGCTGGCGATCTTCGGTTCCGGCGTGTCGGCATTCATCGGTCGCGGTTTCGGCAGCGATCCGATCGAAGCGCTGCACGGTGTCAGCATGCCCATCCTCTCCGACCTGCCGGTGCTCGGCCCGCTGCTCTTCCGCTTCGATCCACTTGTATACCTGGCACTCTTGATGTTCGTGGCGATCAGTTGGTTCCTTTATCGCACCAAGGCAGGCCTCATCCTGCGCACGATCGGGGAATCGCCGCAGACCTCCCACGCCATCGGCTATCCAGTGATCCGGATCCGCTACATGGCGGTGCTGTTCGGCGGGCTGATGGCAGGCCTCGCCGGCGCCTATCTGTCGGTCGCCTACACGCCGCTCTGGGTCGAGAACATGACCGCGGGCAAAGGCTGGATCGCCTTGGCGCTGGTGGTCTTCGCGACATGGCGGCCGCTGCGCGTTCTGCTCGGCGCCTGGCTATTCGGCGGCATGACGATCCTGCAACTCCAAGGACAGGCTCTAGGCCTTCAGGTCCCATCCGAACTGCTGTCGGCCCTGCCTTATCTGGCGACGATCGTGGTGCTGGTGCTGATCTCGCGTAACCGCCAGATATTGGCGCTGCATTTTCCAGCCTCGCTGGCAAAACCGTTTCGACCGGCCGGTTGAGGCCCGCCTTTCGCACGTTGTTGCCAGCGATTGCCGCACGCAATGTCGGTGAGCTTTTTTCGTCATCCGGGGTCCCGCGCTATGTTCAGCAGGTCACATCAACAAGATCGAGAAAATTGACCAAACGGGACCCAAATCATTTCATCCAAATCTCGCTATTGACGCCAATAGCGGGTCAGCAAGATGTCGCCATGCGGAAGCTGCGCACGAAGCTGTCCACCACATTGTCGAGGTCGGCCATCGACAGGCAGAGCGGCGGGCACATTCTGATGACGTTGCGGTACGGACCCGAGCGGCTGGCGACGAGGCCCTGACGCCGGGTTTCCTCGAAGACCTGCAAGGTTGCTTCGGGCGCCGGCTCCTTCGTTGCGCGGTCCTTCACCAGCTCGATGGCGAGCATCAGGCCTTGTCCCCTTACGTCGCCGATCAGCGGGAAATCTTTCTTTAGCTCCTGAAGTCTTTCCTTCAACGCGCCGCCGACCTTGGCGGCATTCTCCTGCAGCCGCTCGTCGCGCATCACCTTGAGCACCGCGCGGCCTGCCGCGCAGGCGACGGGATTGGCGCCGTAAGTGTGGAACAGGAACTTGTCGGCCATGGACTCCGCGACGGCGCGCCTGGCAATGACGGCGCCGAGCGGAATGCCGTTACCGACACCCTTGGCGACGACGACGATGTCGGGAACGACGCCATGCGATTCGAACGCCCAGAAGGCATCGCCAGTGCGTCCGACGCCGGACTGCACCTCATCGATGATGCAGACGCCGCCCGCCGCCCGCACGCGTTCGAAAGCGCCGGCGATGTAGCCGGCAGGCATCGGCACGATGCCGCCATAACCCTGCACCGGCTCGATGATCATGCCGGCCAGCCGGCCGCTGGTCGAGCTGGATATGGCGCGCTCGACCTCGTTCAGATATGGCTGCACGCCTTCGCCGTGGACGCCGCGATACTGATTGGGCTCGGCTACGAACGTCACCCCGCCGAGTTGCGGCACCTGATGACGAAAACCGGCTATGCCTGTTACCGACTGGGCGCCGAATGTGGCGCCGTGATAGCTTGAGCCGAGCGCCAGCATGTCGATGCTGCCGGTGTGCGAGCGCGCCATCAGCAAGGCAAGGTCGATCGCTTCGGCGCCGCTGTTGGTGAAATGCACGACCCAATCGTGACCGGCCGGCATCGTCGCCACCAGTTCCTCGGCGTATTGGGCGGGAACCGGATGGTAGAACATCGTCGTGCAATGCGTCAGCTCGCTCACCTGCTCGGTGGCGGCCTTGACCACCTGCGGATGGGCGTGGCCGACCGAGATGCACAGGTTCATGCCGAGCAGGTCGATGTATTTGCGGTCCTTCTCGTCCCAGACATATTGGCCCCTGCCGCGCTTGAGGATCAGCGGTTCCTTATAGGGAACGAATTTGCGCTGCGAGGCCGAATAGAAGCGGTTCCGCCGATCGACAATCGCCTCGGTCGACCAGTCGATGTCCAGACTTGAATGGACGTGCGGAGCGTTCATGCCGTATCTCCAGTGTTGCGAATTCCGGAGATTGAAAACACGGAATGCGTGGCGCGCACACCGGCAAAGCTCGTCATCAGGATAACTGATGAAGCTGATTAGTCGCTTCGCGAGGGGCGGTCGAGCGTGTAGCAGTCGGCCGGAAGGCCGGGCAGGCGCGTGCTGATCGCGTGGGTCAGCACTTCCGCGGTGCGGTCGGCGAAAGCCTCGGGGATATTTCCGAGCTCGCGCTCGCGCGCCACCAGCAGGATGTTGCGTGACAGGCTGGTGAAGGGCAGAGGATGGACGTCGATCTCCATGCCTTCCGCCAGGCCATCGATGAGCAAGGTCGGCGTCAGGATGGCGAAGCCCATGCCAGCGGCCACCGGCGCCATCACCACGCTGGAACGATCGCCTTCCATGGCGCGCGCAATCTCGATGCGCAGCCGGCTGAGATGCTGATCGACGCGCAGGCCGACCGGCGTCTCGCGCGAGAAGCGCACGAAGGCGAGCTTCTTGGACAGCTTGACGATGTCGCCGACATCGCCGGCAAAACCTTTCGGCGTCACCAGCAGGAATTTCTCGGTCATCACCGGATAACGCGTCAGCCCCTCGATCTCGAACAACTCTCCCGACGTAACCGCAAGGTCGGCGCGGCGAGCGCGTAGCAAGGCGACGTGGTCGGTAGCGAGCCCCGCGAACAGGCTGAGCTCGGGAATGCCGAAGTTCTTGCGGGCCAGCACCGAAAGCGCCGGTGCCAGCGTGGTCGCGATCGACGCCAGAAGCGCGATGCGCAAAAGCGGCAGCGGCGCCGCGTTGACGCGCCGCGCATCCGTGCGCAAGCCCTCGACCTCGCTCAGTATGGCGACCGCGCGGCGATGCAAGGCGATGCCGGCCTTGGTGAGCTCGATCGGTCGCAGATTGCGGTCGATCAGACTGACGCCGAGCGCGCTTTCCAGATTCTTCAGATGCTGGGAAGCGGCCGATTGCGTCATGCCCAGCATCTGCGCCGCCTGCGTTACATGCCTGGTCTCTACGATGGCGACGAACACCTCGATCGACCGGAACAGATTGAAATCGAAACTGCCGCTCTTCACCCGCAACTCCGCCTCAAGGCTCCATAAGTTTTCCTAATGTTGCGAAATTTAGGTTGAGCGCAAGAGGCTTGGCGGAAAAGATCGCCCGGTTCGATCCAGCAAAGGTAGCTTACAAGGTGAATGACAGCGCACGCATCGTGATCATTGGCGGCGGAGTCATTGGCCTCGGCATAGCCTATCACCTGGCTGAATTGGGTGTGAGCGATGTCGTCCTCCTGGAACGCCACCAGCTGACCAGCGGCACTTCCTGGCATGCAGCCGGAATCGTCGGTCCGTTGCGCGCCAGCCTCAACCTGACAAGGCTGGCGCAATATGCGACCGAGCTGTTTCCACGCCTCGAGGAGCTGACCGGCCAGGCGTCCGGCTACAGGCGCACCGGCGGCCTCTGGCTGGCGCGGGGTCCGGAGCGCATGGACGAGTTGAAGCGCATCGCGCATATGGGCGATGTCTGCGGCCTGACGGTGGGGATCGTCGATCAGGCCGGCGTGGCGGAACGCGTGCGCGGCATCGTCGCCGACGGGGTTGAAGGCGCGCTCTGGGTCGAGGAAGACGGTCAGGCCAATCCGGTCGACATCTGCGCCGCCTACGCCAAGCGCGTCCGCGCGGCTGGCATCCGTATCCTGGAAGGGGTTTCTTGTTCAGGCATAGTAATCCGTAATGGCCGGGTCGCCGGCGTCACGTTGGCTGCGGGCGTCACCATCGATTGCGAGATCGTCGTCAACTGCGCGGGCGCCTGGGCACGCGATATCGGCGCGCTGGCGGGCGTTCCGGTGCCGCTGCAGGCGGTCGAGCACATGTATGTGGTGACCGAGCCGATCACCGGCCTGCAGGATCCGTTCCCGATCCTGCGCGACCTCGACGAAGGCATCTACATCAAGGGCGATTCCGGCAAGCTGGTGCTGGGCGGGTTCGAGCCGAATGCCAAGATCTTCGACGTCCGCGGACCGGCGGGTGACAGGCCTTTCCTCGAACTGCCGGAGGATTGGGAGCAGTTCGAACCGTTCATGTCTGCCGGGCTGAAGCTTCTGCCGGCGCTTTCGCAAACCGGCATACGGCATTTCATGAACGGGCCGGAGAGCTTTACGCCGGATACACGTCCGCTGATGGGCGAGTCGCCCTATCTGCGCGGCTTCTATGTCGCCGCCGGCTTCAACTCGACCGGTATGATGTCGTCGGCCGGTGCCGGCAAGGCGATGGCCGAGTGGATCGTCGACGGCGAGCCCGGGCTTGATCTCTGGGCGCTCGATATCGCCCGTTTCGACCGCTCGGCTGCGGCGCGTTCCTTTGTCGGCGCCAGGATGGAAGAATCAGTTGCCGATCTCTTCCGCATGCACTGGCCCTACAAGCAGGCAACCGCCGGTCGCGATGTGAGGCGTTCCGCCTTTCATAGGACCTTCGCAGAAGCCGGCGCCGTGTTCGGCGCACCGACCGGCTGGGAGCGGCCGCTGTGGTTCGGCGGAGAGGAGACGCGCGGCTACTCCGTGGGTACCCAGAAATGGTGGGGCGCAGCCAAGGCCGAAGCCGAGCGGATGACGCAAGGCGTCGGACTGTTCGAGCTTTCGCCCTTCACCAAGATCGACGTGCGCGGACGCGACGCGGCCAAGCTGATGCAGAGGCTGTGCACGGCCGATGTCGACCGGTCCGAAGGCCGCGCCGTGTATACACAGATGCTCAATGCGCGCGGCGGCATCGAGGCCGACGTGACGGTCGCGCGGGTCGGAGCGGATGCTTTCCGTGTGATCTCGGGTGCAGCGACAAGGCAGAAAGACCTCGCTTGGATTAGCCGCCATGCCGAAGATCTTGGCCTCAATGTTTCGGTCTTCGACGCCACATCCGCTGAGGCCGTTCTCGGCATCATGGGGCCGCGCTCGCGCGACCTGCTGCAAGGCCTGACCGACGCCGATCTTTCCGATGCGGCATTTCCATTTTCCACCTCACAACGCATAGATATCGGCACCGCCAACGTCCGCGCCATCCGAGTCAGTTTTGTCGGCGAGCTCGGCTTCGAACTTTACGTGCCGGTAGAGCATGCCGAAAGCGTGTTTGCCACGATCATCTCGGCTGGCAGCGGCTATGGCTTGGCGCTTTGCGGGCACTACGCACTCGATGGCTGCCGCTTGGAAAAGGGCTACCGCCATTGGGGACACGATATCGGTCCGAAGGACACGCCATTGGAGGCGGGCCTCTCTTTTGCGGTATCCTGGAAGAAGAGCGATTTCATCGGCCGCGAGGCGCTGCTTAGGCAGAAGGCCGAGGGCGTACAGCGCCGGCTGATGCATTTCGCCGTTGAAGGAGCTAACCCCCTTCTGCTGCATGACGAGCCGATCTATCGAAACGGCAAGCTGGCCGGATTGACGACCTCGGGCGGGCTCGGCGCGCGCACGGGCCTCAGCCTTTGCCTTGGCTACGTCGCCAGCGATCCGGGCGAGCCGAAAACGCAGCTCTTTCAGTCTGACTACGAAATCGCGGTCGCCGGCACACGCTACAAAATGCGTACGCTCGACAAACCGCCTTACGACCCAACCGGAATGCGCATGCGCCGACATGCGGAGGAGACGCTATGAGACAACATGCCCGCGTGGTCATTATCGGCGGTGGCGCCATGGGCGTGTCGCTGCTCTATCACCTTGCCAAGCGAGGCTGGAGCGATGTCATGCTTGTCGAGAGACAGGAGCTGACGGCAGGCTCAACCTGGCATGCGGCGGGGCTCTGCACGCATTTCGCCCACAATGCAACGATCATGGAGATGCGCGCCCATTCGGTGCGGCTCTATCGCGAGATACTGACCGCCGAGACCGGACTGCCAACCGGCTTTCATGCCAGCGGCGCGCTGCGCATCACCCGCTCGAAAGCGCGCATGGATGAGTTCCGCCATGTGCAAGGGCTCGGCCGGTTCGTCGGTCATGACTTCCACATCCTGAGTCCAGCCGAGCTCAAGGATATCTATCCGCTCTGCCACACGGACGAGGTCATCGGCGCAATCTACGAGCCTAATGACGGCCATGTCGATCCGACACTGGCCACCAATGCCATGGCCGCTGGCGCGCGCTCGCGTGGCGCCGAGATCGTGCGGCACAATCCGGTACTGGGGATCGAGCGCAAGCCGTCCGGCGAATGGCTGGTGCGCACGGAGCAGGGCGACATCGTTGCCGAGCATATCGTCAACGCCGCCGGCACATGGTGCCGAGAGATCGGCGCAATGATGGGCATCGACCTGCCTGTCGTGCCGATGCTGCACCAATATGTCGTGACCGACACCGTTCCGGAAATCGCCGAGCGCATCGCCGCCGGCGCCAAGGAACTGCCGATCATCCGCGATCCGGAAGAAAGCTGGTACCTGCGCCAGGAGCGCGACGGCTACATCGTCGGCCCTTATGAGAAGTCGGCCCATCCGTGGGCGATCGACGGGGTGCCGCCGGAGTTCGGCATGGAATTGCTGCCGCCCGATCTCGACCGCGTCGAGCACATCATCGCGCTGGCCATGGACCGGGTGCCAGCGCTCGCCAATGCCGGCATCAAGACAGTGGTCAACGGCCCGATCACTTTCACGCCCGACGCCAACCCGCTGATCGGCCCTGCCTTTGGCCTCGGCAATGCATGGCTGCTCACCGGCTCCAGCATGGGCGTGATGGAAGGCGGCGGCGCCGGCCGTTTCCTTGCCGACTGGATCATCGACGGGGCGCCGCGCAGCGATGCGCTCGCCATCGATCCGCGCCGCTTCGGCAACTATGCCGACCGCGACTATCGCATCGACAAGGCGGTCGAAGGGTTCGGCCTGCAATTCGGGATCCACTATCCCAACGAAGAACGCGACGCCGGCCGGCCGCGTCGCACGACGCCGGCGCTGGACCTTCAAAAAAGCCAGGGCGCCGTGCTGGGCGTCGCCTATGGCTGGGAGCGGCCAAACTGGTTCGCCGTCAAAGGCGCCGTCCGCGATCCGCCGCTGACCTTCCGCAAGCCCGGCTGGTTCGACGCCGTGCGTGGCGAGTGCCTTGCCGTGCAGGACAGCGTCGGCGCCATCGACCTCTCCGCCTTTTCCAAATTCGAGATCGGCGGGCCCGGCGCCAGCGCGTTCATGGCGTCGCTCGGCGCCAACCGGCCACCCGAACGCCTCGGCCGCATCGGCCTCATTCACATGCTGACCGCGAATGGCGGCGTGGCGTCGGAATTTACCGTGACGCGCTTCGGCGATGACGGGTTCTATCTCACCAGCGCCGCCCTCGCGGAAAGGCATGACGAGGATCTGCTGCGCTCGCGCGCCGCGGAATTTCCTGGCGTGACGATCGACAACGTCACGGAAAGACGGGGGGTGCTGGGGGTGATGGGGCCGCGCGCCCGCGACCTGCTGGCAAAGATCTGCGAAGCGGATCTGTCGAATACGGCATTTCCCTGGCTTTCCGCGCAGATCATCCGGGTGGCGGGCATCAAGGCGGCTGCACTTCGGGTCTCCTATGCAGGTGAGCTCGGGTGGGAATTGCATGTGCAACTCGCGCAATTCGGTAAGCTTTACGAAGCGGTCGCCAAGGCCGGCGCGCAGTTCGACCTACGTCCGTTTGGCATCTATGCGCTGAACGCGATGCGGCTGGAAAAAAGCTATCGCGGCTGGGGCGCGGACCTGACCACCGAGCGGACGCCGCTGGAGGCTGGATTGAGCGCTTTGGTCAAAACCGAGGGGCGGACATTCGTCGGCCGCGAGGCGATGCTGGCACGCGTCGGCGACAACTCTTGGACAATGGCGTTGCTCGAGATCGACGATGACGGTGAACGTCTGCCTTTCTACGCCCACGCGGTGATGCAGGCAGGCCGCCCCGTCGGGATCGTCACCTCCGGCGCGCGTGGTTTCCGGACCGGCAAGACGCTTGCCCTCGCCTATCTGCGGCCCGGTATCTCGCCGCAGCAATTGACGGTTTCCATCCTCGGCCGGGAGTTCTCCGCGCGTGAGCTTCGCGAGGCGCCTTACGACCCAGCCAATATGCGGCTTCGCGGACTTCAGCCCGCCGAGCAGTCTGCCTTAACGCCCGCTTGATATCGGAGCAGACCATGGACAAGGAAGCGACGATCACCACCGAAACGCATGCTCCGAGAACCGGCGGCCGCGCAGGAAGGCTCGGCCAGCGCAGCGCGCGGCAGGCGCCGCGGCGCCCCTATATCCGCCGCATGATCGGCACCTTCAACATCCTCGATGAGGGGGGGCTGAGCCTGATCGAAGCCAATGCCGACCAGTTGCTCAAGGAAGTCGGCATGGAATTCCATGACGATCCCGAGATCCTCGATATCTTCCGCAACGCCGGCGCCGACGTGCAGGGGACGAGGGTACGCTTCGAGCCCGGCATGTGCCGCAAGATCATCCGCGCCACCGCGCCTTCGCAATTCAAGCAGCATGCGCGAAATCCCGAGAACACGGTGATGATCGGCGGCGACAATACGGTGCTCTGCCCATCCTGGGGACCGCCCTTCGTGCATGACCTCGATCGCGGCCGCCGCTATGCGACGATCGCGGATTTTCGCGATCTGGTGAAGATGCACCAGATGATCCCGCATCTGCATCATTCGGGCGGCGTCGTCTGCGAGCCGGTCGACCTGCCGGCCAACAAGCGCCATCTCGACATGCTCTATACCCACATCCGTCATTCGGACCGCGCCTTCATGGGCGCGTTCATCGGCTCGAAGCGGGCGCAGGACGCGGTCGACATGGCCAAGATCGTCTTCGGCGAAGAATTCGTCGCCAACAACGCCGTGCTTTATAACGTCTCCAACACCAATGCGCCGCTGGTGCTCGACGCCAACATGTCCGGCTCGCTGAAGGTCTATGCGCGCAACAACCAGCCGGTCGCCTGCACGCCCTGGACACTGGCTGGCGCGATGAGTCCTTGCACCGTCGCCGGCACGCTGGCGCAAGTGCTGGCCGAAGCGCTTGCCTGCCTCAGCCTCGTGCAGTTGATCAATCCCGGCGCGCCCTGCCTGATGGGGAGCTTCGCCAGCACCATCTCGATGCAGAGCGGCGCGCCGACCTTCGGCACGCCGGAGGCCGGCAAGATGGTGCTTGCCTGTGGGCAATTGGCGCGGCGCGTGGGCGTGCCGTTCCACACCGTCGGTTCGCTGTCGGCTTCCAAGCTTCCCGATGCCCAGGCCGAGCAGGAGGCGACCTGGGGTATATTGATGTCGATGTTTGCCGGCGCCAATGTCATCAACCACGCCACCGGCTGGCTCGAGGGTGGGCTAGTGACCGGCTTCGAGAAGACGGTCATCGACGCCGACCTCTGCGGCAAGCTCGCCAGCCTGTTCGAGGGCATCGATCTTTCCGTCAACGCGCAAGCGATGGAGGCCATCGAGGCAGTCGGGCCGGGCTCGCATTTCCTCGGCAGCGAGCATACGCAAGCCAACTTCCTTTCCGCCTTCTACCGATCCTCCATCAGCGACAACAATTCCTTCGAGCAGTGGAACGAGGAAGGACGGCTGGATGCCGCGCAGCGCGCCAACCGGCAATGGAAGCGGCTGCTCGAGGACTACCACGACCCCGGCCTCGATCCGGCGATCGACGAGGCGCTGCAGGCCTTCATTGCCAACCGAAAGGCCAGTGAGCCCGATCAAGCCTATTTCTAGAGCGACCTGGCTCAGAGCACGTTGCGGAACGCCAGCGACCTTATGCACTCCATCGATTTTCCTTATGTGATGAAATTTGGGATGGATTGCCTGCATGTTCCGCTAACCTGATGGGTAGACTGAATGAAATCAGCGCAACCAAGTTGGGGAACACCATGAAAGGCTACCTGCTCAAGACCGCACTCGGCGTCCTTATGCTGACGCCCGCGGCTTCTTCTTATGCTGCCGACGTGACGATGCCAGACCCGAATTACGCCACCGCGACGGCGGTCATGAACGTCATCAAGAACGCGGCCGAGCAGGAACTGGGGCTGGATGTTTCGACGGTGACGACCACCGCCGTTCCGGTGATCTGGGAAGCGATGAATCGCGGCAAGGGCGAGGTCGATATCTGGCCGGACGTCTGGTTGCCCAACCAGCAAGGCCTTGTCGACAAGTACGTCAAGGGCGCTGGCACCGTGAAGCTCGCCCAAAACGGCTACGAAGCCAAGCAGGGCTATTGCGTCACCCAGGTCACGGTCGACAAATATCACATCAAGGATGTCTCCGATCTCGCCAACCCGGACAACGCCAAGCTGTTCGACACCAATGGCGACGGCAAAGGCGAGATGTGGATCGGCGCGTCTGGCTGGCAGTCGACCAACATCGAGAAGGTCAGGGCGCGTGATTACGGTTTTGCCGATTTCTTCGACCTGCAGGTCACCGACGAAGCGGTGGCGGCGGCCTCGCTCGACCGCGCGGCGAAAGCCGACAAACCATGGGTCGGCTATTGCTACAGCCCACACCAGAATTTCGCCCGCTACAAGCTCGCCTTCCTGACCGAGCCGAAGAACGACCCGGCGAAATTCGTCGTCGTGCAGCCCAACGACGATCCGCAATGGTTCGAAAAATCGAAGGTGTCGTCGGCCTATGCTGACACCACCGTGCATGTTGCCTATGCTGCCACGCTGGCGCAGCGCCAGCCGGACCTGACGGCGGCGCTGGAGCGTATGAGCTTCAACCCGGACGACATCTCGAAATGGGCATACGCTATCATCGTCGACAAGAAGCCGGCCGACGAGCTGGCCAAGGAGTGGATCAAGGTCCATCCGGGCGACGTGGCAAAGTGGTTCGGCCACTGAGCGGAGTGGCGCACGGCGACCATGGCCGGGAAGCGTAGGCGTGGACGCCGTGTCGGCCAACCTGAACCCTAAGCGGAGCGGCTCGGCCGCTCCGCCCGCTATCGTCATGAACGGCGTCTGGAAGGTGTTCGGTCCGCGCGCGCCCGAGGCCATGGCATCCATCCTGCGCGACAGGCTGGACAAGGAGGACGTGGTCAAGCGGTTCGGCTGCGTCGTCGGCGTGGCCGATGTCAGTATCTCGGTCGCACCCGGCGAAATCTTCTGCGTGATGGGTCTGTCGGGCAGCGGCAAATCGACCTTGATCCGCCATATCAACCGACTGCTCGAACCCTCCGCCGGCGAGATTTTCGTCGACGGCGAGAACATCATGACGAAGACGCCTGCCGAGTTGAGGACGATCAGGTCGCGCAAGGTCAGCATGGTGTTTCAGAGCTTCGGGCTGCTGCCGCACCGCACAGTGCGCGACAACGTCGCGCTGCCGCTGGAAATCCAGGCGGCGAGCAAGCAGAAACGCTTCGACGTCGCCGAGGCAGCGCTCGCCAAGGTCAATCTCTCGGGATGGGGCGACCGCTACTGCCACGAGCTTTCGGGCGGCATGCAGCAGCGCGTCGGCTTGGCCCGCGCGCTGGCGGCGGATTCGGCTATCCTTCTGATGGACGAGCCGTTCAGCGCACTCGACCCGCTGATCCGGCGTCAGCTTCAGGATGAATTCCTGGAACTCTCGCGGTCGATGGGCAAGACAGTGGTGTTCATCACCCACGACCTGGATGAAGCGATCCGTATCGGCGACCGCATCGCCATCATGAAGGACGGGATCATCATCCAGATCGACACGCCCGAAGACATCGTGACGGCTCCCAGGCACGACTACGTGGCTAAATTCGTCGCCGACATTTCGCGGCTGAAGGTGATCACCGCCGGTCGCATCATGGAGCCCGTCAGCGGTTTCAGCGCAAAGAACCCGCAGTCGGACGTGAGATCTTTGCGCCGGGTGGTCGCGCAGCAGCCGCTCGGGGAACTGGTGGAACTCGCGGCCCAGGATGAGGCGCCGCTGGCCGTGACGGACGCAGAGGGAACAATTGTCGGCGTCGTCGACAGGCAGCTTCTCCTGGATGGATTGCGAAAGGGCGGACAATCGTGAGCGCCCATGATCCGCACGCCACTGGGCGGCTCGAACCGCCGACTGAAGACCGCCTGGTCGAAGAGTTCGCCGTTCAGAACCCGCATTATTATGTCGACCGCTTTTCCCGCATCCGGCGGGCGCAAAATTCTGTCTGGCCCTTCAACGTCGCAGCCGCGGTGCTCGGTCCGGTCTGGGCGGCGGCGCGTGGCATCGCGGTGGTGTTCTGGATCGTCTTCTTTCTCGAAATGCTCGCGGTCGTTCAGGTCGGCATCGGCGCGGTCGGCAATCTCGGCGCGGCCGAGCAGGCGCGCGCCGAGCGGCTGACCAAGCAAGCTACGGCGCGGGCCGAACAGGCACAGGCGGCGCAAGCTTCAGGCGCGGACAATGCCGAGGGTTTGAAATCGTCGGCCGCGGCGTTGCAGAGAGCCGCGGACAAGGCAAGCGAACAAGCACAGGCGGCCGGGCAGAAAGCGCCTTTGCTGATCGGAACGGGCCTTTTGACGCTGCTTTTCGCGCGGATCATAAGCGGGTTCCTTGCCAACCGGCTGCTCGAGCGCCGCTTCGCCCGCTGGCGATCGAACCAGGCTTTGGGGCATGGGCTCAACTATCCGCTTGCGCTGTGCGCGTTTATCTTCTGCATCTTGGCCTATGGCCTCTCAATTTACCGTTTCGCCTGGGCAAACCCGGCCGGCTGGGTCATGGCGGCGCCTTCCAATCGCGATTGGCAGGTTGGCCTGTCGTCGGGGCTGGACGGGCTGATGGAAGGGATATCGCATGCGGGCGAAGGCTTCTTCGGCGCAGTCACCGGCGGCATATCGCTGGTACTCGACGGTCTGTCCTACGCGCTGACCGGCATGCCATGGCCGGTGACGATGGCGGTCATCCTGATCCTCGCCTGGCAGTTGGCCGGGTCGCGGGTCACCATCTTCACCGCCGCTGCGCTCGCTTATCTCGCCCTGCTCGGCTTCTGGGAAAAAAGTCTCGAAACGGTGGCGCTGCTTGGAACCTCGGCGGTGCTTTGCCTGGTGATCGGAATCCCACTTGGCATCTGGTGTGGCCGCAGGCCGCGCGTCTACACCGCCTTGCGGCCGGTGCTAGACTTTATGCAGACCATGCCGGCCTTCGTCTATCTCATCCCGGTGATCGCGCTGTTCGGCATCGGCAAGCCGCCTGGTGTGATCGCCACGCTGATCTTCGGCACGCCGCCCGTCGTGCGGTTGACGGCGCTTGGCCTGCAAGGCGTTCCGCCGGCAATCCGCGAAGCCGCACAAGCCTATGGCGCCACGCGATGGTTCCTGCTGACGCGGGTCGACCTTCCTCTCGCCATGCCGTCGATCATGGCCGGCATCAACCAGACCATCCTGATGTGTCTTTCGATGGTGGTCATCGCGTCGCTGATTGGCGCCAAGGGGCTCGGAGAAGACGTACTCAATGCCCTGCAATACGCCGCTGTCGGCCAGGGTTTGCTCGCGGGCTTCGCCATTCTGCTCTGTGCCATGGTGATCGACCGCATCGTGCAGGGACGAGCCAGGTAAAGTCCACCATCAACGGTGCCGCGTCGCTATTCGACTGGATTCTGTCTTCTGCCTTCCCAGGAAGGCTAAAGCGCGTCGCGCTGAAGCGGATTCAGGCGACGCGCTTTAAGCCTGTGTTTTCATGCATGTCGTTATCGCAAAACCGCTGCACACTTTTACGCGACATGCATTAGTGCTTCAATATCTGGCTGAGAAACAGCTTCGTCCGGTCATGACGCGGGCGGCCGAAAAATGCGCCTGGCGTGCCCTCCTCGATGATCTGTCCGGCATCCATGAAGAGGACGCGGTCGGCCACTGCCCGGACAAAGCCCATCTCATGCGTCACGCACACCATGGTCATGCCGTCGCGGGCCAGTCCGGTCATCGTCTCCAGCACCTCCGAGACCATTTCGGGGTCGTATCGCCTGCTCGCGCTTATGCCGGCGGAACGTATCGAAAGCTATGGCAAGGCCGCGGCCGTCGGGGTCGCAGGCGAGATCGAGCACGCCTCGGCCATGATCCACACGCTGCGCTTCGGCAACGTGTTCCGCGACGCTGTCGGCGGCACGACCTACCTCGAATTCTGCAACACCCGCAACGCGCCAGGCGCGCTGCTGTCGCTGCCGATGATGGACAAGAGCGAGAACGGCCGGCGCTCGCATTTCATCACCGCCAACTTTCAGATCGCCGACGGCCCGGCCGAGGACGAGATCGTCATGGCCATCGGCGCGGCGGACGGTGGCCGGCTCCATCCGCGGATTGCGGATCGCTTTCAGGACATGAAAGAGATGGAGCAGGCCGCTGGATAGCGCTTGTGCGCAATACGCTGGCGTTGTTGTTGATAGTCCGCTTCAGGAACGAGCAAGGCCCGCTTAAACGGCCGAGACGAGGAGCAAAGCGGACACGCCTTTACGCAGGCAATTCTACGCTACACCGCTCGCACCATTCGAAAGCACTTTACGGGATGCGGGCCCAGATCGGCCTGCCATCTCGAGATTGAGATCCCCAGCCGAGCAAGAGTGAGACATGAAGGCAATTCATAGGGCAGCGAAAACCACCGCCGAAACTACGCTATTGCCGCCGTTCTCCCTCTACTCCCACTCGATTGTGCCGGGCGGCTTCGAGGTCACGTCGTAGACGACGCGGTTGATACCCTTGACCTCGTTGATGATGCGGGTGGCGGCCGCACCCAGGAAGTTCATGTCGTAGTGGTAGAAGTCGGCCGTCATCCCGTCGACGGAGGTCACGGCACGCAAAGCGCAGACGAATTCGTAGGTGCGGCCGTCGCCCATGACCCCGACCGTCTGCACCGGAAGCAGCACCGCGAAGGCCTGCCAGATCGCGTCGTAGAGTCCGGCCTTGCGTATCTCGTCGAGATAGATGGCGTCGGCCTCGCGCAGGATCTCCAGCTTCTCGCGCGTGATGCCGCCAGGGCAGCGTATGGCGAGGCCGGGACCGGGGAACGGATGGCGGCCGATGAAGCTTTCGGGCAGGCCGAGCTCCTTGCCGAGCGCCCTCACCTCGTCCTTGAACAGTTCGCGCAGCGGCTCGGCCAGCTTCATGTTCATGCGCTCGGGCAGACCGCCGACATTATGGTGCGACTTGATCGTCACCGACGGGCCGCCGGAGAAGGAGACGCTTTCGATGACATCGGGATAGAGCGTGCCCTGCGCCAGGAAATCGGCGCCGCCGAGCTTCTTCGCCTCGTCCTCGAACACTTCGATGAACAGGCGGCCGATGGTCTTGCGCTTCTTTTCGGGATCGGCCTCGCCTTCCAGCGCCGAGATGAAGCGGTCGGAGGCGTCGACCAGGATCAGCGGCAGGTTGTAGTGCTGGCGGAACATCTCCACCACGCTTGCCGCCTCGTCCTTGCGCATCAAGCCATGGTCGACGAGGATGCAGGTCAGCTGGTCGCCGACCGCTTCGTGGATCAGAAGTGCGGCGACCGAAGAGTCTACGCCGCCCGAGAGCGCGCAGATGACCTTGCCCTTGCCGATCTGCTTGCGGATCGTTTCGACCGCGTGCTCGCGATAGGCGCGCATCGTCCAGTCGCCTTCGATGCCGGCGATGTTGTGGACGAAGTTCCGGAGCAGCCTGGCGCCGTCCGGCGTGTGCACCACTTCCGGATGGAACATGATGCCGTACATCTTGCGCTCGATATCGCCGAAGATGGCGAAGGGCGAGCTTTCCGACTTGCCGAGCACCTTGAAGCCCGGCGGCAGTTCGATGACGCGGTCGCCATGGCTCATCCACACCTGGTGGCGCTGGCCGGGCGCCCACAGGCCTTCGAACAGCGGGCTCTCCTTCTCGATCTCGACGAAGGCGCGGCCGAACTCGCGATGGTTGGAGCTTTCGGCGACGCCGCCCATCTGCACGCAGAGCGCCATCTGGCCATAGCATATGCCGAGCACCGGCACGCCGGCGTCGAAGACGACCTGCGGCGCGCGCGGGCTGCCGATATCGGTGGTCGAGGCCGGACCGCCCGACAGGATCACCGCTTTCGGCTTGATGCGCTTGAAGGCCGCTTCGGCCGATTGGAACGGCACGATCTCGGAAAAGACGCCGGCCTCGCGGATGCGGCGGGCGATAAGCTGGGTGAACTGGCTGCCGAAATCGACAATCAGTACGGTGTCGGTGTGATTGGCTGTCGTCGTCATGGCGAGCCTTTAGAGAAAGAAACGAGTCGGCGCAATGGGCTCAGCGCTGCGGCTTTCCGTCCTTTTTGGCCTATCCCAGCCGGATTGCGCCGGAGACGACCGCCTGCTCCAGCAAGTCGATGGCAGCGGCCAGCTTCTCGTCGATCACGTGCAGATATTCCGTCCAGTCGTTGACGTGCCTGAGATCGGCCGCGCCGTCGGAAATGCCGCGCAGGCCGACCAGCGGCACGCCGAACAACTGGCAAGCGCGCAAACAGGCGAAGGTCTCCATGTCGACCATGTCGGCATCGATGACGTCATAGGCGGCGCCGGAAATGATCGCGCCGCCGGTCGAGAGCGAGGCGGCCTTGACACCCGGGATGACGAAAGGCAGCGGCACCGTCACCGGCAGGTCGAGGAAAGGCGTCGCGCCCTTCTCGAAGCCGAGCGGCGAAGCGTCCATGTCGCGATAGCTCACCGACACGACCTGGTAGATCTCGGCCTGTTCCAGCTTGCGGCTGCCGGCCGAGCCCAGCGAAACAACCAGGTCCGGGAGCGCTCTCTCGGCTTTCAACGCCGCAAGCTCGGCGCCCAGCCTGACACCGGCCTCGACCGGGCCGACGCCGGTCATCAGCGGCGTGAACAGGTTTTTCAGGTGCGGGCCGTATTCGGCCTCGACCGCCATGACGAAGAGAACCGCCTTGCCGGCAATCTGAACTGCACCCGCCATGGATCAGCCTTCTATTCCGTCGCGGCCGACCACCGTCATCATCGTGCCGGTCATGGTGGCGATCAGCTTGGCCTCGCCATCGGCGGCGAAGGCATAGGCCTGGCCGTCGGCGACGATGATGGTGCGCCCGGGTTTGGTCACGGAACCGCGGAACAGGAACCGCTCGCCCCTGCCCGGAGCCAGGAGATTCACCTTGAACTCGATGGTCAGCACGCTGGAATTCTGTGGCATCAGTGAAAACGCGGCATAGCCGCAGGCCGAATCCAGCGCGGTCGAAATGACGCCGGCATGCAGGAAGCCATGCTGCTGGGTAAGCGAGGCGGAATAAGGCATCTCGATCTCGATGATGCCGGGCGTCACCAGCGTCAGCTCGGCGCCGATCGTGGCCATCGCCTCCTGCCGGGCAAAGGACGCCCTGACGCGTTCCTCGAAGTCGGGAGCGGGTACGATCTTGGCTGCCGCCATGGCGCTTTGCCTCATATTGCTGGCGAAGTTTATTGCAGAGCCCGGCAAAACAGGCAATCTTTTATGCTGCAGCGCAGCAAAAGCGGCTGTCTTCAAGCAGCCCGGCGCACGGCGTGGAAATAGAACCCGTCGGTGCCGCTCAACGCCGGTGACAGCGAGATGCCGCCGCCTTCGCCGATACGCGCGGCCCCTTCATGACCAAGGAAGCGGCCATCCCAGAGCTGACGATGATCGACCGGCGCAAAGCCTTCATGGCGCTCGCGGAAGGCCGCGACCTGCTCGCCGTTCTCGGCATCGAACACCGAACAGGTGATGTAGACCAGCAAGCCGCCCGGCTTGACGAAGGCCTGCGCCGTGTCGAGGATCGCCTGCTGCTCTCCCTTGCGGGCATCGAGCTGCCTTTCCGTCAGCCGCCATTTGGCGTCGGGCCGTCGCCGCCAGGTACCGCTGCCGGTGCAGGGCGCGTCGATCAGCACGATATCCATGTGGTTGGCGAGCGGCGCAAGCTCGGCGGGCTTGCTGACGACCTGGACGTTGCGGTTGTGCGAACGGCGGATGCGCTCGAAGATCGGCGCCAGCCGCACCTTCTCCGCATCATGGGCGAAGAGCTGGCCCCGATTGTCCATCTCGGCCGACAGCGCCAGCGTCTTGCCGCCGGCGCCGGCGCAATAGTCGAGCACCTGCATGCCGGGCGCGGCGCCGGCAAGTGCCGCGGCAAGCTGCGAACCCTCGTCCTGCACTTCGAACCAGCCTTTCTGGAAGGCCGGCTCGGCCTGCACGTTGGGGTGCCGGCCATCGCCATCGATCGGCGGGATGCGGATGCCGTGCGGCGCGATCGCCGCCGGCGCGGCACCCGTGCCCTGGAGCTCGGCCAGCACCTTGGCACGATCGGCCTGGAGCGTGTTGACCCTCAGATCCAGCGGCGGGCGCTGCGCCAGGGCGGCGCCTTCCTCGACCCAGGCCTCGCCATAGGCTCGCTTGAGCAGCGGCGCGCACCAGTCCGGGATATCGGCGCGCACCACGTCGGGCGCGTCGGCCAGCCTGCGGCCGGCGGCTGCCTTCAGCTCGCCGGCGTCGAGCAGCGGCGGCGCGAATTTGTCGCCATCGAGCGCGTCGTTGAGCGACTGCGCCGTCTGGCCCCATTCCAACAGAAGCGCGCCAAAGCCGATGGCGCGCGGCGTGTCCTCGCCGAACAGCCAGCCGGCCGAGCGTTTGCGGCGCAACGCGTCATAGACGATGTTGCCGATCGCCGCGCGATCGCCGCCACCGGCGAAGCGATGCGACAGGCCCCAGTCGCGCAGGGCGTCGGCCACCGGCCGGTGACGCCGGCCGATGTCTTCCAGAATCTCTATCGCCGCCGCCAGCCTTCCGCCCAGTCGCATCCTGTTTTCCGTAGCTGTTTACAAATCGGGTCCAGCCCGCTCTTAAAGCCTTTCAGGCCAGGATTGAAACAGTTCCATTCGGTTTGCCGATGAAATGACGTTTCAAGACCGGACGATTTGGCCGAACGGTTTTTCCATGGCGAGAGGTGCGGCCGGGAAACAAGAACAATCGATCAGAACATGAAAGACTTCTAATGTTTTGATTGACGCCTGCAAGAAAGCCGACCTGCTTAACCTCCCAGCTTTGCAAGTGTTGTCCACAGGAATACTCTTCCACCAGTGATTCGCGGCGCGGGAAACGCGGTTTGGCGGGTCCGACAAGGAGAGGGCAATGAAGACTTATCTGGCAGAAGTTCTCGGCACATTTTTGTTGGTGTTCATCGGCACCGCCTCCGTGGTCACGGGCGGTTTCGGCGGCGCGCTGCCGCTCGGACAGGAAGGCATCGGCCTGGCGTTCGGCATCGGTCTGATCGCCGCGGCCTATGCGATCGGCCCGATCTCGGGCGCGCATCTCAATCCGGCGGTGACGCTGGGCGTGTTCCTGGCGGGGCGGATGCCGGCCAAGGATGTCGTCCCCTACTGGATCGCGCAGGTCATCGGCGCCATCATCGCCTCGCTGGCGCTGTGGATCATCGTATCGGGCCAGGCTGGCGGCCACACCGGCGGCTTCGGCGCCAATGGCTGGGACGAGACGAAATGGGGCATGAGCTCGGCCTTCCTGTGGGAGCTGATCGGCACCTTCACCTTCGTCACGGTGATCCTCGGCGTCACCAACGCCAAGCACACCACCGCCTTTGCCGGCCTGGTCATCGGCCTGACGCTGGCGGGGATCCACTTCGCCATGATCCCGGTGACCGGCACCTCGGTCAATCCGGCGCGCTCGATCGGCCCGGCGCTGTTTTCGGGCGGTGCTGCGCTCAGCCAGCTCTGGCTGTTCATCGTCGCGCCGCTGATCGGTGGAGCGATTGCCGGCGTGGTCGCCAAGGCCGGCATCTTCGAGAAAGACTGATAGCTCTGGATAAATGCAAAAAAGGCGCGGGCATGACCCGCGCCTTTTTCGTTGGGAGGATGCGATCTTACTTCGTGGCGATGTCGAAGCGGTCGGCGTTCATCACCTTGGTCCAGGCCTTGACGAAATCCTTGACGAACTTCGCCTTGGCGTCGGCCGAGCCGTAGACCTCGGAGAGCGCGCGCAACTGCGCGTGCGAGCCAAAGATCAGGTCGGCACGGGTGCCGGTCCACTTCACTTGCTTGGTCTTGCGGTCGCGCGCTTCGTAGACCTCGTCCGAGCCCGGCTCTGAGCCGGCCGCCGGATCCCACACCGTCGCCATCGAGAGCAGATTGACGAAGAAGTCATTGGTCAGCGTGCCCGGCCTGTCGGTGAAGACGCCATGCTTGGAGCCGCCGGCATTGGCGCCGAGCACGCGCAGGCCGCCGACCAGTACGGTCAGTTCGGGCGCCGTCAGCGTGAGGAGTTGGGCGCGGTCGACCAGCATCGCTTCGACCGACATCGGCAACCGACCGCGAGCATAATTGCGGAAGCCATCGACCTTCGGCTCCAGGGCAGCGAAGGAGGCGACATCCGTCTGCTCCTGCGAAGCGTCCATGCGGCCCGGCGTGAAGGGCACCGTCACCTCGGTGCCACCGTCCTTCGCCGCCTTCTCGATCGCGGCGGCGCCGCCGAGCACGATGAGGTCGGCGAGCGAGACCTTCTTGCCGCCGGCCTGCGCGGCGTTGAACTCCTTCTGGAGAGCTTTCAGCTTGGCCAGCACCTTTGCGAGCTGGGCCGGCTGGTTGACCTCCCAGTCCTTCTGGGGCTCAAGCCGGATACGGCCGCCATTGGCGCCGCCGCGCTTGTCCGAGCCGCGGAAGGTCGAGGCCGAAGCCCAGGCGGTCGAGACCAGCTCCGAGACCGAGAGGCCGGAGGCCAGGATCTTGGCCTTGAGCGAAGCGATGTCGGCCTCGCTCACCAGCTCATGGTCGATCGCCGGGATCGGATCCTGCCAGATCAGCTCTTCCTTCGGCACGAGCGGACCCAGATAGCGCACGACCGGGCCCATGTCGCGGTGGGTGAGCTTGAACCAGGCGCGGGCGAAGGCATCGGCAAACTGTTCCGGATGCTGGTGGAAGCGGCGCGAGATCTTCTCGTAGGCCGGGTCGAAACGCAGCGCGAGGTCGGTGGTGAGCATCGCCGGCGCGTGACGCTTGGAGGGGTTGTGCGCGTCCGGAACGGTGCCGGCTCCGGCGCCGGCCTTCGGCGTCCATTGATGGGCGCCGGCCGGGCTCTTCGTCAGCTCCCATTCGTAATTGAACAGGTTGTCGAAGAAGTTGTTGCTCCATTTGGTCGGCGTCGTCGTCCAGATGACCTCGAGGCCCGAGGTGATGGCGTCGCCGGCGATGCCGGAGGCGTATTTGCTCGACCAGCCGAGGCCTTGCGCCTCGATGCCCGCGCCTTCGGGCTCGGCGCCCACCAGCGAGGCGTCACCGGCGCCATGGGTCTTGCCGAAGGTATGGCCGCCGGCGATCAGCGCCACGGTTTCCTCGTCGTTCATCGCCATGCGGCCGAAGGTCTCGCGGATGTCGCGCGCGGCGGCGATCGGATCCGGCTTGCCGTTCGGGCCTTCCGGGTTGACGTAGATGAGGCCCATCTGCACGGCGCCGAGGTGGCCGCTCAGTTCGCGGTCGCCCGAATAGCGCTCATCGCCGAGCCACTTGGTTTCGGAGCCCCAGTCCACGTCCTGCTCCGGCTCCCACACGTCGGCGCGGCCGCCAGCGAAGCCGAAGGTCTTGAAGCCCATCGATTCCAGCGCGACGTTGCCGGTGAGGATCAGAAGGTCGGCCCACGAAATCTTGCGGCCGTATTTCTGCTTGACCGGCCACAGCAGCCGGCGCGCCTTGTCGAGATTGGCGTTGTCCGGCCAGCTGTTCAGCGGCGCGAAGCGCTGCTGGCCGGCACCGGCGCCGCCGCGGCCGTCGCCGATGCGATAGGTGCCGGCGCTGTGCCAGGCCATGCGGATGAAGAGCGGCCCGTAATGGCCGAAGTCGGCCGGCCACCAATCCTGCGAATCTGTCATGACCTTGGTGAGGTCCTTGACCACCGCATCGAGGTCGAGGCTCGCGAACTCCTTGGCGTAGTCGAAATCTTCGCCCATCGGGTCCGACAGGTTCGACTGCTGATGCAGGACGGCAAGGTCGAGCTGGTTCGGCCACCAGTCACGGTTGGTCCGGCCGGCGGATCCATGCGCCACTGGGCATTTGCCAGCGCTGTTATCGTCGGTTTTGGCGTCCATCTTAGTCTCCGATTCTGCAGAGGTTTTTGCCGAGGTTGAATTTTGCCGAGGTTGATTTTTCCCGAAATTCTCGGGGGCGGCCGCTGGCCGCGCCAACCTGGAATGATTCCAGACTAGGCCGGCCAGCCGATAAAGACAAATTGCCTTTCCTGTTTCATTTGATAGGATTTTCTTATGATTGGCCTTACCGTCCGACAGATGCAGTATTTCGACGCGCTGGCGCAGACGCTGCATTTCGGCCGCGCAGCGAAGCTTGCCGGCGTCAGCCAGCCGGCCCTTTCCGCGCAGATCGCCGAGATGGAAGAGCGGCTGAACTGCCTGTTGTTCGAGCGCGGCGGCAAGACGGTGCGCATGACCGACGAGGCGCTTGCCCTGCAGCCGCGTATCGAGCGCATTCTGGCCGAAATACGTGACGTCGAGACGACTGCCCGGCGCGGCCGCCCTACCATGGAGGGACGCTTCCGGCTGGGCATCATCCCGACGGTCGCGCCCTACCTCCTGCCGCATGTGCTGCCGGAGTTGAGAAAGCACTACCCTTCCCTCCAGCTCGAACTGCGCGAAGCGGTGACCGCGTCGCTGGTCGAGGACGCGACGTCCGGCCGGCTCGACGCCTTCATCGCGGCCTTGCCGCTTGAGCAGCCGAAAATCGTCACCGAAGAACTGTTTCCCGACCGCTTCTTCCTCGCGGTTCCCGCCGGCGATCCGGCCTTCGCCTCGCCGCCGGTGCCGCCCGAGAGCCCGGCGCTTGAGCGGCTGATGCTTCTGGAGGAAGGCCACTGCCTGCGCGAGCAGGCCCTGGCCGTCTGCGGCAATGTGCGGCCGGTGGCGATGGCAAGCTACGGCGCGACCAGCCTGACGACGCTCCTGCAGATGGTGGCGCATGGGCTCGGCGTCACGCTGGTGCCGGAAATGGCGGCAAGTGCCGCCGGGGTCATGCCGGATCTGAGGATCGTGCCGTTCCAGGAGCCGATGCCGCAGCGCATGATCTGCATGGCCTGGCGCAAGAACAAGGTGCGCCAGGACGAGTGCGCGGAACTGGCGCGGATCATACGCGGGCTGGATCGGGCGGTGCTGAGGATGTGAGGCGCCTTTCGAGGCGCTTTCTATCCCTGCGCCTGATGGCAGGCTGCAACCATTTCACGGCACAAAGATCAGGAACACATAGGTAAAAAACACCACGACATGCACCATGCCGGTCAGGAACGTCGTTCTTTCGGTGCTGAAGCTGACGCTGCATATGAAAAGCGCCAGCACCAGAAGCACGGCATCGGAGGCCGGAAGCCCCAGGGTCAGCCCCCTGCCCGTCAGCAGGCTGGCGGCCGCGACCGCCGGTATCGTCAAGCCGATCGTGGCGCAGGCCGAGCCCATCGCGACGTTCAGGCTGCGCTGTAGCTCATTCTTGAACGAGGCGCGGATCGCCGAGATCGCCTCCGGCATCAAAACCAGTGCCGCGATCATTGCTCCCACGATGCTGTCGGCCTGGGTCACCTTATAGGCCGCGAGCGCATCCTCCACGCTCGCGGCGACCTGCTCTGCGAGCAGGACAATGCCGATGAGCCCGCTCAGCAGCAGCAGGGCGCTGACGAAAATGCTGTCGTGGGAGGCGGTTCGCATCGGAACGTCGTGCGCCTGTCCCTGGACGAAGTCCTCCCGGTGCCGGACGGTCTGGGCAAACACGAAGCTCGCATAGAGAAGCACCGAAAGGACGCTGACGAAACCAAGCTGAGCCGCCGAAAACGTGCCGGGACCCGTGGCCTGGGTGTAGGTCGGAAGAATAAGCGTCATCACGGTCAACGCGATCAGAACCGACAGGTAGGCGCTTGTCCCTTGCCGGAGGATCGCCTGCTTGCGATAGCGCCAGCCGCCAAGCGTGAGACATATCCCGACAACGCCAGTGGAGGTGATCATCACCGTCGAGAAAACGGATTCGCGCGCCAGCGTGGGGTTGTTTGCTCCATGCAGCATCATCGAGACGATGATCGACACTTCGATTGCCGTCACCGCAAAAGTCAGCACCAGCGTTCCGTAGGGCTCCCCTATGCGCCGGGCGAGCGCCTCGGCGTGGTCGAGCACCACGAAAATGGTGGTGAACATGATGGCGCTCGACAGCGCTCCAACCAGTATCCTGGCGTTCAGCGACCCTTCGTCGACCGAAAGGCCGCCGGCCCTGACCGCGAGAGCCATCACCAGCGCGGCCAACGGCATCGTGTAGGAAGTCACCGACCGCCCGTAACCAGTCATTCAAGCCCCCGAACGCCACGCGTTTGCGCGAACTTAGCGGAAAAGCGCGTGGGGAGCACCTCTCATGGGCATCTTTGCCCGCCAAGCGCACCGTTCAAAACACGATTGAGGACCGGGCATCATTTCTGGCGTCGAATGCCTCGATGGACTTGCGAACCGCCCCACAGAATCTTTCCAGAAGTTCCGACTCGTTCCCCATTCGACGGCGCAGCGAGAAGGGCACTTCCAGCTGTGCGCCTTTGCCCGTCAGTCCTCGGTTGACGATGTTCGAATCCTGGATACCCGGAAACGGATGGTTATCCTTTTTTGTCTGGAAGCCGGCCTCCTGCAGACGCCAGGCTATCTCTGAAACCAACGCGGCGTCCTTGCCGCCCATGTAGACTGTCGCGAGATCATCCCGATCCTGGCGACCGTGGATAGCAACGACAGTGGACTTCGTCCGCAACAGTTCCAGCGCGGTTGCCTCGTCAAAGTTCCTGGATGTTATGTGCAGCTCCCGGTTGCTTTCCGGCATGAGCCCTTCAAAGCAATACATATCGAGATCGCCCCCTGCTATCGTCTCGGTGATCAGGGAGGTGCGGGGCTCGATCTTGCCGCCATGCGGGGCGATGACGATGGCACTGCCGGTTCGCGCGCCGCGCCGGACGACTATGCGATAATCTATGTTTTCGATTTTGGCGGCTTTCAGCGCCGCAAAATTTGGAAACTCGTTGTCCATAAATGCCGTTTCACGTCGTCTTCTGCGCCACCAATCCCAATTCCTCCGCCATCGCCTCGCGCATCAGGAATTTCTGTGGCTTGCCGGTCACCGTCATCGGCAGCTCGGTGCGGAAGCGGATGTAGCGCGGCACCTTGTAATGCGCGATCTGGCCGGCGCAGAAAGCCTTGATCTCCTCGGCGGTGGCGATCTGGCCGGGCTTCAGCACGATCCAGGCGCAGAGCTCCTCGCCATATTTGTCGTCGGGAATGCCGAAGACCTGAACTTCCTTGATCTTGGGATGGCGATAGAGGAATTCCTCGACCTCGCGCGGATAAACGTTCTCGCCGCCGCGGATGACCATGTCCTTCACCCGGCCGACGATGTTGCAGTAGCCCTCGGCGTCGATCGTGGCGAGGTCGCCCGTGTGCATCCAGCCGTCGGCGTCGATCGCCTCGCGGGTCTTGTCGGCGTCGTCCCAATAGCCCTTCATCACCGAATAGCCGCGCGTGCAGAGCTCGCCAGGCTCGCCGACCGCGGCGGTGGCGCCGTCGGTGCCGATCGCCTTGACCTCGACATGCGGGTGGATGCGACCGACGGTGGAGACGCGCTTTTCCAGCGGATCGTCGACGCTGCTCTGGAAGGAGACGGGACTGGTCTCCGTCATGCCATAGGCGATGGTCACTTGCGCCATGTGCATGAGCGAGACGACCTTCTTCATCACCTCGATCGGGCATGGCGAACCGGCCATGATGCCGGTGCGCAGGCTGGAGAGATCGAAGCTGGAAAAATCGACATGGTCGAGCATGGCGACGAACATGGTCGGCCCGCCATAGAGGCCGGTGCAGCGCTCCTGCACGACCGCTTTCAGCGTCGCGCCGGCATCGAAGCCCTCGCCCGGGAAAACCATGGTGGCGCCCTTGGAGACGCAGCCCATCGTGCCCATCGACATGCCGAAGCAATGGTAAAGCGGCACCGGGATGCAGAGCCGATCGTCGACGGTGAGCCTGATCGCCGAAGTGACGAAATTGCCGTTGTTGACGATGTTGGAGTGGGTCAGCGCCGCGCCCTTCGGCGCACCCGTCGTGCCGCTGGTGAACTGGATGTTAATGGCGTCGCCGGGCTTCAGGCCTTCGGAGATGCGGTCGAGGCTGTCATGTTCGTCACGCCCGGCCATGGCCAGCACATCGCCGAAATTGAACATGCCGGGCGAATTGTCGTCGCCCATCCGGATGACGATCTTCAGCGCTGGCAGTTTCTTAGCCTTGAGCTTGCCGGGCTCGGCGGCGGCGAGCTCGGGCGCAAGCGTTCCGATCATGCCGAGATAGTCGGATGTCTTGAATTGGGCGGCGGTGACGAGCGCCTTGCACCCAACCTTGTTGAGGGCATATTCGAGCTCGGTCAGCCGGTAGGCCGGGTTGATGTTGACGAGGATCAGGCCGATGCGCGCGGTGGCGAACTGCGTCACCAGCCATTCCCAACGGTTCGGCGACCAGATGCCGACGCGGTCGCCTTTTTCCAGACCCAGCGCCAGAAAGCCGGCGGCCAAGGCGTCGACCGCGTCCGAGAGCTCGCTCC
This sequence comes from Mesorhizobium sp. B3-1-7, assembly GCF_006439385.1. Lineage (NCBI taxonomy): Bacteria > Pseudomonadati > Pseudomonadota > Alphaproteobacteria > Hyphomicrobiales > Phyllobacteriaceae > Mesorhizobium > Mesorhizobium sp. B3-1-7. The sequence goes on from NZ_VFTL01000004.1 coordinate 48,319, forward strand.
AGGTGAAGCGCTTGTCCTGGCCGACGAAAACGGCGGCGTCGAGCGTGGCGTATTTGCTCACCGTTTCGGAAAACAGTTCGGGAATGGTCTTGTCGAGCAGGGGCACCAAGCGATCGCCCGATACATGCGCCTTGCCGCCCAGCGGGGCAATGAAGGTGCCGCCGGCGCCGCGCCCGCGCAGATTGGTGGCGTTCATGAGCTCGTCGAGTTTGATCGCCATCGCCGTCTCCTCCCGAGATGATCGAGCCTATCAGCCCGCAAAGGCGGTGGAAACCCGCCGAAGGTAGAGGTGGCTAAAGCTCTTTGACGCAATTCCGGACGGAAAACCGCTTCACACTTTTCCTGAAATTGCTCTAGGCGACCAGCGCGCCCATTTTTGCGGCAATGTCGCGCAACTGCGCCTCGTCGGCTGCATCTCGAGACTTTTTCGATGCCACCAGGCAGGCCTGCGACTTCAGGATCGTGCCGTCGCCCAGCACCTTGAGGTGGTTGGCGCGCAGCGTCGAGCCGGTGGTGGTGATGTCGACGATGACGTCGGCCAGTCCCGCCGCCGGCGCGCCTTCGGTGGCGCCGAGGCTTTCGACGATGCGGTAGACCTGGATGCCGTGCTTGAGCGAAAAGAACTGCTGCGTCAGCCGCCAGTACTTTGTAGCTATCCGCAAGCGCCGGCCGTGGCGCTGGCGGAAATCGGCGGCGACATCGTCGAGGTCGGCCATGGTATCGACATCGAGCCAGATGTCGGGCACGGCGACCACGACATCGGCATGGCCGAAGGCGAGACGGGCGACGATCTCGGCGCGCGCTTCCCAATCGGCGAGGTTCTCGCGCAAAAGGTCCTCGCCGGTGATGCCGAGATCGACCGCGCCCTGGCCGATCTCGCCGGCGATCTCGGACGCGGACAGGAAGGCCACCTCGACATCGTGGAGGCCGTCGATGCGGGCACGGTATTTGCGGTCGTCCTCAGGTAGCGTGACGGCCAGGCCGGCCTTGGCCAGCACTTCGAGCGACTGTTCCTTGAGACGGCCCTTCGAGGGGATCGCCAGCGTGATCATTTCGCGCTCTCCCGCAAGGCTTCGATACGGTCGAGCCAAACCGAAAAGCCGACGCCGGGGATCGGCTTCTTGGCGCCGAGCAGCGTCAGCAGCCGGTCGTAGCGGCCGCCGCCGGCCAGCGGGCGGTCGCCGTCACCGGCGGCAATCTCGAAGACCAGGCCGGTATAGTAATCGAGCGGACGGCCGAAGGCGGCGTCGTAGCGGATTTGCGCCGAGGACAGGCCATGCGCCTCGATCGCCTCGGCGCGGGCGGCGAAATTCTCCAGCGCCGGTCCCAGCGACAGGCCGGCATCGGCGGCGAATTTCTCGAGCGCCGCGGTCGCGCCGCTGAGCGCGACGTCGATCTCGAGAAAACCTTTCAGCGCCGAAAACGCCTCGTCGGACAACCGCACGCTGCGCAGTTGCGCTTTCTCGATCAGGCGCCGCGCGATGTCGGCAGGCGCGCGGCCGGACGATGCCGACAGCCCGGCCTCCTCGATGCCGGCAGAGATATGCGCGGCGAGGCCTTCCGCGTCGCCGTCGAGCGCCAGCAAGGCGACCGGACCGGAGAGTTGGCTGTTGCGCGGCGGATTGGCGAGATCGGCGAGCGCTGCTTCCAGCATCGGCGCCGAGCCGAAGGCGCGCGCAAGGCGCATGCGCCAGCCGCGCGGCAAGCCGAGCGCGGCGAGCACCGCTTCGAACAAAGTCTGGTCGCCGAGCGTGACGGCAAGTGTCTGGCCGGGCAGCACCAGCGAAAGCAGCGCATGCGCATCGGCCAGCGAGCGGGCATCGGCGGCGGCCGTGTCGCGATCGCCGAGGTCCTCGATGCCGGCCTGGAAGAATTCGTTGCCGCCCTCGCGGCGCTGGCGGAACACCTCGCCCAGATAGGAGTAGCGGCGCGGCGTTCCGGCCTGGCTGGCGATGTGGTCGAGGCAGACCGGAATGGTGAATTCGGGCCGCAGGCACAGCGTCTTGCCGGTCTCGCTTTCGGTCAGGAAGATGCGCCGGCGCAGGTCCTCGCCCGCCATGTCGAGGAACGGATCGGCCGGCTGCAGCACGGCGACTTCCACGGCGTGGGTGTCGCGGATGGCGAAGAGTTTGACGATGTCGGCGGCGATGACGGGACGGGTGGTCATTGATAGGTAGGGCGCGAGGCACCCCCCTCTGGCCTGCCGGCCATCTCCCCCGCAAGGGGGGAGATCAGCAGTTTTGGGCTCGGCTCCCATTCTCCAACGCTGGAGATTGGCGAAAGCATACGCGACATCCAATCTCCCCCCTTGCGGGGGAGATGTCCGGCAGGACAGAGGGGGGTGTTCAAGCGCCACCCTTCGCGCGATCAGCAGCCTGCCCCGCGAGTATCTTCTTCACCTCGCCAACCAGTTCGCCTTCCGCCACCGTCACCTGCGCCGGCCGTGCCGCCCGCCATTCGGCATTGTCGGTGATCTCCGCCGACATGCGGGCGCCTTCGATCAGGTCCTTGATCTGCACTTCGGCCTTGGCGCGCTCGTCGCCACCCTGGATGATGGCGACCGGGCTGCCGCGGCGGTCGGCATATTTGAGCTGCGCCTTCATGCCAGCGCCGCCGAGATACATTTCGGAGCGGATGCCGGCGGCGCGGAGGTCGGCGACCATCTTCTGGTAGCGGCCGAGGCTTTCCGTATCCTTGTCCATGACCAGCACCACGACGGGCGCGATGACATCGGAGACGTCGAGCTTGCCGAGGTTCTTCAGCGCCGTCATCAGGCGTGAGACGCCGATGGAGAAGCCTGTCGCCGGCACCGGCTCGCCGCGAAAGCGCGAGACCAGCCCGTCATAGCGGCCGCCGCCGCCGACCGAGCCGAAGCGCACAATCTGGCCTTCGTCGTTGGGGATCTCCGCCAGCAGCTCGGCCTCGAAGACCGGGCCGGTGTAGTATTCGAGGCCGCGCACGACGGACCGATCCATCACGACGCGGTCTTCGCCATAGCCTGCGGCCCTGACCAAAGCCTCGATCGTTGCGAGCTCGCCGACGCCTTCCTGATAGACAGCGTTGGCATTGACGTTTGAATCCTGGGCCGTCTGGCCGTTCCTCGCGGTTGCAAGAAGCACCGCTTCGGCCTGTTTGTCATTCAACCCGGCGCCCTTGGCGAAATCGCCCTCGCCTTCCTTGCCGCCATCCCAGCGCCCTGGACCGAGCAGCAACCTCACGCCTTCCGGCCCAAGCTTGTCCAGTTTGTCGATGGCGCGCAGCACCGTCAGGCGGCGGCCGGCATTCTGGTCGCCGCCAAGGCCGATCGCCTCCAGCACGCCGTCGAGCACTTTTCTGTTGTTGACACGGATGACGTAGTCGCCGCGCTTGATGCCGAGCGCTTCCATGACATCGGCCATCATCATCGCCATCTCGGCATCCGCCGCCACACCGGGCGTGCCGATCGTATCGGCGTCGAACTGCATGAACTGGCGGAAGCGGCCGGGGCCGGGCTTCTCGTTGCGGAACACCCAGCCGGAGCGATAGCTGCGATAGGGTTTTGGCAGCTTTTCAAAATTCTCGGCGACGAAACGCGCTGTCGGCGCGGTCAGGTCGTAGCGCAGCGACAGCCACTGGTCGTCGTCATCCTGGAAGGAAAAGACGCCTTCGTTCGGCCGGTCCTGGTCGGGCAGGAACTTGCCGAGAGCATCGGTGTATTCGATCATCGGCTGGTCGACCGGCTCGAAGCCATAGAGCTCATAGACCGAGCGGATGGTCGCCATCATCTTCTCGACGGCGCGGATGTCTTCGGCGCTGCGGTCGGCAAAACCGCGCGGCAGCCGCGCTTTCGTCTTTTCCGATTTGTCGGCCATGGAGGTTTCCAGTCAGTGGTGACTTACTTCGAGCGCGCGTTTCCTAAACGATGCGGCTTGGAGCGGCAAGGGTTAGCGCCTTCCCTTCTCCCCTTGCGGGAGAAGGAAGAACTGAAACATATCCCGCCAAAAACGAAACAATTCCGCCACCGGCGCGGCATGCTGCCGACACAATCGACGACCATAAAGCGCGTCGAAACAAGGGGTTCGGGGCCATGACGACGGCTGAAGACATGATCGAGAGCGGCAGGTCGGCCAGGCTGCGGCCCGCCGGCAGCACGCTGAAGCCGGCACAGCAGCCGGCCGGACCGTTCGAGGCTGCGGCGGCCAAGCCGAGCGCCCGCGACGCGCTGGTGACTGGCCTGCTGGTGATCTATCCGGCCTTCGCGGCCGTGGCGGCTATCATCGCCGGGCTGTTCCTGGCCGGCGCCGGCAGCGTCTGACTTTCATTCAACGATCGGGGGATCATCATGCAGTTGCGATTTGCAGGCGCGCTTGCAGGCGCGCTTTTCTGTGGCATGCCCGTTGCCGCCAACGCGTGCCAGCCGGGCGATGCCCGTCTTGCCGGCCATTATTACCTGAACGGCGTCATGGAAGTCGGTTCCGAGCTGCTTTTGAAGAAAGACGGCAGCTTCGAATTCGCGCTCGCCTATGGCGCCAACGACCAGTACGGCAAGGGCTGCTGGGTGAGGAAGGGCTCGACCGTCGAGGTCATCCCGGCCGGCCGCAGCTCCGCCTCCACGCATCACACGCCCGACGACAGCGGCTTCAGCGGACTGGTGCTGACGGTGTCCGGCTCGAGCCTTGTCTGGGACATCAACGGCAGCGGCCATAAGGGCAGGTTCGAGAAGTGAGCCTTCTCCTTCTACCCTTGTGGGAGAAGGCAAAAGCGCCCTACTTCGGCCTCTTGAGCCTCTTGCGCTCTTTCTCCACCTCCGCCCGGCAGTAGCAGCCTTCGAGATGGTCGTTGACCAGGCCCATGGCCTGCATGAAGGCGTAGACGGTGGTGGGACCGACAAAGCTCCAGCCGCGCTTCTTCAACTCCTTCGATATCCTGACCGACACGGCCGTCGTCGGATTGGCGCGCAGATGTGCGAGGTCGACGATTTCGGGCCGCTCCTGCGGATCCGGCTCGAACTTCCAGAACCACGCGGCCAGGGAGCCGAACTCGTCCACCATCTCGCGGGCGCGTTTTGCGTTGTTGATGGTCGAGACGATCTTGCCGCGATGGCGGATGATGCCGGCATTCCCGAGCAGGCGTTCGACATCCGTGTCGGTGAACGCCGCCACCTTGTCGAAGTCGAAACCGGCGAAGGCCTCGCGGAAATTCTCGCGCTTGCGCAGGATGGTCAGCCACGACAGGCCCGACTGGAAGCCTTCCAGGCAGATCTTTTCGAACAGCCGGCGATCATCCGTTACCGGCCGGCCCCATTCGTGGTCGTGATAGTGGAGATAGTCCGGCAGATTGCCGTGCCAGAAGCAGCGCGCCTTGCCGTCGGGGCCGTCGAGAATACCGGCATGTTCAGTCGCCATCGCTACCAAATCCGTTCGTTAACGCGCCTCGGCGCCAAGTTTACGGTGGCTTTACCAGATTCCTGAACCGGCCGGTAACCACACCAAAAGGTTTACTGACAAAGCGGCATTTTACGCATTCCGATTCATGCTTTGCTTGCCGCTGCGCGCCAGGATCGCGAAGCCGAGGCCCTCCCCGCCCGGACGAGTTCGACGATCAAGGTGCGTTCCGATGAAGACAGCGTTTTGTTCCCTGCTTGGCGCGGTGGCCATTCTTGCCGCCGGCGCCACGACCTCCCTTGCCAATGACCGCTATGCCGACATGCCGCCGGTCATGGTGAGCCCCGACCTTTCGGCGCCCTGGGTGCTGCAGCTTGGCCGTGCGCCGGGCATCGTGCGCCCGGCCCGGCAGGCAACGCAGCAGCCGCTGCGCCGCCTGTTCGAGGCGCAGCCCGACCGGCAGCGCACGGCGGCAGTGCAGCAGCCGGCCAAACGCATGGTGATGCGGCCACAGATCAACCCGATCTACCTGCCGCAGGAAGTCGCCTATGACGGGCCGGCGAAGCCGGGTACCATCATCATCGATACGCATCAGAACTTCCTTTTCCTGGTCGAGAAGAACGGCAAGGCGCGGCGCTACGGCGTCGGCACCGGCAAACCGGGCTTCGAATGGTCGGGCACGCACAAGATCACCGACAAGAAGATGTGGCCGGACTGGCGCCCCCCGGCGGAGATGATCAAGCGCGAGGCGGCCAAGGGCCGTTACCTGCCGACCTACCTGGCCGGCGGCATCGAGAACCCGCTCGGCGCGCGCGCGCTCTATCTCGGCACCACCGAATACCGCATCCATGGCACCAACCAGCCCTGGACGATCGGCGGCGCGGTGTCTTCCGGCTGTATCCGCATGCGCAACGAGGACGTCGTCGACCTTTACGAGCGCGTCAATGTCGGAACCACGGTCGAGGTGATATAGTCGCAGCGAATCAGCCGGTTAGACGGCGCAGCGCTTTTAGTCTCCTGCTGTTGCCGCCAAGTCATAGTACGATCCCGCGGGATGTGCTTAAACCGATGACAGAGTTTACGGGGGACGGGCCGTGTGGGGATACGGCCGGTCGCGAAGGGGCAGCGCGGGCAATCGCGCTGCCCTTTTCATTTTTTGAGTTTTTCTTCTGATGCAGGGCGCGGCAAGTCGCCCCGAAAGCAGGCGGTTTCGCTTTCGGGGCTGATTTCCCGGCGCTCCTCTGCTATTGCAGCGCACAAAATCTTAGTTGTTACGCAATTCCAGACAGAAAGCCGCTCCCGCGCCTGTCCCCTGAATTGCTCAGAGAAGGCAAAAGGTGCCAGCCATGACCCGGACCGACGACAGCCGCTACCTGAAAGGCGGCCCGGTCGCCCAGCGCATCATCGCTTCCGTTCGCGAGGACGCGGCGATCGCCACGGCCGAAGGTTTTCCGCCTAAGCTGGTTTCGATCACCGTCGGCGATATCGCGGCGGTCGATGTCTATGTGCGCAACCAGCGCGCCAAGGCAGCCCTTGCCGGCATCGGCTTCGAGGAGCGGCGCTTCGCCGCCGACATCACCGCCGGCGAGCTGGAGGCCGCGATCCATGGCCTCAACGCCGACCCGCGCGTCACCGGCATCATCATCCAGCGGCCGGTGCCGGCGCATATCCCGATCAAGACGCTGCAGGCGGCGGTGCATCCACTGAAGGACGTCGAGGGCATGCATCCGGCCTCGATCGGCAACATCGTCTACAACCAGCTCGACCTGGCGCCCTGCACCGCGGCGGCCTCGGTCGAACTGCTGAAGGAGACCGGCCTCGAGCTCAAGGGGCTCGAAGTGGTCGTCGTCGGCCATTCCGAGATCGTCGGCAAGCCGATCGCCTTTCTGTTGATGAGCGAGGGCGCGACGGTGACGGTGTGCCACCACATGACGCGCTCGCTGGCGGCCCATGCGCGCCGCGCCGATGCGCTGTTCGTCGCCGTCGGCAAGCCCAGGCTGATCAAGGCCGACATGGTGAAGCCGGGCGCTGCCGTCATCGACATCGGCATCAACTCCGAGGTCGGACCTGATGGCGAAACCCGTATCGTCGGCGACGTCGATACCGACAGCGTCAAGGAAGTGGCCTCCTGGATCACGCCGGTGCCGGGCGGCGTCGGCCCACTCACCGTCGCGATCCTCTTGCGCAACACCATGGTGGCGCTCAACCGCCAGCGCGCGCTCTACCGCGCGACCTACGGCGTGCCGGATCAACTCGCGGCGGAATAGTTATTCCGCGGCGATCAAACCGCTGTCGGAAACGCCTTCCGGCTTCGGACCGCCATAAGCCCAGTCGAGCAATTTGACCGTGTGCACCACCGGCAGCTTCGCGGCGGAGGCGATCTGGGTGATGCAGCCGATATTGCCGGTGGCGACGATTTCCGCGCCTGTCGCCTCGATGTTTTTCACCTTGCGGTCGCGCAGCTTGGCGGAAATCTCGGGCTGCAGGATGTTGTAGGTGCCGGCCGAGCCGCAGCACAAATGCCCCTCGCGCGGCTCGCGCACGACGAAGCCCGCCTTGGTGAGAAGCTCCTTCGGCTGGCGCGTGATCTTCTGTCCATGCTGCATCGAGCAGGCAGAGTGATAGGCGACGACCGTGCCCGGCTTGCGCACCGGCTCCGGCAGGTCGAGCGCGGCAAGATATTCGGTGACGTCTTTTGCGAGAGCCGAGACGCGCGCGGCCTTTTCGGCATAGGCGGGATCGAGGCGCAGCATGAAGCCATAGTCCTTGATGGTGGTGCCGCAGCCCGACGCGGTGATGATGATGGCGTCGAGGCCACCCTGGTCGATGGCGCGCGTCCAGGCATCGACATTCCGCCTCGCCGAGGCAAGGGCCTGATCCTCGCGGCCCATGTGGTGGACCAGCGCGCCACAGCAGCCCTCGCCTTCCGGCACCACGACCTCGACGCCCAATCTTGTCAGCAGGGAGATGGTCGTATCGTTGATCGCCGGATCGAGCACGGATTGCGCGCAGCCGGTCAGGATCGCCACGCGACCACGCCGTATGCCTTGCCCGGCATGCGTGCCCGGTTTCGCCATCGGCGATGCCGGCGGGATCGACGCGGGTGCAAGCTTCAGCATCGCCGCGACCGGTTTCAGCGCCGGCAGCTTTTCGAACAAGCCGATGAACGGCCGGCCGAGCCCGGCAAGCTTCAACGCGGCGCGGAAGCGGGTCGGGTAAGGCAGCACGAAAGCCAGCATGGCGCGCGTCAGCCCGTCGAGCAGCGGCCGTTTGTAAGTCTCCTGGATATGCGCGCGGGCATGGTCGACCAGATGCATGTAGTTCACGCCAGAAGGGCAGGTCGTCATGCAGGCAAGACAGGACAGGCAACGGTCGATATGGGTGACGATCTCCTTGTCCGCCGGCCGGCCGTTCTCCAGCATATCCTTGATGAGGTAGATGCGGCCGCGCGGTGAATCCAGCTCGTTACCAAGCGTCACATAGGTCGGACAAGTGGCGGTGCAGAAGCCGCAATGCACGCATTTACGCAGGATCTTCTCCGATTCCGCGACATGTGGATCGGCGAGCTGCGCTGCTGAGAAATTGGTCTGCATGTCGCGGTCCTAACCCATGCGGCCGGGATTGAAGATATTCTTCGGGTCGAACTCAGCCTTGAGCCGCGCCGACAATGCCGCGAGATGCGGCGGCTGCGGCTCGAACGCCGGCAGCGCCGCACGGTGCGGGGCGGACGCCCGCACCAGCGTCGCGTGGCCGCCGCCATGCTTGCGGATCAAGCCGCGCAGTAGCTCGGCCTCCGGATCGCCCTCGCGCATCGACAGCCACACCAAGCCGCCCTGCCAGTCGTAGAAGGCATCGACCGCCGCCTGCATGCGCAGAGCCATCACCATGTGATGCGCCTCAGACGGCGCCATCGACACGCGCCAGACCGGCCGCGCGCCGCCATCGGCGAAGGGTGCGCAGTCGCGGATATCGCGCCAGATCGTCTTCGACGCCTCGCCCGCGATCTCTTCGAGCGGACCCGCCTTGCCGAGCAACTGCTTCAACGCCTCGATGCGGTAGACGACCGAAGGCCCAAACCCCTCGACCCGCAGCAGCGTGGCGGCATCGCTGCCGTGCTTGCCGCTGGCGACCTTCGCGGCGATGCGCTCCGGCAGATGCGCAGCGCTCGACACTTCGGCGCTGAAGCCGAGCGCCAGCGCCATGGCCGCGACGGCCGCATCGTCGAGCAGACCGCGGATGGCCAAGGTCACTTCTGTTTCGGCCGCCGGCAGGACCTTGAAAGTCACGTCGGTCAGCACGGCGAGCGTGCCCCAGCTTCCCGCCATCAGCTTCGACAGGTCGTAGCCGGTGACGTTCTTGACCACGCGGCCGCCCGATTTGAACGCCTCGCCGCGCCCCGAAACAGCGGCAACGCCAAGGATATGGTCGCGCGCCGCGCCCGACTTGAGACGGCGGGGACCGGAGAGGTTCGAAGCCAGCACGCCGCCGATCGTGCCGTTCTTGCCCCTTTGGCCCGGCTCGCCGCCGAGCAACGGGCCGTAGTCCATCGGCTCAAACGCAAATTGCTGGCCGTTTTCGGCAAGCAGTTTTTCGAGTTCGGCGAGCGACGTGCCGGCGAGGGCCGACAGCACCAGTTCGGCCGGCTCGTAGAGGGTGACGCCGGTGAGCTTGGAGAGGTCGAGTGTATGCTCGGTCTGCAGCGGACGACCGATGCCGTGCTTCGAGCCGTGCCCGAGGATTTCCAGCGGCGTTTCTTCCGCCGCTGCCCATTGGACCGTGGAGAGGATTTCGGCGGAAGTGGATGGAGTGAAGGTGGTCATCGCTCCAGTTCCTCGCGCCCCGCAAAGCGGGGGAGAGGTGACTCGGGCGAAGCCCGAGACGGCGACAGGCCGCGTTCCTTCGCGCCCCCCTCTGTCCTGCCGGACATCTCCCCCACTTGGGGGGAGATTGGCAATTTTTGCCGCCGCGCCTCCCTTGCAACGTCGAAGATTGGCGAAGGCTGCGATGACAGCTGATCTCCCCCCAAGTGGGGGAGATGTCCGGCAGGACAGAGGGGGGCGCGAAGGAACGCAGTCATCCGAAATTGACCGCCCATCAAAACCTCGGAATATCCGGAAACGCCACCTGTCCGCGATGCACATGCATCCTTCCCAGCTCCGCACACCGGCGCAGTTGCGGAAAAACCTTGCCGGGGTTGAGCAGATGATTGGGATCGAAAGCGCATTTCACCCGCATCTGCTGGTCGAGGTCGACCTGGTTGAACATTTCCGGCATCAGGTCGCGCTTCTCGACGCCGACGCCGTGTTCGCCGGTCAGCACGCCTCCGACCTCGACGCAGAGCCGTAAGATGTCGGCGCCAAAGCTTTCGGCCTTGTCGAGCTCGCCCGGGACGTTGGCGTCGTAGAGGATCAGCGGGTGCAGATTGCCGTCGCCGGCGTGGAAGACATTGGCGACGCCCAACCCGTATTTCTCGGAAAGGTCGCGCATGCCGGCAAGCACCCTCGGCAGTTCCTTGCGCGGGATGGTGCCGTCCATGCAGTAATAGTCGGGCGAGATGCGGCCGACCGCCGGGAAGGCCGCCTTGCGGCCGGCCCAGAAGCTCAGCCGTTCCTGTTCCGACTGCGAGATGCGGCAGGTGGTCGAGCCATTGCGATAGGCGATCGCCTCGACCAGTCCGATCAGGTGATCGACCTCGACACTCGGGCCATCGAGCTCGACGATCAGCAGCGCCTCGACATCGAGCGGATAGCCGGCATGGACGAAATCCTCCGCCGCGTGGATCGCCGGGCGGTCCATCATCTCCATGCCGCCCGGGATGATGCCGGCGCCGATGATATCGGCGACGCACTGGCCGCCCTCTTCGCTGTTCGGAAAGCCGATCAGCAGCGCGCGCGCCGTCTCCGGCTTCTTCAGGATGCGCACCGTCACCTCGGTGACGACGCCGAGCAGGCCTTCGGAGCCGGTCATCACGCCGAGCAAGTCATAGCCTTCCTGGTCGAGATGGCTGCCGCCGAGGCGCACCACCTCGCCATTCATCAGCACCATCTCGATGCCCAGAACATTGTTGGCGGTGAGCCCGTATTTCAGGCAGTGCACGCCGCCGGAATTTTCCGCGACGTTGCCGCCGATCGAGCAGGCGATCTGGGAGGATGGATCGGGGGCATAGTAAAAGCCCTCCTGCTCGACGGCGGTGGTGATACCGAGATTGGTGACGCCGGGCTGGGCGACCACGACGCGGTTTGGATAGTCGATCGCCAGGATGCGGTTGAAGCGGCTCATCACCAGCAGCACGGCATCTTCGAGCGGCAGCGCGCCGCCCGATAGCGAGGTGCCGGAGCCGCGCGGCACGACGCGAATGTTGCGCTCGTTGCAGTATTTGAGGACGCGGGAGACCTGCGCCACCGTCTCCGGCAGCACCACGACCAGCGGCAGTTGCCGATAGGCAGTGAGGCCGTCGCTTTCGAAGGCGCGCATTTCATTGGCTGCGTCGACAACCCCCTCGCCCGGCACGATGATGCGCATGTCGGCGACGATCTCGGCGCGGCGGCGCATCGTTTCGGCATCTGGCTTGGGCATGGCTAGGCCGGACATCGGGCAGCCTCATCTGGCTTTGACTGGTCAAAATCTTTTACCAGCCTGACGCATCCGTTGCAAACGCTGCTTTGGTCGCGCTCCACGCCAAGCGTAACCGCAAGCTTCCGCAGCGGCAATCTGCCGCTGCGGCCTGGGTCGCGCTAGATGAAGCCTGGCCGCTTATTCGCCTGGATGCTTCGCCGGCTCCGAATGCATCTTGCGTACGCGGCGCACGCCCCACCATACAAGCAGGATGGCGACCGGCACGGAGGCGGCAGTGACGACTTCGGGCGCGAAAGCGTGCCCGAAGATCGAGGCGCCCTTGGCGACATAGCCGATAAGGCCGACGACATAGTATGAGACGGCGGCGACCGAGAGGCCTTCGACCGTCTGCTGCAGGCGCAGTTGCAGCCGGGCGCGGTTGTTCATCGAGGCGAGCAGGTCGCGGTTCTGCTTCTCCACTTCGACGTCGACCCAGGTGCGCAGCAGTGTGGTGGCGCGGGTGAGTTTTCGCGACAGGTTCGCCTGGCGCTCCTCCACCGAGCGGCAGGTGCGCATGGCCGGCGCCATGCGCCGCAAGAGGAAGCCCGCCCAGGTGTCGTAGCCTTGCACCGGCTCTTCATCCAGCGCTTTGAGCCTTTCGGTGACGATGCCGTCATAGGCGCGGCTGGCGCCGAAACGATAGAGGCTGGATGCTGCGTCGGCCTCGAGCTCCGCGGCAAGTTCGGTAAGATCGGCGAGCAGCGTCTGGCTGTCGCGGGTTTCGACCGCCTTCATTTCCAGCGTGGTCTGCGCCAGGCGGTCCTCGATGCGGCGGGCGCGGCCGGACAGCGTCAAGGCCATCGGCAGGCCAAGCATGGCGAGCGTGCGATAGGTCTCGATGTCGATCAGGCGCTGCGACAAGGCGCCGGTGCTGGCCGGCGTCAGGCCGCGATCGAGCACCAGCATGCGCGTCAAGCCGTCGCCGTCCTGGCGGAAATCAGTGACGATGGCGGCGGCGCCCCGCTCGACCAGCGAATAGCACAGGCTGGTCGGGTCGAAGCCGGCAGCCAGTCTTTCGCTCGTCTGCGTCCATTTGCGGATTTCGAGGCGGATGCCCGAAATCACGGTGCCCGGTGGCGAAAAACCGTTGCCGAAGGGCGAATCCTCCTGCGCCCGGCCGTTTTCGGCCAGCGGCCCTTCCCAAAGATAGGTCGAGAATTCCGTATGCCGCTCCCAGCGCAGCGTGCCCTTGCCCCATTTCATGGCATGGTGGCGCGCATTGCGCTCGGGCGCGGCGATACCCAGCCGCCGCGACAGCTCCGAAAGCACGGCATGGTCGACAGCGGCGCCGCCCTCGGTCATGAAGGAAAGCTGGATCAGCACGCGCGGTTTTTCGATCAGCGGGTGCGGACGCGCATGGACTTCGCCCAGCGCGCCAGGCCGCCCCTCATGCGCCGGGAAGCCCATCACGCTGCCTTGGGCGCGCGGCTGGAATTCGAGTTTGGACGTCTCGTCCGACACGGCTGGTCCCCCTGGTTTCGACCCATCGTGCAATCCGGTCGTCTTGCGGCAATCGGCGGGACGCGTAAACAGCAAATATTGGCGTCCGGGGAGGCTGACGCGCGGCGAACTCTGCGACCAGACGGGACGAATTGGATAAATAATTTGACCAGTTGGCGACAGAGGCTTTAATCTGGATCATCTCCGTCCCGTTCTCCAGGCGTCCCTTTGAGCGACATTTTTTCCAGGATCGAACATTCGCGCACCGCCGACGAGGTGGTGCAGCAGATCGAGAGCCTGATCCTCGAAGGCGTGCTGCGCACCGGCGACCGGCTGCCCGGCGAGCGCGAGCTGGCGCGACAGTTCGAGGTGTCGCGGCCAATCCTGCGCGATGCGCTGAAGGCGCTGGAAGGCCGCGGGCTGCTGACGACCAAGGCCGGCGGCGGCACGCATGTCGCCGACGTCATCGGCCAGCTCTTTACCAAGCCGGTGACGGACCTTATCTCCACGCACCGCAAGGCGGTGACCGACTATCTGGAATACCGGCGCGAGATCGAGGCGGTGGCGGCCGAATATGCGGCGCGACGGGCAACGCCGGAGGATCTGGCCCTGCTCGACGGCATCATGGCGCGCATGGACGAGGCGCACCGGACCGGCGATTTCGACGACGAGGCGGAAATCGACGTCGAGTTCCACCATGCGGTGTGCGAATGCGCGCACAACATCATCCTGCTGCACACGCTGCGCTCCTGTTACCGGCTGCTCTCCGAGGGCGTGTTCCAGAACAGGCTTCTGGTGTTCGGCGTGCCCGGCGCGCGCGAGGCACTGCTCGAGCAGCACCGTGCGATCCATACCGCGATCAAGACCGGCGATCCGATCGCGGCGCGCAAGGCGGCGATGGACCACATCACCTATGTCGAACGCTCGATGGCGGAAGCCGAGCGCAGCGGCGACTGGCAGCGCGTGTCCAGGCTGCGCCTCAGACAGCGCTCGGACGCCGGCGACATCGAACCCACACGAAAACGCTCCTAAGCACAGATTAGCGGGACAACCATGAGCGAAATCCTCACCATCGCCGACCTCAAGGACCTGGCACGCCGCAGGGTGCCGAAGATGTTCTTCGATTACGCCGATTCCGGCGCATGGACGGAGAGCACCTACCGGGCCAACGAAGAGGATTTCGGCAAGATAAAGTTCCGCCAGCGCGTGCTGGTCGACATGAGCAACCGCTCGCTGGAATCGACCATGATCGGCGAGAAGGTGGCGATGCCGGTGGCGCTCGCCCCGACCGGGCTTACCGGCATGCAGCATGCCGATGGCGAGATGCTGGCGGCGCAGGCGGCGGAAGCGTTCGGCGTTCCGTTCACGCTATCGACCATGAGCATCTGCTCGATCGAGGATGTCGCCTCGGTGACCAAAAAGCCGTTCTGGTTCCAGCTCTACGTGCTGCGCGACAAGGATTTCGTGCTCAATCTGATCGACAGGGCCAAGGCGGCGAAATGCTCGGCGCTGGTGCTGACGCTCGACCTGCAAATCCTGGGACAGCGCCACAAGGATATCCGCAACGGGCTTTCGGCACCGCCCAAGATGACGCTTGCCAACATCATCGACCTTGCGCTGAAGCCGCGCTGGTGCCTGGGGATCGCCGGCACATCGCGCCGCACCTTCCGCAACATCGTCGGCCACGCCAAGGGCGTCGGGGACGTCTCTTCGCTGTCGTCCTGGACGAATGAGCAGTTCGACCCGCAGCTGTCGTGGAAGGATGTCGCCTGGATCAAGGAGCGCTGGGGCGGCAAGCTGATCCTGAAGGGCATTCTCGACAAGGAGGACGCGCTGATGGCGGCCGAGACCGGAGCGGACGCGATCGTGGTCTCCAACCATGGCGGGCGTCAGCTCGACGGCGCCGCCTCCTCGATCTCGGTGCTGGAAGAAATCGCCGATGCGGTCGGCGACAAGATCGAAGTCCATATGGACGGCGGCATCCGCTCCGGCCAGGATGTGCTCAAGGCGCTCTGCCTCGGCGCCAAGGGCACCTATATCGGCCGTCCCTTCCTCTACGGCCTCGGCGCGATGGGCAAGGATGGCGTCACCAAGGCGCTCGAAATCATCCGCAAGGAAATGGACATCACGCTGGCGCTCTGCGGCAAGCGGCTGGTGACCGACATGGGCAAGGATCAGCTTCGGCGCTAGCGCGCGGCGAGCGCCTCATCGCGGACATGGCAAGGATAAGCTGCAGCGCTAGGGCGTTGTTCATCGATTGGTCCTAGCTTGCGCGCGGCGACCAACACGAAAAGATAGGTTCCTTGACCGAAACCGGCATCCACTACCTCGACGCAAGCGGGCCGGAAGGCATTCGGCTTTACGCCATCGGCGATGTGCATGGGCGGCACGACCTGCTCGCCGCCATGCACCGGCGCATCGAGAGCGAACTGGAATATGCGCCCGCGTCCGACTGGCGCATCATCCATCTCGGCGACTATGTCGACCGCGGGCCGGATTCCAGAAGCGTCATCGATTTCCTGATCGAGGCGCAGAAACGCGATCCGCGCAACATCATGCTCGCCGGCAACCACGACATCGGCATGCTCGAATTCCTTGCCGATGCCGAGCCGGACGGCCTGTTCATGAATTACGGCGGCGTGCAGACGGCGCAGTCCTATGGCGTGGATCTGCTGCGCGACGGCCATTGGTTCGGCAAGGCGGAAGCGATCGCGCGGGGACATATGGCCCTGGTGAAAGCGGTGCCGCGCAGCCATGTCGACTTCCTGCAATCGCTGGCTTTTTCGGTGAGTTTCGGCGACTTCTTCTTCTGCCATGCAGGGATAAGGCCGGGCGTGCCGCTCGACCGTCAGAGCCAGCAGGACCTGATCTGGATCCGTGATGCCTTCCATGACCACCCCGGTCTCTTTCCCAAGGTGATCGTGCATGGGCACACGCCGGTACCCGAGGCCGAGGTCAGGGCCAACCGCGTCAATGTCGACACGCTTGCCTGGAAATCCGGAACGCTGAGCGCGCTCGCCATCGATGGCGGCGACAAACGCATCATCGCCGTGCAGGGAAAAGCGCTTTAGGCGCTACCCCCCGGCGCGGACGTGCCTCAGATTTTGTCCGGATCTAGTTCAGCGAGGCGGTGACGCCGTAGCCGTCGACGGCCCGGTGGTTGGTCGCTGCGTCGGCGGCATAAATGCCCAGGCCGCAGAGCACGATGGCAGACAGCATGACAAAAGACAGGAGAGCTGCTTTCACGGACGTCATCTCTGGTTAAGCTTTCTGCATCTGGGCACGAGGCGGTTACCAATGCGTTGAAACGATAAAATGCGTCTCAATGTTTCGACGATTTCGCGCTTCTAAGCAGATTCTGTATCGCCGGTGTGTCGGCTGGATCACACAAAAGGTTCATGGCGGTTGCACCGACGATACAAAGCGCGCCCTCTTAGGCGAGCGGCCGGACACAAACCAAGAAAGAAGAATGTTGTCCCCAGGCGGAAACCAGCAAGCGTGCCAATTATGCCACGCCTCGTCCAAGGATGGGCTTGGATCAGATCGTGGCCACCCAGGCGCGGGCAATTGCCAGCCCGGCAGCGTCGGCGTCGGCGCCATTGCGGGCGAGCTCGTCGTCGAGCCGGTCGTTCCAGTCGGGATGGCGCTCGGCGATCATTGCAGCGAAGGACGTGCTCCAGTCGCGCACCATCGGCGTATCCGCCTCGAAGTGGAACTGGAAGCCATAGACGGCGCGGCCGAGGCGGAAGGCCTGGTTTTCGGCGACTGAGCTGCCGGCCAGCCGCACGGCGTTTTCCGGCAGGCCGAACGTGTCGTCATGCCATTCGAAGATCGGAAATTTCTCGGGCAGCGCCGCCAGGACCGGGTCCGATTTGGCGGCCGGCGTCAGCGACACCTTATGCCAGCCGAACTCGGTGGCGCCGCCGATCTGGTTGGCGCCGCCAAAGGCGCGCGCCACAAGCTGGCTGCCAAGGCAGATGCCGAGCACCGAACGATCCTTGTCGGCGAAATCGCGGGTCAGGTCGAGCAATGCAGGGAAGTAGGGGCAGATCTCGTCGTCGAGCGCGTTCTGGGCGCCGCCCAACATCACCATGGCGTCATGCTCGCTGCTGTCCTGCGGCAGCGCTTCGCCGTGGTAAGGCTTGCGCAGATCGATGTCGGCGCCGGCTTCCACAAGGGCCGCGCCGATCTGGCCAAGGCCCTCATTGTCGAAATTCTGGACGACCAAAACCCGCATCGAAAACCTGCTGACATGAAAATGCTGGGGCGAGCGATATCATGCGGCCCGTGTTTCAGCCAAGATGCGCAGCGGAGAGAAAGCTATGCCACTGCAGAACCGGGTCGATCCCTTCGGCGCTATCCACGCCGTGCCGGAACGTGGCCTGTTCACCGGCAATCGCGGCATCATCCATGACCCCGAGACCAGGACGCTTCTGAAGAAGCGCTGGGCCCTGCCGGCCTGGATCATCTGCGTCTGCCAGTTCCGCAATGTCCGGCGCGAGCCGATGGGCCGCAATCGGCCTGGCGGCAAGGCCGGCTGGACCGAGCTCTTCTTCCTCGACGAGGTGACGGCTTTGGCCGCCGGCCATCGGCCCTGCTTCTTCTGCCGGCGCGAACGGGCGACCGATTTCGTGAGCCGCTTCGGCGAAGCGTTCGGCATTGAACTCCCCCGCGCGCCGATGGTCGACAAGCGGCTGCACAAGGAACGGCTGGCCTCGGGCGGACAAGGGGCAAGGCTCGATCCCGCATCGCTCGCCAGCCTGCCAGGCGGCACCATGATCGCCGTGGGCAACAAATCCTACGCGCTGCTTGATGGTTCAGCCCTGCCCTGGAGCTTCGGCGGCTATCAACCGCCGATCCGGCTGGACGCGCCGGAACTGGCCAATCCGATCATGATCACGCCACCGACAACCGTCGCCGTGCTCCGCGCCGGATATCGCCCCGTCTGGGCGGGCTAACCGCGGTTATTTCAGATCCGATTGCGACACCATCGGCACCGCCGGCAGATCGTAATAGTCACCGGCCGATTCCGGATAGAGCTGGCGTTCCATCTTAAGACCTGTCTTGCCGTCGATGGTCCCGGCCCAGACAGATATGAAAGGACTGCCGAATCGGCGCCAGAACAGGTTGCCGCCGCATACGGAACAGAAGCCCCGCTCGGCATGCTCCGACGATTTGAACCAACGCAATGTATCGCCCGCGATGGCCGCCTGCGCTTGTTCGACCTGGGTGGCGGCCGCGAAATGACCGCTGGCCTTCGTGCATTGGTTGCAGTGACAGGCAACGATCGGACGCAATTCGCCACGCAACTCGTACTGAATGGCGCCGCATAGGCAACTGCCACGTGTAATCTTGCTCATTGATCCCTCGATCCCTCGCAATTTCCTGGCTCGCAGCTTCTATGATCGCAAGACAAACCGGCATTGGTGTTCCGACCTTCGCGTGTCGTCTTTCCCTACGACTTGACGCCGGGGAGAGCCTCGCTCATTGCTCGGCCATGCGCGCCAATTACAAGATGCAACGCCTGTTCGTGCCGGACGATCTTGGGCCCGGCCTCGAATTCGACGCCGGACAGCAGCAGAGCCACTATCTCGCTCATGTGCTGCGGCTCGGCGAAGGCGCCGAGGTCCTGCTTTTCAACGGCCGCGATGGCGAATGGTCGGCTTCGATCGCCGCGAAGTCCAAGAAGGCGGTCCGGCTGAATGTGCTCGAGCTGCAGCGGCCGCAGCCGCCGCTGCCCGATCTCGTCTATTGCTTTGCACCGCTGAAGCAGGGCCGGCTCGACTACCTGGTGCAAAAAGCCGTCGAGATGGGGGCCGGTGAGTTGCAGCCGGTCATCACCCAGCACACGCAGGTGGCAAAGCCCGGCATCGATCGGCTGCGCGCCAATGTCGTCGAGGCGGCCGAGCAATGCGGGATCCTTGCGGTGCCGGAGGTGCGCGAAGCGGAAAAGCTGGAACGGCTGCTTGCCAATTGGGACAAGGAGAGGCGTCTGATCTTCTGCGACGAGGATGCCTCGACCAACAATCCGCTGCCGGCCTTGCAAGCGGTAAGTGAGAAGAAACTTGCGCTTCTGGTCGGACCCGAGGGCGGATTTTCCGACGACGAGCGCAAGATGCTGAGGGCCTTGCCTTTCGTCACCGCCATTCCGCTCGGACCGCGCATCCTGCGCGCCGATACGGCGGCGGTGGCAGCGCTTGCCGCGATCCAGGCGACGATCGGCGACTGGTGATCAAATCCTGTTGAGGCCTGGCTCAGGATTTTTTGCTTGATCGGCTGCCGGCATTTCGTCCATCTAGCGCCGGCGGCCGTCCGGCCCCTGCAGCACCGCGCCTCCTTTTCGAGGAGCAGAGGGCGCTGTAGCATTTGAAGTCTTGCGCAGGACGTCCAGCGGAAATCGGTGCCGGTTTTCGGATATCATGCGCACGGAGGGGCTAGATGGCGCGCGACACAACCGATACCCAGCCCATCGAAGGCATCGACGAACTGGTTGGCTATCTGGCCGCCGGCAACAAGCCGCGCGACAAATGGCGCATCGGCACGGAGCATGAAAAATTCCCCTTCTATGTCGATGGCAACGCGCCTGTGCCCTATGGCGGCGAGCGCGGCATCCGCGCCATCCTCGAAGGCATGCAGGAGAAGCTCGGCTGGGATCCGATAATGGATGCCGGCCGCATCATCGGCCTGGTCGAGCCGACCGGCCAGGGCGCAATCTCGCTGGAGCCCGGCGGCCAGTTCGAACTTTCCGGCGCGCCGCTGGAATCGATCCACCAGACCTGTCGCGAGGGCAATGCGCATCTGGCGCAGGTGCGCGAGATCGCCGAACCGATGGGTATCCGCTTCCTCGGCCTCGGCGGCAGCCCGAAATGGTCGCTTGCCGACACGCCGAAAATGCCGAAGTCGCGCTACGAGATCATGACCCGCTACATGCCGAAGGTCGGCACCAAGGGCCTCGACATGATGTACCGTACGTGCACGATCCAGGTGAATCTCGACTTCGAGAGCGAGACGGACATGCGCCGCAAGATGCAGGTGTCGCTGAAGCTGCAGCCGCTGTCGACGGCGCTGTTTGCCAACTCGCCCTTCACCGAGAGCCGGCCGAACGGCCTGCAGAGCTGGCGCGGCGACATCTGGCGCGATACCGACAACCAGCGCTCCGGCATGCTCGAATTCTGCTTCTCGCCCGATTTCGGCTTCGCCGACTACGTCGAATGGGCGCTCGACGTGCCGATGTATTTCGTCATCCGCGACGGCCATTATCACGACATGACGCGCTACACGTTCCGCCAGTTCATGGAAGGCGCCGCGCGCAACGAGATTCCCGACGGGCTGCCGACGATGGGCGATTGGGCAAACCATCTCTCGACCCTGTTTCCCGACGTGCGCCTGAAGCGTTTCCTCGAAATGCGCGGCGCCGACGGCGGCCCGTGGCGGCGCATCTGCGCCCTCCCCGCCTTCTGGGTCGGGCTGCTCTATGACGAGCAGGCACTGGATGTCGCCGAGGCGCTGACGGCGAGCTGGACCTACGAAGAAGCCCTGGCGATGCGCAACGCCGTGCCGGAGCAAGGCATTGCGGCGCCATTCCGCAATGCCACCTTGCGCGACGTCGCCCGCGACGTGCTCGCCATCTCGCGCATGGGACTCAAGAACCGCGGCAAGAAAAATCGCGACGGCTATGACGAGACCTCGTTTCTCAACACACTCGACGAAGTGGTCGCGCGCGGTACGACCAGCGCCGAGGAGATGCTGTCGGCCTATCACACGCGCTGGGGCGGCTCGATCGAGCCCGTGTTCATGGAGTATGCCTATTAACCGTCCGGGTTCCGCGTGACGGTGGCGCGACGAAAGCCGCTTCAATCAGGAATGGAAACGAACTAGGTTTCTTCCACGAGGATGTTCTCGGAGGAGATGCCAATGCCTTCCTTGTTCGACATATTCGCTCAAGCCCAGAACGGAGCCGGCATGCAGGCGCTGGCCCAGCAATACGGGCTTTCGATGCAGCAGACGCAGGCCGCGGTGCAGGCGCTTCTGCCCGCCTTCTCGCAAGGGCTGCAGCGCAACACCGCCGACCCTTACGGGATGGGCGCCTTCATGACGGCGATGGCAAGCGGCCAGCACGCCAAGTATTTCGAGGACGCCACGAGGGCCTTTTCGCCGCAAGGCATCGATGAGGGCAACGGCATTCTCGGCCATCTGTTCGGCTCGAAGGATTTATCGCGCGCCGTGGCGAGCCAGGCCGCGCAGGCGACTGGCCTCAGCCAGCAGGTGCTGCAGCAGATGCTGCCGGCCTTGGCCTCGATGATGATGGGCGGGCTGTTCAAGCAGACCAACAATCAATTGAGTGGGGGGCAGATGCAGGCCGCCGGCGGTTTCGGTGGCGGCAACAATCCGCTCGGCGAGATCATCGAGGAGATGATGCGGCAGAGCGGCGTTGCGCCGGCGCCGCAGCAACGCCAGGCGCCGCAGCCCGCGCCCAATCCCTATGGCGAAAACCCGCTCGGCAAAGTGCTGCAGGACATGTTCGGCGGTGGCGCGCCGCAGCAGCCGCAAAGCCAGCCCCAGCAAGCGCCCAATCCCTATGGCGAGAACCCGCTCGGCAAAGTGCTGCAGGACATGTTCGGCGGTGGCGCGCCGCAGCAGACACAGCCGACGCAAAGCCCCTATGGCGACAACCCGCTCGGCAAGATCTTCGAGGAGATGCTGCGCCAGGGTGGCGGCGGTTTCGGCCTGCCGGGTGGGCAGCCGGCGCCACAGCCGCAGCCGCAGCAAAGCGCGCCGCAACAGCCGCAGACCAACCCGAGCGGCCGGCCGCGAAACCCGTTCGACGACATCTTCGGCAAGATGTTCGAGACCGGTGCTCAGCAGCGCGACGAATATGAGAAGAGCGTCGGGACGATCTTCGATCAGTTCAAGCGCGACATGGACCGGCGGTAGGTAGCGCGTCGACGGCGAGGTCGTCATCCACGGGCGCAGCGACGCGAAGCGGAGCGTAGACCCGAGGATCCATGCCGTTACCTTCGCCGAAGGGTGCAGCGGAGCAGAATTCTGCACAGTACATCAACGTCACGGCATGGATTCTAGGGTCTGCGCGCGTCGCTTCGCTCCTTGCTCCGCCCTAGAATGACGAACTAAAGAAAAATGCCCGGTCCTGGAGGAGGAACCGGGCAATGTGCAGGCTGGCCGGCGGGGAACCGGCAGGGAGTGTGGGAGCCTGCATGAGACTTGGTCGCGCCGAGCCGTGAAAAGGTTCAACGCGACCGGAAATCCAGGCAACGCGGCCGTTCAGGCTACCTGACGAGCGAGATCCTCGATGGTGTCGGCGCGCTCGCTGGCGATGGCGCGCAGCTTCACCGTCGGGTCGCGGCCGAAGGGCACGGCGACGGCGACATGAAGGTCGGCGCGGGTCAGGCCGATATCGGCAAGCTCGGCGTCCGACATCTCGCCCAGGCGATAGAATGCGCGGCGATTTTTCCAGGCGACATAGGCGTTGGCGAGAGCATTGAGCGCACGCGTCGCAACGGCCGGACGCGTGGTAATGCGCGGGGTCTCGGAAGCGAATTCAATCGTGGTCATGTCAGTCTCTCCTTCCAGGAGTCGAGCGGACGAAACCAGGCAAGCGGCGCCTTGGGAGAAGCGCCGTTCCGGTTTCCATTCATTGACGTGATGCATGTCGTTGCCGCCAAAACCGGGGGCCACTTTTGGGCGACACGCACTGCTTTCATGTGGACGATGCCAATTTGCCATCGCGCGATTGATTAATCCAACGAATGTTTTTAATCTGTAGCATCAACATCAATGATAGGTTGGACCGATGAAAGCGCCGCTCGACCTCGATCAGTTGCAGACCTTCATCTCGATCGCCGACACGGGAAGCTTCACCCGCGCGGCCGAGGAGGTCCACCGCACGCAGTCGGCGGTGTCGATGCAGATGCGGCGGCTGGAGGAGCGGATCGGCAAGCCGCTGTTCGAAAAGGACGGCCGCACCAACAAGCTGACCGAGGAAGGCGACCGGTTGCTTTCCTATGCGCGGCGGCTGATCCACCTCAACCGAGAGACCTTGGCCGCCTTCGACGACCAGCGGCTGGAAGGCACGATCCGCATCGGCACACCCGACGACTATGCCGACCGCTTCCTGCCCGAGATCATGGCGCGCTTCTCGCGCTCCAACCCGCGCGTCGAGCTGACGGTCGTCTGCGAGCCGACGCCGGGGCTGGTCGAGCACATCAAGCGCGGCAATCTCGACCTGGCGCTGGTGACGCACAACGACACGCGCGGCCAGTCGGAGGTGGTGCGGCGCGAGCCGCTGTTGTGGGTCACCTCGGCCAACCACGCCACGCATGAGCAGGAAACCCTGCCGATGGCGTTCGGGCGGCCGAACTGCATCTGGCGGCGCGCCGCGGTCGACGTGCTCGACCGGCAGAGCCGCGAATACCGCGTGCTGTTCTCCAGCTTCTCGGCCACGGTGATCACCGCGGCCGTGCTTTCCGGCCTGGCGGTCTCGGTGCTGCCGGAATGCGCGCTCCGGCCCGGCATGCGCGTGCTCGGCGAGGCCGACGGCTTCGGCCAGTTGCCGGACTGCCGCATCGGCATCATGCGCGGCCAGACCTCGCAGCCGGAAATCGTCGACGCCTTGGCCCGCCATATCGCCGAGAGCCTCGACAACATTTCCGTGCCGGTCAGCGAGGAGGCGGGAAGCTTCGATTTCGCCGCGCTCGCCTTCGCCAAGATGAAGCGGGTCAAGGCGAACCAGATCATGCCTGGCTGGTAAAGTCAGGCGCGAGCTGCCGAAAGTTCCCGGTCGACGGACGAAACACCCGGCAGCGCAAGCAATTGGCCGGGCTCCAGCGGCGGCGACAGCAGATAGCCCTGCAACTGGTGGCAGCCCATGCCGACCAGCAAGACTTTTTGCACGTCGGTCTCGACGCCTTCAGCGGTCACCTCGACCTTGAGCGCCAGCGCCAGCTCGATCAGCGTCTTGACGATTGCGCGGGCGCTTTCGTCCTCGTCGAGCAGACGCACAAAAGAGCGGTCGATCTTCAGCTTGTCGATCGCCTGGCGGCGCAGATAGCTCAGCGAGGAATAGCCGGTGCCGAAATCGTCGAGCACGATGCGCACGCCGGACTGGCGCAGCGCGGCAATCACCGTGCCGATCGCGTCATCGTGCTCGAGCAACACGCTTTCGGTGGTCTCTAGCTGCAGGCGGGACGGGTCGAGCCCGGTTTCGCTCAGGATCTCGGCGACCTCTTCGGCAAAGCCGATGTTACGCAGCTGCATCGGAGAGATGTTGACGGCGATCCACGGCAATTCGGTCGTGACGGCGAAGCGGCAGGCTTCGCCCAGCGCCCATTTGCCGAGCTCACCGATAAGGCCGCGCTCTTCGGCAATCGCGATGAATTGCGCGGCCGGCAAGGCACCATGCACTTCATGCCCCCAGCGGATCAGCGCTTCGGCCCCCAGTATGCCGCGGCCGTCGGCCGCGAATACCGGCTGATAGGCGAGCTTGATGCCACCTTCGCCGTCGAGCGCCTTGCGGAGTTCGGATTCGACCTTGCGCTTGCGCAACAGGAGATCGTCCATGTCGCCGGCAAACAGCTCGTAGCGGCCACGACCGTTCTTCTTGGCCTCGTAAAGCGCGATGTCGGCCTTGCGCAACAGGTCGTCCGCGTCGGTGTCCGATCCGGACGACAGCGCGATGCCGACGCTCGCGCTGACGAAGACCTGGTCGTCGATCAGCCGGAACGGCTCGCGCAGCTTCAAGAGCAGCCTTTCGGCGATGTCCTCGGCGCTTCCGGCGTCGGGAACGTCAAGCAGGATGACGGCGAATTCGTCGCCGCCGAGTCGCGCAACGGTATCGACTTCGCGGATCGTGTGCTTGAGCCGCGCCGCCGTCTGACGCACGAGCTCGTCGCCGGCCGGATGGCCGAGCGTGTCGTTGATATGCTTGAAGCGGTCGAGGTCGAGGTAAAGCAGCGCCACGCGCGTCCTGTCCTGGCTGGCGAACAGCAGCGTGCGCCGCAAGCGGTCCTCGAACAGCGCCCGGTTGGGGAGGCCGGTGAGCGTGTCGTGGAAGGCGAGATACTGCGCCTGGTCCTGGCTGGTCTGCAGCGCGGCCGAGGCGCGACGCAACCTGCGCAACAGGAAGACCAGCACACCGCCCGCCAGGAGCAGCGCGATCGCCAAGGCAGGAGCGATCTCGCGCACCAAGGCAAGGCCGGGCCGCAGCTGGTCCCAGCCGATATAGCCGAGGATGACGCCGCGCGAATCGACCAGCGGCACGGCTGCTGGGCCAGCCGGCTGTGACAAAGGCACCAACCGCGCGCCATCAAGCAGGTACTTCCCGGCGATCTTGCCGATCACCGCGTCGTTGATGAATTCGACCGACACATGCAGGCACTCGGTGCCGCGCGCCTGGGTGATCCTGTCCGAGCTCGGCACCAGCGGCATCACACTCAGGATCGCCGGCTTGCCGTCCAGCGACACCAGATCCCCGGCCATCATCTTCGCAGGCTGGCCGTACGCATCGGTCTGCGGCGGCCCAGCCAGCATGCGACGCAGTTTTTCGATGATGGGAAGAAGCGTGGGCTGGTCCTCGCCATAGGCGGAAGCGTCGACCACCTTGCCCTCGCGCATGGCGTGGATCGCATGATTGGCGGCGTCGAGAATATAGACCCGGTTGTGACCGTAATAGGTGTACATCCAGACACTGAGATTCTCTTCGATCCAGGTCTGATTACCTGCCCTCACATTGATGATCGCGTCATCCCAGACCGAAACGCTTTCCTGCTCCCGCTGAACAGACGCAATCTGGTCCTTCAAACCATCGGCGATGAACATCTTTTGTCGTACGAGCGAGGCATCATCGGCCTGGCTGGCCGCGTAGAAGCCGAAGCCTACGACGATGACCAAAGCGAAAGCGGCGAGCGTCAGCACGGTCAGGGTGACCTGACGGGTCAACGGGCTGCTGTTTTGGCGTACGCTCATCAGGTCCCCGGCCGGCTCTTCTGGGCCTGTCAAAGCAAATCGGGCTTAAGATCGCGTTATTATATTAGCGCGGTTTCTCCGCGCTTGACGCGGGCCGATAAGCGTTCCCCAATCGCCAAATGAGTGAAACAGCAACCGAATCACGCAGCAACGCCACCGAATACACGGTGAGCGAGATTTCCGGCGCGCTGAAGCGCACTGTCGAGGACGCCTTCGGCAATGTGCGGGTGCGTGGCGAGATTTCCGGCTATCGCGGCCCGCATTCGTCCGGCCACGCCTACTTCGCGTTGAAGGACGACCGGGCTCGGATCGATGCCGTGGTCTGGAAGACCACCATGGCGCGGCTGAAGTTCCGCCCCGAGGAAGGCATGGAGGTGATCGCCAGCGGCAAGCTGACGACCTATCCCGGCAAATCCAACTACCAGATCGTCATCGACAATCTGGAGCCGGCGGGCGCCGGCGCGCTGATGGCGCTGCTCGAAGAGCGCAAACGACGGCTGCAGGCCGAAGGCCTGTTCGATGCCGGCCGCAAGCGCCGGCTGCCTTTCATGCCGCGCGTCATCGGCGTCGTCACCTCGCCGACCGGCTCGGTGATCCGCGACATCATCCATCGCATCAAGGACCGGTTTCCGCTCCATGTGCTGGTCTGGCCGGTGAGGGTTCAGGGCGACACGACCGCCAGGGAAGTCACGGCTGCGGTCAACGGCTTCAACGCGTTGACATGGGAGGGACCCATCCGCCAGCCCGATCTGTTGATCGTGGCGCGCGGCGGCGGCAGCCTCGAAGACCTCTGGGGCTTCAACGACGAAGGGCTGGCGCGCGCCGTTGCGGCGTCCGGCATCCCGGTGATCTCGGCCGTCGGGCACGAGACCGATACGACTCTGATCGACTTCGTCGCCGACATGCGCGCGCCGACGCCGACGGGTGCGGCCGAGATCGCCGTACCGGTCAGGGCGGACCTGGAGGCGACGCTCGCCAGCCTCGGCGCGCGGCTCAACGCCTGCGCCTCGCGGCATCTGGAGCGCAAGCGCCAGGCGGTGCGCGCGGCGGCGCGGGCACTCCCCTCGCCCGACCAGTTGCTGGCGCTGCCGCGCCGCCGTTTCGACGATGCGACCAGCCGGCTCGGCCGCGGGTTGACGGTGAATATCGAGCGCAAGCGAGCAACGCTGGAGCGGCAAAGGCTGACGCCGGCGACCCTGTCGCGGCGCCTCAACGAAGCGCGCACGCTGACCGGCCGCGACATTGCCCGGGCGCGAGCCGCGTTCTTCGCCATCGTGCGCGAGCGCCGCGCGCGCTTTCAGCGCAATTCTACGCGGCTGTCGCCGGCGCCGATCGTCCGACGGCAGAAGCTGCAGGCCGACGCATTGGCCGGACTGTCGCGCAGGCAGGACCAGGCGACGGCGCGGCGGCTCGACCGGCTGCGCGCGGCTCTCACCCAGGCGGACCGGCTGCTTTCGACATTGTCGCACAAAGCCGTGCTGGCGCGCGGCTTCGCGCTGGTCAAGGACGCTGACGGCGCCGTGATCAAGCGGGTCGCGGAGGTGGCGCCCGGCGTGGCGCTGCAGCTGGAATTCGCCGACGGCAATGCCGAAGCCATCGCCACAAGCGGCGGCGCACGGCCGAAGCTGGCCGCGAAATCGCCGGCGAAAGCCAGGGAGCCGGGCAATCAGGGCTCGTTGTTCTGAGGTTTCCATGAGCAACCACGACCCGCATCTTCGCACGCCATCGGGCAAGCCGCGCCTGCGCTCCTTCAGTATCGCGCTCCGGAGGCCACCCAGGCGGCTTCCGGCCGCATCGCCCGCGCGGAGTTCATCCCGGACGTCGACATCGACCCGTTCTTCGACGCGGTCGTGCAAGGTGTCGAGGAAGCGATCCTCAACGCATTGGTCGCCAATGAGGATATGGCGGGGCGCGACGGCAATTTCGTGCCGGCGCAGCCGAAGACGTGGCTGAAGGAAAAATTCGGATAGAGCGTTTCACGGAAACGCTCTATCTTTTTTGTTTTTACGCAATTCCGGACGGAAAACCGTTACACACTTTTCTTGGAATTGCTCTAAGAGCCGGCCTGTGGCAGGCGGCTGTTTATTCCGCCGGCTTGTCGGGCTTCGCTTCGCTGGTGCCCTCTTCGGCGGCTTCCTCGAGGCGCGACGCGATCAGTTCCTGGATGTCGCCGACCTCTTCCTGGATGTCCTCCAGGAGAATGCCTGCCTCGGCGGCCTTGGCGCAGCACTCCTTGGCAAGGGTCTCGGCCTGCTCGATCTTGATCGGCGAATGCTGGCATTGGACTTTCTCGCCAATCCATCCGCGCAAGAACTCGATCGCATGTTCACTCATACTGCTTCTTCCCTAGCGGCTAAGCCGGTTGGTAGCCATGAACGTCCGCCCCCCATTCGAGCCGAGTCGGCCTCGACCGGCAAGACATCTTGCCCGTGGTTCGCGAAACCGAAGGAATGGAAGGGTTGAAGGTGCACGTTCAGATCGTTGAGAATGATGGGATTGTTGGCCGGGATCGACAGAAGGCCGCCGTTGTTGTTTTTGCTGGTTTTTTTCTATGTTCGACAGCGCATTTGTATCACGATGGGTAGCACAGACTGTGTCACAGCTTTCCGGTCAACGTTGCCCCGGCTTTAGCTGGAGCAGGCGCTATATAGTGGCATCCTCATGCGATGTCGACTCGGGGTCCTTCATCGGGGCGACTACCTC
The DNA here is from genome assembly GCF_006439385.1 of Mesorhizobium sp. B3-1-7. Lineage (NCBI taxonomy): Bacteria > Pseudomonadati > Pseudomonadota > Alphaproteobacteria > Hyphomicrobiales > Phyllobacteriaceae > Mesorhizobium > Mesorhizobium sp. B3-1-7. The sequence continues at coordinate 77,421 of NZ_VFTL01000004.1, forward strand.
CCCAGAAGATTGCGCTCGACGGTCCTCAGATGCGTCAGCATCGCGTTGCTGGCGCCTTCGGAGTCGCGCGTCAGCAAGGCATCCAGGACGAGCTGGTGCTCGCTGCAATAGGTGGCGCGGCGTTCCTCCGAGAAGGAACGCTTCTTCATCTCGAACCACGGCCGCTGATTGCGCAGGACGCGCATGAGATTGTGGATCTCCTTGAGGAAGTCGTTGCGCGAGCACGCGAATATGCGGTGATGAAATTCCGCGTCCCAGTGCTCGAACGTCGGCATATCCTGGGATGCGCAGGCGATCTTGTGCGCCTCGCGCACTGCGTTCAATTCGCCGGCGCTTGCGTTGGTCGCGGCGAAGGATGCCGCCGCCGGCTCCAGCAACTGCCTGATCTCCATCATGTCGGCCGGGCTGGTCCCTTCCATCCGCGCGACGGTCGCGGCCATGGAATCGGGATTGGCTGCCGTCAAAAAAGTTCCGCGACCAACATGCCGTACGACCGTGCCGTCATCCTCGAGCAGGCCGACGGCGCGGCGCACGGTGTTGCGCGCCACACCGAACTCGCTCGCCAGGTCACGCTCGGGCGGCATACGGCCGTTTTCCATCCATTCGCCCAGCGAAATCCGTTTCTTCAAGGCGATGGCGATGTCGTTGGCAACCAGCTTGGGCATGTTTGGCAGCGTTTATCTGATCCAATGATGAACCATTCATAGCAGCTTTTCGTGCGCCCGTCCATCATGCAGGCCTGCAAACAGGCCCACATTTGTACGGCTGCGAGCGTTGGAACTATTTCAAGCAGCCAATCCGAATCCGGCTTGCGGCCTAAGCCAATTGGCGCTAGCGTGTTTCAAAAGAGCAGAAAATTGGCTCAAAATTGGTTCACGGGAGGAAATTCATGCGGGTCGCGACTTTCTCGCTCGCCGGCGAAAGGCGGGTCGGCCTCGTCGATCTTGCCGCCCAGACCGTCGCCCCCTTCGATTTCCCCGTCGAGCGCGCCGAGACCGGATTACTGGCGCTGATCGAACGCAACGGAGCCGGCGTGCCGCGCACCCTCTCCCCGGTCCCGCTGGCGGGCGTAGAGATCGAAGCTCCGATTCCACAACCACGCCGCAACATCTTCTGCGTCGGCAAGAACTATTACGAGCATGCGCACGAATTCGCCCGCAGCGGCTTCGATTCCAGCGCCGGCGCCGGCGCGGTGCCAAAACACCCGATCATCTTCTCCAAAGTGCCGGAATCGGTTGTCCCCAACCACGCCAGCGTGTTGATCGACTCCTCCGTGTCGACAGCGATCGACTATGAGGCGGAGCTCGCCGTCATCATCGGCAAGGGCGGGCGCGGCATCTCGAAAGAGGAAGCTCTCGACCACGTCTGGGGCTACACGATCGTCAACGACGTCACGGCGCGCGACCTGCAAGGCAAATACAGCCAGTGGCTGATCGGCAAATCGCAGGACACGTTCTGTCCGATGGGTCCATGGGCCGTCACCAGGGACGAGTTCGATCTCGCCAGCGCCGGCATCCGCTGTTTCGTCAACGAGGACCTGCGCCAGGACTCCAGGATATCGCTGCTCATCTTCGATATCCCGACCATCATCGCCACGCTGTCGCAAGGTATCACGCTCAAGCCCGGCGACATCATCGCCACCGGCACGCCCGTCGGCGTCGGCATCGGCTTCGACCCGCCCAGATATCTCAAGCCCGGCGATGTCGTGCGTATCGAGATCGACGGCATCGGCACGCTGGAGAACCGCTTCGTGGAGAGGCCGCAATGACGACCGTGACTGTCGGCCAGGTCGTCGCGGAAGTTACAGGCGAAGGCGCGGCCGTGGTGATGATCCACGGCCTCGGCGGCACCTCGAACATGTTCCAGCCGCAGATGGCGGCGCTGTCGGGCTACCGCGTCGTCCGGCTCGACCTGCCGGGCTCGGGCCGTTCGTCGCGGCCGATCGAACCGCTCACCATCGAAGGGATGAGCGAAGCCGTGATCCGCGCCATGGCCGGCATGGGTGTAACGTCGGCGCATTTCGTCGGCCATTCGATGGGCACCATCGTGTGCCAGCAGATCGCGGCGACACGGCCCTCCTTGGTAGCTTCGCTCGCGCTGTTCGGCGCTTTGGCCGAACCTGCGGAAGCGACCCGGCAAGGCTTGGCCAACCGAGCCCGTCTGGCGCGCTCCGGCGGCATCGCCGACATCGCCGATCAGATCGTCGCCAACGCGATCTCGGCGCACACCAGGGAGACATCGCCCGCGGCAGCGGCCTTCGTGCGGGAATCGATCACCCGCCAGGACCCCGAATCCTATGCCCGCACCTGTGAGGCCCTGGCCAAGGCGACAGCTGTCGATGCGCGCCGGATTTCGGCGCCGACCCTGCTCGTCACCGGCGATGCCGACACGGTCAATCCGCCAGGCGTCGCCCAGGCGCTTGCCGACAAGATCAAGGGAGCCGTATTCTCCTCGCTCGATCGGTGCGGACACTGGGCCACGGTGGAAAGTCCGCGCGAGAGCAGCTCGAAGCTCGCCGATTTTTTGAGACGGGTTGATAGGTGAGGATTTCGGATCGGGCGTAGACTTACGCGCTCGGCAAGTTGGGAGGCTTGTTATGGCAGACGAAAACTGGGCCGGAAACGGGTCGGGAAGCACGCTCTTCACCAATGTGCGCGTGCTCGACGCATCAGGTGAATATCCCTACACCGGCGAGGTGCTGGTGCAGGGCAACCGCATCAAGCAGATCACCAAGGGCTCGTCCCGCTTCGGCTCCTCCGCGTCGTCTTCCTACAATGGCGGCGCGCCAGGGGGCGTCACCGTGATCGACGGCATGGGCGCGACGCTGATGCCCGGCATGATCGACGCGCATCTGCATCTGTCCTGGAACAACGCGCCCGGCATCGATCCCATCCAGATGATGGAGATCGAGGAGCACATGCTGGTCACCATGGAGATGGCCAAGCTGGTGCTCGATGCCGGCTTCACCGCCGGCCGGGGCGCGGCCGCCGCCAAGCCGCGGCTCGACGTCGTCGCCAAGAAGTTCATCAACCAGGGCCGGTTTCCCGGACCGCGTTACCTCGCGGCGGGACCGGAGATCACCACGGTCGGCGGCCTCGGCGATTCCGCGCCCTCGCATATTCCACATGAGGGCCTCAATCTCGGCATCGTCGTCTCCGGTCCGGAGGAAATCCGCCGCACGGTGCGCCAGCTGATCAAATACGGCGTCGATTCGATCAAGCTCAACCTATCCGGCGAGAGCATCACCGGCATGGGCGCCGAGGAGACGCCGATGTCGGAAGAGGAGGTCGCCATGGCCGCCTCCGAGGCGCGTTGCCGCAACAAGGTCCTGTCGGCGCACGCACGCTCTTCCGGCTCGGTCAAGCAGTGCGTGCGCCACGGCATCCAGAACATCTACCACGCCTCCTTCGCCGACGAGGAAGCGCTCGACATGCTCGAGGCGGTCAAGGACAAGCATTTCGTGGCGCCGGGCATCGCATGGCTGATCAACACCGCGCGGTACGCCGAGCAATGGGGCATCAAGCCCGGCTCGCCGCTGTCGCTCGAATATGAGCGAGAGCTTGAAATGTGCGTCGACACGATGAAGAAGATGCACCGGCGCGGCATTCGCGTGTGCATCGGCGGCGACTACGGCTTTGCCTGGACGCCGCAAGGCACCAACGCCAAGGACATCCAGACCTTCGTCGAGATGCTCGGCTTCTCGCCGATGGAGGCGATCCAGGCCGGCACCAAATATGGCGGCCAGATCATGGGCATGGGCGACGAGCTTGGCCTGATCAAGGAAGGCTACCTCGCCGATATCCTGCTGATCGACGGCGACCCGATTTCGGACGTGCGCATCCTGCAGGACAAGAACCGCATCCTCGCCATCATGAAGGACGGTAAGTTCCACAAGGCGCCGCGCATGAACGAGCAGCGCCGGCGGCTGACCGCATGAGCATACTCGACCAGCCATCGTCCTCGCAGCTGTCGGGCGGCGGCATGACACGCCGCCAGGCCTGGGGCCTGGTCGGCCTGCTGGCCGCGGCGATCGTCGCCTGGCTGGTCTTCGCCGTCTGGCCTGCCTGGCTGAACGCGATCCTGATCTCCAAGAAGGCCTTCGTCAGCGCCATCCTCAACGGCCTGACGCTCGCCGGCCTCTATTTCCTGGTCGCCAGCGGGTTCACCCTGATCTTCGGCCTGATGCGCAACATCAACCTGGCGCACGGCTCGCTTTATCTGCTCGGCGCCTATATCGGCTACGAGGTCACCAGCCGCACCGGCTACTGGCTGCTCGGCGTCGCCGCCGGCTTTGCCGTGCTGGCCATAATCGGCGTCGTCATGCAGGTTTTCGTCTTCCGCCGCCTGGAGGGCGACGACCTCAGGCAGACCCTGGTCACCATCGGCATCTCGATCGTCGCCGCCGACCTGATGCTGGCGGTGTGGGCCGGCGGGACCTACCAGATCGCCACGCCGGAATGGCTCGACGGCGCCTTGACCCTGCCAGTCATCACAGCAGTGCGCTCGAACGGCGCTTCGGTTTTCCTGACCTATCCGCTCTACCGCGTGGTCGTGCTGGCGGCGGCGATCGTCATCGGAGTCGGGCTCTGGCTGATGCTCAACAGGACCCGCGTCGGCATGATGATCCGCGCCGGCGTCGACGACCGCGCCATGCTGTCGGCCTCGGGCGTCAACGTGCATGCGGTGTTCGCCATCGTCTTTGCGGTCGGCGCCGGGCTTGCCGGTTTCGCCGGCGTGGTCGGCGGATCGGCCCTCTCGGTCGCACCCGGCGAGGACGTGCGCTATTTGCTTGCCTCGCTGGTCGTGGTGATCGTCGGCGGCATGGGCTCCATTACCGGCGCGGCGATCGGAGCGCTGCTCATCGGGCTGGCCGAGCAGATCGGCCTGGTCTATTTCCCGACCTACGGCGTGGTGCTCACCTTCGTCATCATGGTGGTGACGCTGGCGGTGCGGCCGCAAGGCATCATGGGGAAGGCGAGATGAGCCTGACCACGGTCGCCGACGGCGCGGTGCCGCAACAGAACTGGCTGGACAAGATCGGCGCGGGTCACGTCATCCTTGCCGTCGCGCTCGTTCTCTATCCGCTGGTGGCATCGGATTTCTTCCTGACGCAGATCGCCGGCTACTCGATGATCTTCGGCGTCCTGGCGCTGTCGCTGATGCTGCTGGCCGGCTATGGCGGAATGCTCAGCCTGGCGCAGATCACGGTAGCCGGGATTGCCGCCTACGCCGTCGCCATCCTCGGCAGCAACAATTCCAACGTGCTGGGCTTCGGGTGGCCCTGGTGGATCGTCGTCCCCTTCGCGGTTGCCGCGGCCGCGGTGTCGTCGGCGCTGATCGGCTGGATCTCGGTGCGCACGGAAGGCATCTACACGCTCATGATCACACTGGCGATCGCGACGGCGACCTTCTACTTCGCCCAGCAGAACTACGCGATCTTCAATGGCCATTCCGGCTACGCCGGCATCCACGCGCCGGTGTTCTGGGGCATCGACTGGCGTGACCCGAAACCCTTCTATTACCTCTGCCTCGGCCTTGCGGCGCTGTCCTACGCGGCAGTGCTCTACGGCTCCCGCTCCACCTTCGGCATGACCTTGCAGGCGATCCGCGACAATCCGCGAAGGATGCGGGCGCTGGGCTATCATGTCACCGCGCACAAGGTCTTCGCCTGGTTCCTGGCAGGCATCCTCGCCGGGCTGGCGGGCGTGCTTCTGGTGTGGTTCAACGGGCGCGTCTCGCCCGGCACTATCGGTGTCGACGTGGCGATCGACATCCTGATCATCGCCGTCATCGGCGGCCTGCGCCATCCGATCGGGCCGTTCGTCGGCGCGATCGTCGTCATACTGATGCAGACCTTCGCTATCGACATCGTCGGTGCCGAGCGTTTCAACACGCTGATCGGCCTGGTGTTCCTGGCGATCGTCTTCGTCTCGCCGGATGGAATTCTTGGGTTGTGGGGGAGGATCAAGCCACATCTTGCCCAGGGATCCTTGCGCGCCGGCCCCTAGCGGCTGGCGCGGATGAAGCACTGCTGACCAATCAAACGGGAGGAACCGAAAATGCACAGACGTACACTGCTGGCCCTGGCGCTGTTCACCGGGCTGACCGCGCCTTCGATGGCGCTCGCCGCCGACGACACGATCAAGATCGGCCTGCTCGCCACTTTCGAGGGGCCGTTCACGGTGCTCGGCGAGGACGGCGAACGCGGCGCCATGACGGCGGTCGCCGAGACCAACGGCACCGTCGCCGGCAAGAAGATCGAGATCGTCAAGGGCTCGTCCGACGCCTCGCCCGACAGCGCCGTGCGCGCCGCGCGCAAGCTTGTCGAGCAGGACGGCGTGAAGGTGCTGGTCGGCCCGCTTTCGGGCGATGAAGGCCTCGCCGTCAAGGACTATGCCAAGACCAAGCCGGACGTGACGTTCATCAACGGCACCTCGGCAGCGCAGGACACGACGCTGCGCAATCCGGCCGAGAACTTCTTCCGCTTTTCCACCGACGGGGCGCAGTGGATGGCCGGCCTCGGCACCTATGCCTTCAACGACAAGGGCTACAAGAAGGTCGCCACCGTCGCCGAGGATTACTCCTTCCCCTACACGCAGGTGTTCGGCTTCATGGCCGAGTTCTGCAAGGCCGGCGGGCACGTGCCGTCGAAATCCTGGGTGCCGATCGGCAACAAGGACTTCTCCTCCGTCATCGCGGCGATTCCCGAGGATGTCGACGCCATCTATGTGGCGCTCGGCGGCGCCGACGCCGTCAACTTCCTGACCCAATACCAGCAGGCCGGGGGCTCGGCTCCGCTCATCGGCGGCTCGATCACCGTCGACCAGACCGTGCTGACTTCGAAAGGCAAGCTGAAGGATGTGCTGAAAGGCACGCCGTCTGCCGGACCGACCGCCGACACCAATGACGCGCCCGCCTGGAAGACGTTTGTCGACGCCTACGAGAAGCAGCCGGGAGCGTTCCCGTCCCCCTCGCTCTTCGCCCATGGCTACTATGTGAACATGAAGGCGACGCTGCTGGCGCTCGACCAGGTTGGCGGCGACGTCTCCGACGGCGGCAAGAAGTTGCGTGAGGCCTTGTCGAAGCTTTCCTTCGACACGCCGACCGGCAAAGTGTCGCTCGACAAGAACCGCAACGCCGTCGCCGACATCTTCTTGACCGAGGTTACCGAAGGCTCGGACGGCACTCTTCTCAACAAGCTGGTCAAGGTCGTGCCGCAGGTCAATCAGACGCTGGGCATTCCCGAGGACGAGTTCATGAAGCTCGGGGCGGTCAACCGCGACAATCCGAGCTGCCCCTAACGGCACGCGCCAAGAGCATCGTCAGTGACCGAAAACCTGGCCGCGAACCGTCTGCAAAGCACCAGTGCCTACGCGCTGGAGCTCGATGGCGTGGCGCGGCATTTCGGAGCGCTGGTGGCGCTCTCGGGCATCGATATGAGGATCGCGGCCGGCGAGCGGCGCGCGGTCCTCGGCTCCAACGGCGCCGGCAAGACCACCCTGTTCAACGCCGTGACCGGCGACTTCCTGCCGACTGCCGGACGCATCCGTTTCTTCGGCGAGGACATCACCGACCTGCCGCCGCACGAGCGTATCCGCCGCGGCGTGCGCCGCACCTATCAGATCTCGCAGCTGTTCAAGGGGCTGTCGGTCCTCGATTCCATCTTTCTCGCCTGCCGAGGCGTCTCGCGCCAGCGGTTTTCGCTGCTGAGGCCCACCGCCGCCGACGTCAACATGGTGCAGGCGCGATCGATCCTCGAGGCGGTTCATCTCGAAGCCCATCGCGACGCACTGGTGGCGACGCTGAGCCACGGCCAGCAACGCCAGTTGGAAATCGCGCTGGCGCTCGCCGGCGCGCCGCGCTTCATCCTGTTCGACGAACCGGCGGCGGGTCTTTCGCCGACCGAGCGGCGCGACCTCGTCGCCATCCTCAACGCGTTGCCGAAGCATATCGGTTTCATCATCATCGAGCATGATCTCGACGTCGCCCTGCGCGTGGCGGACTACGTGTCGATGATGCACAATGGGTACCTGTTCAAGGAAGGCACGCCGCAGGAAATCGAGGCCGATCCGGAGGTCCAACAGATCTATCTCGGAGGCAAGCATGGCTGAACGCCCCGCCGGCAAAAGCCCCAGGGCGGTGCTGAAGATAGAAGACCTGCAGGTCTTCTATGGCGAGAGCCATGCCTTGCAGGGGATTTCGCTGACGCTGGAGAGCGGCGTGCTTTCCGTGGTCGGCCGCAACGGCATGGGCAAGTCGACGCTGTGCAATACCATCGTCGGACTGAAGCGCGCGCGCTCCGGCTCGATCCGCTTCGACGGCCGCGAGACCACCGCGCTCGAACCGCACGAGATCCACCGCCTCGGCGTCGGCTATGTGCCGCAGGGGCGGCGCGTCTGGCCGAGCCTGACGGTCGACGAGCATCTGCGCCTTGCCGGCGGCAATCGGCGTGACGCGAGTTGGACGGTCGAGCGTGTCTACCAGACCTTTCCGCGCCTGGCGGAGCGCCGGCACAATGGCGGATCGCAGCTGTCGGGGGGCGAGCAGCAGATGCTCGCCATCTCGCGCGCGCTCCTCAGCGACCCGAAGCTTCTGGTGATGGATGAGCCGACCGAGGGGCTGGCGCCCATCATCGTCGACCAGGTCGAAAAGATGCTGGTCGACCTTGCCGCCGAAGGCGAGATGGCGGTGCTCGTGATCGAACAGAACATCGGCGTCGCGACCGCTGTCTCCAGCCAGGTCGCGATCATGGTCAATGGCCGGATCAACCGGCTGATGGACGCGGCCGCGCTCACCGTCGACCGCGACCTGCAGCAGCGGCTGCTCGGCGTCGGACGCCATGCCGAGGAAGCGCCTGTCACGCCGACGGAAGCGGCACAGGCAAAGGAGCAACTGGCGGCCGTCTATCGCGTCGACCGGGCGTCCGCCGGATCGCTCGAGCCGGCGGGGGGCGACGGCGTCTATCGGCCCGTCACCCAATTGCCCAACCGCTGGAACGTGCCGGTCACCGAATTGAGGCAGGCGGCCGTCGACAAGACGGCGCCCCAGGACGACCCGAGGAAGGTCTTCGCCATCCCCTTTGCCGAGCGCATCGGCAAAACCGTGCTGGTCGTCGGCACGTTCGACACCAAGGGCAAGGAATTGCGCTTCGTCGCCGACCGGCTGAAGTCGCTCGGACTGCCTGTGCGCACCGTCGATCTGTCGACGTCGGGAAAGCCGTCGAGCGCGGACGTGCCCGCCATGCAGGTGGCCGGCATGCACCCGCGCGGATCCTCGGCCGTCTTCACCGACGATCGCGGCGGCTCGGTCGGCGCCATGGCGGAGGCTTTCGCGCGCTGGATCGAGCGGGAACCGCGCATCGGCGGCATCATCTCGGCGGGCGGCTCCGGCGGCACGACGCTGGCGACGTCCGGCATGCGGGTCTTGCCGGTCGGCATCCCCAAGCTGATGGTCTCGACGGTGGCTGCGGGCGACGTCGCCAAATATGTCGGCGGCGCCGACATCATGATGTTCCATTCGGTCGCCGATGTTCAGGGGCTGAACTCGATCACCGAGCAGGTGCTGTCCAACGCCGCCCACGCCATGGCCGGCATGGTCGCGCAACTGCCCAATGCCGAGGCGTGGGACGCCAGGCGCAAGCTGGCGCGCCCTGCCCTCGGCATCACCATGTTCGGTGTCACCACGCCGGCGGTGCAGGCAGTGACGAAACGGCTCGAAGCCGACTATGACTGCCTCGTCTTCCACGCCACCGGCATCGGCGGGCGCGCCATGGAGAATCTCGCCGACTCCCGGCTGCTATCGGCCTTCCTCGATCTCACCACGACCGAAGTGGCCGACATGATCGTCGGCGGCGTCTTCCCGGCGACCGAGGATCGTTTCGGAGCGGCGATCCGCACAAGGCTGCCCTATGTCGGCTCGGCCGGCGCGCTCGACATGGTCAATTTCGGGCCGCGCGAGACCGTGCCGGAAAAGTTCCGCGGCCGCAAATTCGTCATTCACAATCCAAATGTCACGCTGATGCGCACGACCCGCGACGAGAACCGGGCCTTCGGCGAATGGATCGGCGGGCGGCTCAACGCCATGGACGGACCGGTGCGCTTCCTGCTGCCCGAGGGCGGCGTGTCGCTGCTCGATGCGCCTGGCCAGCCCTTTCACGATCCGGAAGCAGACAACGCTCTGTTCGAAGCGATCGAAAAGACCGTTCGCCGGACGCCCCAGCGCCATGTCGAGCGGGTGCGCGCCAACATCAACGACACGCCCTTTGTCGATGCGGTGATTAGCGCGTTCCACGCGATCACCCCGAAGCTGCAGAGGCGGGCATGAACAGTTGGACTTTACCGGACGGCGGACGGATCTTCGAAATTGGTGCCGGGCGCCTGGCACTGACCGGATTGTGTAGGGGAGAATAAATCATGGACGCGCAGAGCTTTGGCGCTTTCCTGTTGTGGCTGATCGTTGCCGCGGTCGTCGTGGTAATCGCCGTCTACATCCTGCGGTGGCTCTATCGCCGCTCGACCAAGGAGACGGCGTTCGTGCGCACCGGCTTCCTGGGCGAGAAGGTGGTGGTCAATGGCGGCGCCTTCGTCATTCCGGTGCTGCACGAGATCACCCCGGTCAACATGGGTGTGCTGCGCATCGAGGTTCGCCGCGAGGACGCGCTGGCGCTGATCACCAGGAACCGCATGCGCGTCGACCTCATCGCAGAGTTCTTCGTCCGCGTCGGCGCGAGCCGCGAATTCGTGACCGCCGCGGCGCAGACGCTCGGCCGCCGCACGCTGCAGCCCGAGAGCCTGCGCGAATTGCTGGAAGGCAAGTTCGCCGGCGCCATGCGCACCGTCGCCGCGCAGATGACGCTGGAAGAGATGCATGAGCTGCGCGGCGACTACGCCGACAAGGTCCGCGCGCTTGCTTCGGACTCGCTGGCCGCCAACGGACTTGAGCTGGAAAGCGTCGCCATCGTCGACCTCGACCAGACCAGCCTCGAATATTTCGATCCGTCCAACGCCTTCGATGCCGAAGGCCTGACGCAGCTGACGGAGTCCATCGAGACCAGGCGCCGCATGCGCAACGAGATCGAGCAGCGCACTTTGGTCGACATCCGCAACCAGAACCTCGACACCCAGCGCAAGGTGCTGGAGATCGAGCGCGACACCGAATATGCGCGCCTGGAGCAGGAGCGCGAAGTCGAGATCCGCCGCGCGGCGCAGCGCTCCGAGCTCGCCAGGGAACGGGCCGTACGCGACCAGGAAGCCGAACAGGCGCAGCTTTCCGCACGCGAGGCTGTGGAGAAATCTCGTCTTGCCCAGGAGCGCAGCATCACCGAGGAACGCATCCGCAGCGAGGAAGACACGCAGCGCCGCGAGATCGCGCGCCGCCGCGCGCTCGACGAGGCCGAGATGAAGATGCGCGAATTGACCGAGCGCGAGCAGATCGCTCTCGGGCTTGCGCTGGAGAAGGCGCGCATCGAGCGCGAAGGCGCGCAGAGCGGGCTCGAGATCGAACGCAAGAAGTCGCTCGAAATAGCCGAGCTCGAACGCCAGATCGCGCTAGCGGAAAAGGCGCTCGAAGTAACCAGGGCGGAGGCGGAGAAGCGCCGCGCCGAGATCGTCGAGAACCAGGCAACCGAGACCGCGCGGATCGAGCAGGAACGTGCCGTCGACGAGGTGCGGATCGCCAGGGAACGCCATCTCGAAGCCTTGCAGATCGCCAAGCGCCAGGCCTTCGAGGAAGCCGAGATCTCGGCTGGAGAAGAGGTGGAGCGAGCCCGCATCACCACCGAGCGCGGCATCGAGGAGGCGCGCCTTATCAAGGAGCGCGATCTTCGTCAGCTCAGCGTCGACCGCGACCAGAAGATCGAGATCGCCGAGATCCAGAAGGCTATCGACATCGCCAAGAAGACGCAGGAACGCTCCTCGGCGATCGCCGCGTCGGAAGCCGTTCGCGCCAAGGCCATCCAGGCCGAGGAACAAGCCCTGACCGCCCGCGAGCGCGAGATCGCCGAGCGCCGCAAGCTGACCGACCTGATCGGCGCCCAGCGCGAGGCGGAGCGCGAGGCCCTTCGCGTGACGGCCGCCGCCGACGCCGAGATGAAGGCCGCAAAGAGCCTGGCGGAGGCACAGAAGATCGCGGCCGTCGCCGCCGCGGAAGCGGAAAAGATCCACGCCCTTGCCGCCGCCCAGCGCTACGAGGTCGACGCGACCGGCCATCGGCAGATCAACGAAGCGGAGAACCTTCTCTCCAGCGAGGCGCGCGCCGGCCGCCTGCGCGGCAAATTGCTGGATCACATGGAAGGCATCATCCGCGAGAGCGTCAAGCCGATGGAGAAGATCGACGGCATCAAGATCCTGCATGTCGACGGTATCAACGGCGGATCTGGCGGCAACCGCAACGTCACTGACGAGGTGATCGATTCGGCGCTGCGCTACCGGGTGCAGGCGCCAATGATCGACAATCTGATGAAGGAGATCGGCATCGAGGGCGGCTCGCTCGGACGGATGACCGACGTGCTGCGCGATGCCAAGGACATTTCCAACCTCGCCCGCGATAAAAAGGGCAAGGGCAAGGCCGCCAAGGACGATGATGACGACCGCGATCATTGAGGTGACGGCGGTATTTTCTTGCCAAGTGGTTCCCCCACTCCGTCGCTGCTTGGCAGCGCCACCTCTCCCCCCTCCGCAGGGAGAGGAAAGGAGCCAGTTGGAATCGCCTCGCGCCTTTCCTCTCCCCCGTCGATCGGGGGAGAGGTGTCGAGCGAAGCTCGACGGGGTGGGTGTCGATCTGGCGCGGCGCGAGACAATAAATGCTCGGACCGCCATGCCCACAGCCGGCTCTCAAGCATGACCAAGGTCTATGTCTCCTCGGTCATCTCGGCCCCGGCCGCGGACGTCTGGAAGGTCGTGCGCGACTTCAACGGCTTGCCGGACTGGGCGCCTTTCGTGGCCGAGAGCCGCATTGAGCAGAATGCGCATGCCGACCGGATCGGCTGCATCCGCAGTTTCACGCTCAAGGACGGCGGACGGATCCGCGAACGACTGCTGGCGCTGTCGGACTACGACCTCTCCTGCAGTTATGCGATCCTGGAGAGCCCGATGCAGGTGGAGATCTATGTCGCCACCTTGTCGCTGACGCCGATAACCGACGGCAATTTGACGTTGGCCGAATGGCAGGCCGAGTTCGATTGCGCCCCCGAGCGCGAGGCAGCGCTGACGCAGCAGATAGGCAGCGGCGTGTTCCAAGCCGCGCTCACCGCGCTGAAGCAGCGCTTCGGACGCTGACCCGCCGCGAATGGTCCAGGTCCGCCAAAGCACGATCATCGATGCCCCGATCGAGGAGGTCTGGGCCATCCTGCGCGATTTCAACGGCCACGACCGCTGGCACCCGGCCATCGCGTCGAGCGAGATCGATGGCGGCGAGCCGGCCGACGCGGTCGGCGCCGTGCGCCATTTCCGTCTGGCCGGCGGCGGCGAACTGCGCGAGCAGCTTCTGGCGCTGTCCGACAAGGAGCGCCGGCTGAGCTACTGCCTGCTCGAGGCGCCGCTGCCATTGATGGGCTATGTCGCGTCGATACGGCTGAAGCCGGTGACCGACGGCAACGCCACCTTCTGGGAATGGCGCTCCGAATTCGATCCACCGGCGCATCGCCGCGACGAACTGGTGAAGCTGGTCGCCGAAGATATCTATCGTGCCGGCTTTGCCGCGATCCGCAATCTCCTCGGACGCCGCGATGCCGCCATGCCGGCCGAGGCAAGGCCGTCGCCGGCAATCATGCCGTCGAGGCCGACAGGCGTGGCACCCCGTTCGATCCCCGCGCCGTCGATCCTAGCACCGCCCCGGGACACACGAGAAACAACGCGCGCGATCCTTGTCGAGCGCTATGGCGGACCGGAGGTTCTGCAGCTGAAGGAAATCGCATTGCCGCCGCCCGCGCCCGACGAGGTGCGGATCCGCCACACGGCGATCGGCGTCAACTTCATCGACGTCTATTGCCGCACCGGCTTCTTCGATCTGCTGCGGCCGCCTGGCGTTCCCGGCATGGAAGCGGCAGGTGTCATCGAGGCTGTCGGCGCGGCAATATCCGGCCTGTCGATCGGCGACCGTGTCGCCTATGCCTGCCCGCCGGTCGGCGCCTATGCCGAGCGCCGCAACATGACGGCCGACCTGTTGGTGCGGCTGTCGGACGACATTTCTGACGAGGTCGCCGCCGCGAGCCTGCTCAAGGGCGTGGCAGCCAGTTTTCTCCTGCACGACGTCCATGCCGTTCGGCCAAGCGAGGTCGTGCTCATCCACGCCGCCGCCGGTGGCATCGGCCAATTGCTGGTGCAATGGGCACGCCATCTCGGCGCAACCGTGATCGCAACCGTGTCGAGCGATGACAAGGCGCGCATCGTCGAGCGTCTTGGCGCGCACCATGTCATCGTCTATTCCCGGGAGGATTTCAGCGAGGCGGTGATGCGGCTGACCGCCGGCGCAGGCGCCAACGTCATTTACGATGCCGTCGGTGTCGATACTTTCGCCGGCTCGCTCGCGGCCCTTGCCACACGCGGTCATCTCGTCAGCTTCGGCCAGGCATCGGGGCCGGTCGGCACCTGGGACATCGACCGCCTGGCCTCGAAGTCGATCACCGTTTCGCGGCCCAATTATGCTCATTACACCGACACGCCCGAGAAGCTCGCGCCGCATGTCGACCGCTTCTTTACGGCATTTCGCCAGCGCGCCGTCAGGATCGGGCAGCCTGCGTCCTACGATCTGGCCAAAGCCGCGGACGCCCATCGAGACCTGGAAACCCGCAAGACCAGCGGGGCGCTCGTTCTGTTGCCGTAGCCACCCACGGCCGGTCAGAGCGATGGGAAGCTGTTGACGCCGGTGCGCATCAGGTTTTCCGACTTCCATTTTTCGAGCGGGTTCTGCGATTTCCATTCGGCGGCATAAGGGCCGAGCGTGGTGAAATGCACGCCCACGCAGGCTTTCATGCGCTGGATCAGCCGGTCGAGCATCATGATGCGGTGGCCGCGGCCGATGAATTCGGGATGCATGGTGAGCGTGTAGATGCCGCCCTTGCAGTTCTCGAGCGCATACTGGAAGTCATCCCGCCAGATTTCCTCGATGTCGCACGGATTCGAATAGCCCTGGTTCCAGCCGGCAACGACCTCGAAGGCCAGATAATCGTCCAGCCCCCCGGTGACGGGAAGCTCGACGATATCGGTCGCCGGGCCGAATTTGTAGGGCTCGTCAAGGCTCCCTCCCTCGTCTCCGGTGTCGGGCAACCTGAAAAGCGATAGAGCCGTATGGTCCTACTGAGTGGCTGGCCCGATGAGAATTCACCAGTTCCGGACTGTCGCAAGTGACGCCTTGAAGTTTTGCCGTCGGGGCCAACGCAATCTCGATCGGCGCCGACGTTAGATTTGCCGCCAGGATGCGGATTTCGTCGGCGAGCTGAAAAGCGACGGCCGCCACTGCCGAATGATTGACCGAGACGTTGTAGCGCTGGGTTCCTGCTGCAGCCACGAGTTGGGCATGGATGGCCAGTAACGGTCGCGGGGTGCCATCCTCATTCAAAAGCCCGAAAGGTCCGGTGGGCGCTGCCAATATCAATCGATCGGCGGCTGTCGCGGCTGCCTGGGTCGCCACGCCGACGGCAAAGGCGGCACCGAACAATGCTTGCTGGCGCGGGTCGATGCGGGCGGCAGGTATCCGGATAAGGTCAGGATTGGCCGCAACTGACTGTCCGTAAGGATTATGTCGCATACCGATCGTGCACGGTCCAAGCCAGATCGACTTGCCAGGACATAAATGCCGCGCCGTCTCCATCACGGCTGAATAAGCCGTCAGGGTTTCCATGACCGACTGCTCGTCGGCGGCATGCACGATCGCGCTGTTGCCGAAGAAGACAAAATCCGCATCTCCGCTCGGCGGATTGCGGTTGAATTCGGTGAACAGGGAGGAAGTTCCCGCGCCTATCAGGCAATCGATGCCATTTGCCTTGAGCGCATCGACCAGTTCGCCGACGGGCCGCTCGCCTGTAGGCAAATGGTTCGAGGGCCGCGTCTTGAATTCGCGCCGGGGCGAAACCAGCAGCGCGCTGGGTTTGACTTTGGACAAACGAATCGCATCGGCAATGGCCGCTGCTTCTGCTGAGGGATCGACCGTTTCAACAACCGCCTCGACCGCCAATCGGGCGCCGAGCGCACCCGCAAGGTCGGCTGATTTGCGCAGCATCCGAGCGTCATGCCCGCGCGCGCTGTCGAAGCGAACAATGATCTCCGGAACCGGCCCAAGCAAAGATGCGCTGGCCGTCGCGTCAGGCAAATCGTCTGGATCGAGGAACAAGGCAATAGACGGCATGCGTCCAGCCGGTCCGCCAAGAGTCAGAGTTACAACGCCGCCGGTTGTCTTTTGGGTTGCCGACGCATCGGCGCGCACGGAAACAGTGATGCACTGACGGTCCTGCGTATCTTTGCGAATGATATATGGACGGGGTTTTGAAAGTGGCCGGATATAGGTCTTGAAAGAGGCGTCCGTCCAGTTGCGCTGGTCCTCCATCTCGAAGGCATCGCCTTCCATGGCGACGGTGCAGGTCATGCCGGGTGCCGGGTAATGCGTCAGCGCCGAAATGTCGAATGCAGGCTGATCCGGACTGATCAGAGAGGGAAAAATCGTATCTTCGATCATTCCGTTGCTGTGCCGGATGGAAAGCTTTCCGCCCGCTGCCTCGGCAGGGTGAAGCACGACGAAGCCTGTGCGGTTTGTCGGAAAATCGGTGAGTGCAACACCTTCGGCCTCCAGGCTGAGTTCGCCCGAAGCGTCGCCGGTAATCGTCATTCGATAAGCAAAGCGGCCTTGCGGACCGCTGCAGAGTCCATCGTAGCCTACTTTGAAGGAGTCCCCTTCCGTCGCCACGGAGACATTGGAGAGCTCGGCCTTGTAAGTCCCCCAGGATGAATCGCGCGCGAGATAGTTTATCGCTCGAACCACCTCGACGCCGGCAAAGGAAATCGTCCGCAGATTGCCGTCCTCAAGGATAGCGGTCAGCGATCCGGCAGTCAGAAGCCGTCGTTCCGGCAGGGGCTCGTCGGTGCCGTAGAGCGCCACAGGATCCGGATCGGCTGTCACAGCTTCGCCTGCTTGAAGTTCTCATCGACTTTGTATGTCACGACCGTCTTGTTGCTCACCATGTCGCGTGTGCTGGCATCGAAGCTGCGATAGTGCTCGGAAGCAAGATGCAGGTCGAAGGCTGCGCGGTCACGATAGATCTCGTAGAGGAAGATCTGCGACGGTTTCTGGGGTCCCAGCGGTGTCAGCACATCGAAGCGCAAGCATCCCGGCTCAAGCTCGACGGATGACGTCGCATTCTCCGAAACGAGCCGGTAGAACTCGGGAAAGGTCCCCTCGACGAGCTCGAAAACAACGGTCAGCGCAAAGGCCGCTTCGGAAAGCATGCTCATCCAGGCTCTCCGTTGTGAATGGGATTCCATTGCATGGGTTGAATGGCGCGCCGTTCGTCCGCGGCGCGATAGGCGGCGTCTACCAGCGCGTATGTCTTGAGATTGTCCTCACCGCTGGTTTCGGCCGGGACGCCACGCTGCAGACAGTCGAGAAAATGGCCGCATGCGCCGATCACGCCTTGCTGGGCGACATGCCAGGGATGACCGGTCCAGGTCAGGAGCGGCGCGCCAGCATCTTGCGTCCAGGTCTTGCCATCGCTCGTCACCGTTATCCTGCAGCCGGCTCCAAGCGAAATCGCGCCCTTGGGACCTTCAATGACCAGCAGCGTTTCAGGAAAATGATCGGGCAGACGTCGCGACTCGTAAGTGCATTCCACAACCGACACCGCGCCACTTGCATGGCGCAGCAGCATGGTCGCCGTATCCTCGGCGCGAACGCGCGGATTGCGCTTCTGGGTTTCACTGGAGATGTGCTCGACCTCGCCGAGGAAGAAGCGCGCAAGGTCCAGCATGTGGATGCCGACATCAGCAATCGCCAGCCGCTCCTCGTCATAGAAATAGGGCTGGGTCTTGTAGACATCGAAGCCGGTCCTGAAGCGAATCCTCGCCCAACTCGGCGTTCCGATCGCGCCGCTGTCGATCACCTTGCGGACCACGCGCATCGGCGCCTGGAACCGGAAGTTCTCGTGCACTGCAAGCCATACATTTGCCTTGCGGGCCGATTCGACGATCGCAACGCAGTCTTGCCAGGTCGACGCGAACGGCTTCTGGACGATCGCGGCAACGCGATGCGCGATGGCGATTTCCGCCAACGGCCTGTGCGTGTCATGGCGTGTGACGATATCGACCACGTCGAGGCGCTCGGCCTCGAGCATGCTTTCGGCGTCCCGGTAAAACGGCACGCCGAACTGCTCCCCAGCCGCGCGCGCCTTGCCGGCATCGACATCGCAAACGGCAGCGAGTTGCGCTCCCGTTTCGGCGAGGTCGCGCCAGGAATGCAAATGGTTCTGCGCGAAGAAGCCGCAGCCGATCACACCAATGCGCAAAGGGCGGGCCATACCTCTATCCGGCCACGATCGGCGTTCTGAGCACGCCGATGCCAGTCGCCTCGATCTCGACGATATCGCCCGCCTTCATGAAGATCTGCGGCTTCTGGAAGGCGCCTACGCCAGCCGGCGTTCCGGTCGAGACGAGATCGCCGGGCTCAAGCGGCACATAGTGTGAGAGGAAGGATATCAGCCGCGGCAGCGAGAAGAGCCAGTCGGACGTGCTGCCATTCTGCAGCAGCTTGCCGTTGAGCCGGGTCTTCAGCGCCACATCATCCGGCCTGGTCAGTTCATCGGCAGTGACGATGCAGGGGCCGATGGGCGCGAAGCCGGCGAAATTCTTGCCGATGGTAATCTGGTTGTCCTTGAATTGAACGTCGCGGGCGGAGATATCGTTGAGCAGCGTGTAGCCGAAGACCGCCGACATCACATCGGCCTCCGCGGCCTTGTGCAGGCGCTTGCCGATCACGGCGGTGAATTCAACCTCGTAGTCCATCTGTTCGGTTCGAACCGGCTTCTCGACCGGCACGTCCGGCCCGACGACCGATGACGGCAGCTTTGCGAAGAAGAACGGCTCGGTTGGCATCTTGGCGTTAGGATTTTCCTCGGCATGCCCTTTGTAGTTGATGCCGGAGCAAAGAACCTTGCCGGGGCGGATGGGGGCTTCGAGCATGACATCGACAAGCGCATAGCGCGGCGCCTGGGTAAGTCCGCCGCGAATTTTGTCGAGCGCCGACTTGCCGCCCTGCACGATGTCGAGCACCGACGCCGCTAGCCCGGCTTCGGTGAGGCACGCCACCTCTTTGCCGTCGAGGACGCCCGCGTGGTGGTGATGCCCCGCCTTCTTATGGGAGAAAGTCACGAATTTCATACGGCCTCCGAAACGAAGACAGCCTTGTGCAAGGCCATCGGATTGTCAGCGAGTGTTTTGAAAACGGTGGGTGCCTCGGACAGCGAGAAGCTGCTGGCGATCTTGGGATAGCGGATCTTGCCCGACGCAAGCAGATCGAGCGCCTCGGGAAAGCAATCGACGGACGCGCGCGACCCGAGGATCGTGACTTCCTTGCGGGTGAAATCCAGGCCGGGAAACGTGACGCCCTGCCCTTTCTTGACGAGGCCGAGGATGACGATACGGCCGCCGGCGGCGACGAGGTCGATGGTCTGTTCCATCGCTGGTGCCGCACCCGTCGCCTCCATGACGACCGGCATGCCCTCGCCGTTCGTGATCTCAAGCACGCGCTCGAGCAGGCCCGCGCCGCCGGCGATCGGAGTTGCACCCATGTCCGCGGCGGTGGACAGCCGCTCCGCCGAAAGGTCGGTTGCGTAGACTTTGGCGCCGAGCGCCCGCGCGACCTCGACGATCGCCAGACCGATCGGACCGGCGCCAAGAACGAGGACCGTGTCGTCGGCGGTGACCATTCCACGCCGGCAACCCTGGACGCCGATGGCGACCGGCTCGGCGAATGCCGCCTCGAAATCGGTCAGCCCGTCCGGCACAGGGTTCAAATTGGTCGCGGGCGCGGTGACGAAATCGGCGAAGCCGCCCTCGCGATGTACACCGATAATGGTGAGGTTGGCGCAGCAATTGCGCTTGCCGACCCGGCAAGGATAGCAATGGCCGCAGCCTATGAACGGGTCGACGACGACACGCGTCCCGACCTTCGGACCGGCGGTCCCTTGACCGTAAGCCTCGACCGTGCCGGCGATCTCGTGACAGCCGATGCGCGGGTAGATCACGTAAGGATTTTTGCCGGTGTAGATGTAGAGATCGCCGGCGCACAGGCCCGCTGCCCTGACGCGCACCAGCACCTCGCCCGGTCCAGGGAGCGGCTTCGGCACATCGGCGATGCGGATCGACCGCGGCTGATCGAAAATGGCGGCCTGCATCATGCCGCCTTTGCGGGGCGCACCACCCTGCCTTCGGCGTCGAATTCGATCCAGTCGCCGGCCCGAAGCAGATAGGGGTCGGCGATAGGCTCGCCGCGCGCCCTCGCCGCGCCGTGATGCTTCATGTAGTCGGCGACATCCTTGTCGCCGTCGAGGGTGATGTAGTGGCATGGCAGCACGGTCTCGAGCCCGAGCCATTGGGTCGCAAGGACCCCCTCGTAGGGGCTCATCTCGCCCGTCAGCATTTCGCCAGGCATCGGATTGAGATGCAGGACCTCCTGCGGATTGGCGATGCCGATGCATCCGACATTCGGCTTGTAGAGTTCGCCCTGCAGCTTCAGGTCGGAGAAGATGGCTGTGTCGCCATAGTGGTAGAAACGCAGCCCGTCGGCATAGACGATGAAGGCCATCGGCACGCCGGATATGAAGGAATTGTCCTTCAACCTGATCTGCGACCAGTGGTGACATTCGAGCGGCTGTATCTCGATGCCCGCCACCTTGACACGGATGCCCCAGGTGGTTGCACGAATCTGGTTTGCGGGGATGCCGCGGTCCATCAGCCAGGCCTTCACCTCGCCGCCGCAGACGACCGGGCATCCATATTTGGCAGCGATTTTGTCGGTGTCGCCCAGATGATCGAAGGCCGCATGGCTAACGATCACCAGATCCACGTGGTCGAATTCGGTGGATTTGGTTGCGGCGCCGGGGTTCTGATCGAGAAAGGGATCGCACAATATGCGCATGCCGTTCTCGGTCAGAATCTCATAGGCGGCGACGCCGTGGAAGCGGATGCGGGTCGTGGGTCGAAGCGTCATCGGTTCAACTCGTCTTTCTCGTGTCGATCTTGAGCGGCAGGCAGGAAAGTCCGTGCCGATCGCCGCGTGTCTTCCAGCGAAGCTCTTTCGTCGTGTCAGGCGCAAGGCTCAAGCGGGCTTCGATCAGCGTCTCAAGTGTCACCGCCATTTCCATGCGCGCTACACCCGCACCGGCGCACAAATGTGGGCCGGCCCCGAAAGTGAGATGCTTGTTCGGATTGCGATCGAGGCGCAGCTCGTTCGGCGCTTCGAATACCGATGGATCTCGGTTGGCCGAGCCGAAACCGAGCGCCACAATATCGCCCTCGCGTATATTGCGACCGTGCAGGCACAGGTCGTGCGAGGCGTTGCGGCCGAAAATCTCGATTGGCGAGGAATAGCGCAGGAACTCCTCCACCGCGGTGGGAACGAGCGCTGGCTCCTCGGCAAGCCGCTCCAGGGCCTTCGGGTGTTCGGCGAGCCAGTGCAGCATTACCGAAAGACCATCCGCCGTGGTCTCGAAACCTGCGCCGAAGACGACGGTCATGAATGAGCGTATCTGATCGTCGTCCAGCCGTTCGCCATCGATCTCGGCCGCAATCAGCATGCTGATGAAGTCGTCGGTCGGCTTGGAGCGCCGCGCCGCGATCAGCTTCTCGATATAGGCGTTGAGTTCACGGCTCGAAGCCGCGCCGGCTGCAGGGTCGCTCATGTTGAACATGCTGGTGATCCAGCCGATCCACCTGTCCGAATCTTCCAGCGGCACGTCGGTGAAGGCCGCCAGCGAGGCGACGGCAACCGGCACGCAGAATTCGGCAACGATCTCGGCCTGTCCCTTCGCAGCCATCTTCTCGAAGAGGGACCGGGCCAGCGCCCTGACGCGCGGCGTGATGGCGGCGACACGTTGTGGGGCAAAGACCGGGTTGACCAGCGCGCGGTAGCGCGAGTGCCGCGGCGGATCGACTTCGATCGGCAACTGGGGTTCGGTGCGCGGCGTGATCACGGGAATGGCCGTCACGCCGGGAACGCTGGATGTATAGTCGCGCCAATTGATTGCCGCCGACCGCACGTCGTCATAGCGGCTCAGCAGCCAAAAACCCCCGTGCCTGTTCGACCGGGCCACCGGACATTCGCGCCGCAGCCTGTCGAAGGCCGAGAATGGATCGGCGACGAACGCAGGATCGTGGATGTCCACGTCGTCCGGTATCGTCTGTGGTGTCACTGTTGCGGCCATGGTCGCGACTTGATCGGGTTGGTTCGCTTCAAAGGTGCCTCCGGCGGCAGGGGTGAACCGCCGGAGGAAGGGGGCGACAGCCCTCGTGGAGATCGACTACTTGACGCCGAGCGCGGCCGTCACCTTGTCGACATTGTCCTTGGTGACGAGCAGGACACCAGTGTCGAGCGTATCCGGGACCGGACGACCGCCATCGGCGGCGCCAAGGCCGGCGGACTTCAGACCGTTGTGATTGTAGTCGTGCAGGATCTTGACGGCGTAGTAGATGAAGAGCTCGCGGTTCTGCACCACGATGCCGTCGACCCAGCCTTGCTTGGCTGTCTTGAAGAAGTCGGGCGTCTGCTCCATCGCGGTCACCTTGATGTCGCCTGGATTCTTGCCGGCCTCGCGCAATGCGGTGACGATGCCGGCGCCGGATTCCGAGTCGAAGCCGGCGATGCCGGCGATGTCCGGATTGGCGGCCAGGATCGCGGCCGTCACCTGCGCGGCCTTCTGCGCGTCGCCGCCGTCGTCTTCGTTGGAAACGATGTTGTACTTACCGCCGCCATTGGCCTCGATATAGGCCTTGAAGCCAGCGACCGCCTCACGCATGTTGCCGGCATTGATGATCGACATCATGGCCAGCTTGCCGCCGCTGGGCAGCTTCTCCATTATCTTCTTGGCCTGCGCGACGCCGACCTGTGTCCAGTTCGTGCCGATGTAAGCCAAGCGGCCCGAGTCCGGCAGATCGCCGTCGTCGACAACGGTGGGCACACCCTGTTCCAGGCACTTCTTGACCGATTCCGTCAGAGACGGATCCCAGCCACCCACCACGGACACGCCATTTGGCTTCTGCGCGCAGACCTGGTCGACTGCAGCGATAAAGCCCGGCAGGTCAAAATCGGTCGGCCCGGCAACGACCACTTTCACGCCGAGTTCCTCGGCGATCTTCTTCATGCCGACATAGTCGTACTGCACGAAGAGCGGAAGGTTGGCCTTGTTGGAAATCCAGTAGTAGGTCTCCTTGGCGTCGGCGGGGCCAAACGATGATTCCTGCGCGCGCGCAGGTGCCGTCACGGCCGATGCAAGCGCCGTCATGCCCAAGGCGATCAATGTCGATTTCAGCATAGAGCCCATTCCTGTTTCCTCCTGATTGGGTTCTGATCCCAGTTTTTGCAGTTCCCCCGGCTCTGGCCGGATTTCCCCCGCTTGCTGCCCGATCAGGCGCGGCCCGCGGTCTTGAAGCGGTCGAGCGAGACGGCGAACAGCAGGACGAGACCGACGACCAGTCCCTGCCAGAACACGCCGACCGCATTGATGATCATGGCGTTCTCGATCAGGGCGATGAAAAGCACACCAAGAATGCCGCCCAGAACCGTGCCCTCGCCGCCCTTGAGGCTGGCACCGCCGAGCACCGTCGCCGTAATGACCTTGAGTTCGATGCCGACGCCGGCATTGACGACCGCGCTGTTCAGCCGCGCCGCCCCAAGCACGCCGGCAATACCCGCCAGCGCACCCATGATCACGAAGCCGATGAGAATCAGCCTGTCGACGCGGATGCCCGACAATTGCGCCGCACGAGGATTACCGCCGACGAAATAGAACTGGCGGAAGAAGCGGGTGCGGGCGATCAGCCAGCCGCCGATCAGGACAAGAACCAGCATTGCCCAGAACGGCGACTGGATGCGCAAGATAGGATCGGCGGCGCGGCCATACTCGGCGAAGCTGTCCGAGATCGGGGTGACGCCCGTTCCGGCCGTCACATAGGTGAGGCTGCGGTAGATGGTCAGCGTGCCGAGCGTCGCGATCAGCGCGTTGATGCCGATGCGGGTGACGATCAGCCCGTTTATCAGCCCCGCCACAGCCCCAACCACGACACCGATGAGGAGAGCCGCCTCGGCGGGCCAGCCCCACCAGCCCGCGACAACGCCGGCCCATACGCCGGCCAGCGCCAGCGTCGAGCCGACCGAAAGATCGAACGTGCCCGCAATCATCAGCAGCATCATGCCGCAGACGAGGATGCCGACGGGCGCGAGGTTCAAAAGCACGGCCCGCATATTCGGTCCGGTCGGGAAATTGTGCGGATAGACGATGGTCATCGCCAGCGCCAGCAGCGCGACCAGAACGAACAATGTCAGCTCGCGCGAATTGGCCAGCCGGCGCACGATGCGCAGCGGCAAGGCCTCGCGCTGCTCCACCGGCGCCTGCGCTTCGTTGCGGGAAATCTGTGCCAAGCTCATGCTCCAACCGCTTCCTTGCGTACGTCCGCCACGGACGATGTGAACCGGGTCGCCAGCCGCAGAACCTGCTCTTCGGTCGCGCCTTCGCCGGCGAGTTCTCCGACTGTTCGGCCTTCGGCCATCACGACGATGCGGTCCGCGAGCGCGAGCACTTCGGGCAGATCCGAAGAGACGACCAATAGCGCCACGCCCCGCTCAGCGAGGCCGCGCAGGAGACGATAGATTTCGGAGCGGGCGCCAACATCGACGCCGCGCGTCGGCTCGTCGACGATGAGCAGGCGGGGCTCCATGGCTAGCCATTTTGCCAGCAGCACCTTCTGCTGGTTGCCCCCGGAGAGCTCGCCGACGATCTTGTGCACGCTCGGCGTCGAGATGCGCAGCTCGCCGATGAAGTTGCCGGCCAGCGCCTCGGCCTTCCTGTTGGAGAAATTGGCGCCCGACGAGACCTTCGACAGGACCGTTGCGGCGATGTTGTTGACGAGATCCATTCCCAGGAAGAGGCCCGAGGTCTTGCGATCTTCCGGCACCATGCCGATGCCGGCGTGCTTGGCGTCCCATGGTCCCTGCGGGTTGATCGGCGCGCCTGCGATGCGGATTTCACCGGCCCTGCGGGCCCTGGCACCGAAGATGGCCTCGCAGAATTCGCTCCGCCCTGAGCCGATCAATCCGGCCAGGCAGACGACCTCGCCCGCACGCACGGTGATCGAAGCCGATCGCACAAGCGGCGGCGCGGAGATCTCATTGGCCTCAAGAACGATCGGCCCCACTTGCCGTGGCGAAGCCGAGCGCGCGAGATGGACCTCGCGCCCGACCATGAGCCGGATCAATTCGTCCGTCGTGGTCTCGGCGACCTTTCGGGTGCCCGCCAGCCGCCCATCCTTCAGCACAGTGACCGAATTGCAGAGCGAGAAGATTTCGGCGAGGCGGTGGGATACATAGATGACCGAAACGCCGTCCCTGGCCAGCTGACGCACGATCTCGAACAGCTTTTCGGTTTCGGTCAGGGTCAGGGCCGCCGTCGGCTCGTCAAGGATCAAAAGCTTCAACTCGCGCGACAGCGCCTTGGCGATCTCGACGATCTGCGCCTGGGCCGGCGACAAGAACGCCACCTTCATCGCTGGATCGATGGCAACGCCGAGTTGGGCGATGAGAGCATGGGCTCGTTCACGCATCAGTCTCACATCGACCTGGCCGAGCCATTTCGTCGGCTGCCGGCCGGCAAAGATGTTCTCCGCGACCGAGAGCTGCGGCACCAGCGAGCCTTCCTGATGGACGATGCCGATGCCGAGTTCGCCGGCCGCTTTCTCATCGAGTTCGCCGAGAGCGACGCCATCGAGGCGCACCTCGCCGCTGGTGCGGGCATAGACACCGGCGACGATCCTGCCGAGCGTCGACTTTCCGGCGCCATTCTCGCCCAGCAGAGCCCGGATTTCGCCGGGCTCAACCGTCATCGATACGTCGTCGAGCGCCCTCACGCCGGGGAACGATTTCGAGAGCTGCGAGACTTCGAGGCGCGCCGCCATCTCAAGCCTCAAACGCTGAACGACAAGGCCGGCATCGTTATGCCTTTGCCTGAAGATAGTGGGCTTGTTTGGCCTGGATCATCCAGACCATCGCGTCGTTGACCGGCGTCGCCACACCGATGCGCTTGCCGGCATCGACGATGGCGCCGTTGATCACCTCGATCTCCGTCTGGCGCCTGGCCTCGACGTCCTGCAGCATCGAGGCCTTGCCGCCAACCGCCTTCTCGAGCAATCCGGTGATGGCCGCCCAACGTTCGTCGTAATCGAGCGAAATGCCTTGCGCATCGGCAACGGCCACGACCTCCTGGAGGATCGCGGCCATCAGCGACTTGGTCGCGTCAAAAGCGACCAGTTCGTGCGACATGAAATGCAGCAGGCCGGCGACCGGCAGCGTGCAGGCGTTCAAGGCAAGTTTCTTCCAGACCTCGTCCAGGATGCGTTCCGATTTCGTGGTTTCGATCTGCGCGGCGCGGAAGGTTTCGATCACCTTGTCCAGACGCGGCGTCGTCTTGCCGCTCAGCTCGCCGATATAGGTCATCCCCACACCAGGATGCTTCACCCTGCCGGGACCAAGCAGCGTGCCGCCGTGATAGGTCAGGCCGACAAGCACCTTGTCTTCGCCGACAATGCCGGCGATGCGCGGCGCGTTTCCCCAGCCATTTTGCAGGCTGAGCACCGCGGTATCGCCCGAGATCATCGGCGCCGCGGCGCGGACCGCGGCATCGGTGTGGTAGCATTTGACGAAATTGATGATGAGGTCGACGGGCCCGACCTTGGAAGGCTCCGTGCTTGCGGGAACGCGGATGATCGGCTGAGTGCCGTCCTTCTCCTCGATCGTCAGGCCGTTGTCGTTGATTGCCGCCACGGCAGGCTTCGACACATCGATCAGCGTGACGTCATTGCCGGCGCGGGCTAGGTATCCGCCAAAAATGCCGCCCATCGCGCCGCCGCCGCCCAAAATGGCGATCCGCATGTCTTCTCGCTCCCTGACCCGCCGAGGGGTGTTTTTGGCAAGGCCGTGCCTTCGCTTCCGATCGCTGTCGGAAACGCGCTCTCGGCGAACGAAGCCGTTCGCCGATCCGGCCTTGTTTTGGTTTATCTTGCCGTCATCCTTGCAAGCAGTTGCATGGTTGTCAAGTATGATGGTATGAAAGGTCTATGGTCGACCCTCTCGTCATAGAACGCAAGAAGCTCTTCGAGCACGTAGCCTCGCATCTCGAGGCGCAAATCCTGTCCGGCAAACTGAAGCCCGGCGATCAACTGCCGCCCGAGCGCGACCTGCAGATGCGCTTCGGCGTCGGCCGGCCGGCAATCCGCGAGGCTCTGATCTCGCTGCAGAAAGCCGGGCTCGTCGAACTCACCAACGGCGCGCGCGCCAAGGTACTGATGCCGACGGCCTCGCATATCTTCACCGGCATGGCCCCGGCGGTGCGCCAGATGCTCTCGACCGAGGAGGGGCATCGCTACTTCCAGGGCGCTCGCCTGTTCTTCGAAGTCGGGTTGGCGCGCGAGGCAGCCCGCCACGCGACGGCCACGGACCTTGAGGCGCTGGCGGCTGCGCTCGAAGCCAATCGCAAAGCGATAGGCAACCGCGAGCGGTTTACCTCGACCGACATCGCCTTCCATTTCGAACTGGCGAAGATGGCGCGCAATCCGGTCTTCATCGCGCTGCACGACCAGATTTCGGAATGGCTGAAGGAACAGCGCACCGTCACGCTTGCCGCCAAGGGGCAGGAAAAGACGGCTTTCGAGGCGCACAAGGCGATCTATGAAGGCATCGCCGCGCGCGATCCCGACCGCGCCGAGCAAGCCATGCGCACGCATCTGGAGCAGCTTGCCGTGACCTTCTGGCAGCAGCGCACGCACGACTGACGGCCATGCGGATCGGCGTCATCGGTGATGACTTCACCGGCTCGGGCGATATCGCGAATACGCTGGCCAAGGCCGGGGCACGGACGCTGCAGTATATCGGCACGCCCGCACATCCGGCACAACCGGACATCGATGCGGCCGTCATCTCGCTGAAGACTCGCTCGATCGCTGCCGACGAGGCGGTCGCGCAATCCATCGCCGCTTGCCGTTGGCTCGTTGCAAATGGCGCCGAGCAGATCGTTTTCAAATATTGCTCGACATTCGATTCGACTCCGCAAGGCAATATCGGGCCGGTCGCTGCGGCGCTGCTCGATGAACTGGAGGCGCCGCTGGCACTCGTCTGCCCCGCCTTTCCGGCGAATGGGCGCACGGTCTATCAGGGCCATCTCTTCGTCTGGGACAAGCTGCTTAGTGAATCCGGCATGGAAAGCCATCCGCTGACGCCGATGACGGACGCCGATATCCGGCGCTGGCTGGCGCGCCAGACAAACCTGAAGGTTGGACATCTTCCGTTGCACGCCGTCCGATCACAGATGCTGGGCAAGGCGCTTACCGACGCCGAAGCCGCCGGCGAGCGGCTGGTTGTCGCCGACACGATCCTCAACGACGACCTTGTCAAGCTCGGCCGCGCCGCCGCCGGTCACAAGCTGGTCACTGGTGGATCAGGCATCGCTCTCGCGCTACCGGGAAATTTCGGCATTCGCGCCAGCCGCGCCTCCAAGGGCTTCCAGGGCGCGCATGGTCCGGCGCTGGTTCTGTCCGGCAGTTGCTCGGCGGCGACACGACGCCAGGTTTCGCTCTACCGGCAAACGCACCCTTCCATGGAACTGGGTGCCGAGGCTTTGAGCAACGACGGCGACGCGGTCGCAAAGCAGGCGTTTGCTTTCATCGAAAAGCACAAGGACGTTGCCCCGCTGGTCTTCTCCTCCGCGGATCCGGCGGTTGTGTCGGCGGCGCAGGCTCGATATGGCGGCTCGGAGCTTGCTGGCCGGTTCGAGTATTTTTTCGCCTCGCTGGCCACGCAAGCGGCGGCAGCCGGCTTTCGCCGCATGATCGTGGCTGGCGGGGAGACGTCCGGCGCGGTTGCCTCAGCGCTGGGGCAAGGACCGATGCGCATCGGCTCCGAGATCGACATCGGCGTGCCCGTGCTGGTTCTCGACGGGCCGCCGCGTCTCGCGCTGGCGTTGAAGTCGGGCAATTTCGGCGCCGATGATTTCTTTCAACGCGCCCTGAACATGCTGAAAGGCAGCAGCCGATGACACTGGAAGAACAGCAGCTTCGCGACGAAATCTGCCGCTGGGGCCGGTCGCTCTTCAAGCGCGGCTATACCGCCGGTTCCTCAGGCAATCTGTCGGCGAGGCTCTCCGACGGTTTTCTTGTGACGCCGACCAATTCCTGCCTGGGATATCTTGAAGCTTCCAAGCTCACAAAACTCGATTGGAATGGCGTCGCCGTTTCGGGGGACGCGCCGACCAAGGAAATTCCGCTGCATATGGCATTCTATGAGTCGCGATCACAGGCCGCCGGCGTCGTGCACCTGCACTCGACCTATGCCACAGCGCTATCTTGCCTCGAGGACACCGATCCCGAGGATACGATCCCGCCCATAACCCCCTATGTCGTGATGCGGGTGGGGCGTGTGCCTCTCATACCCTACACACATCCTGGATCGGCAGACACCGGTGCCTTGATACGAGCACGCGCGCCCGGCCATGCCGCAGTTCTTTTGGCCAATCACGGCCCGGTTGTCTCGGGCCGCAGTTTTCGCGATGCGGTTTTCGCGGCCGAAGAGCTTGAGGAGACCGCAAAGCTGGTTCTGCTGACAAGAAACATGTCCGTGCGTCGCTTATCCGACGATCTGGTTGCCGAACTCAATCAACGCCGAAAATCGTGAATGCCCGACTGCGCTTAGCCGTCGCACGCACTGGCCCGATCAGCCTCATGCCGCCTCTTTCATCGTCAAGCTGGAGGGCGGAACATCTCGACGCCGTCAGCGTCCACAGGCAGTGTCACGCGCGCACAAGCCGCATAATGGTATCGATATTAAACTCCAAGCGCTGATCTAGGGCGCCCTTGTCCATCAGGTCGCGCTCGAAAATAATTGAGCCCGTGAAGCGGTTCGTCAGATAATAATATCCGATGGCGGCGATCGTAATATTCAGCTGCACGGGATCGATCCCCGCACGAAAATCCCCGCTGCTCACGCCCCTCTCGAGGATGCTTGACACCATGGCGACGAACTTGCGGCTGGCGGTCTTGATCAGCTCGGACTTCTTCACATGCTTTGCGCGGTGAAGGTTCTCGCTGTTGACCAAGGTGATAAACTCAGGATTCTTCAGATAATATTGCCATGTAAACCGCACGAGGCGTTCAAGGGCATCCCTCGGTTCGAGGTCGTCGAGATGAAGTTTCTGCTCGGCTGTGCGGATGTCCATATAGGCGTTTTCCACAACCGTCTGAAAGAGACCGTCCTTGCTGCCGAAATAATGATAGATCATGCGCTTGTTGGCATTGGCCTTTGCCGCAATGACATCGACGCGGGCGCCGCCGAGCCCGTTCTTGGCGAAATCGCTCTTTGCCGCTTCCAGGATGCGAAGCTTGGTCGCCTCGGCATCCCGAAGCCGCTTCTTCTTGGCGACATTGCCTGATTTGTCGGACGTTGCGTCCACTTTGGTCGCTCCCTTGATTCCAGTTCCAGCGTGTAGGCGACGATCGATCATACGCTGAAAGTCATTTCAATTGTTCGAGAAGTCAACAGGCCGCGCATTGCGCCGGCGCTTGACTCTCGCTCGTTAAGGAAGTAACTAGATGGTGCATTAAGCGACCAGGGGAGCGGTTTGGACGGCCAGACTCTCGACGTTGCTCAATAGGTGCCCGCGCCTGCGGGT
The DNA here is from genome assembly GCF_006439385.1 of Mesorhizobium sp. B3-1-7. Lineage (NCBI taxonomy): Bacteria > Pseudomonadati > Pseudomonadota > Alphaproteobacteria > Hyphomicrobiales > Phyllobacteriaceae > Mesorhizobium > Mesorhizobium sp. B3-1-7. The sequence continues at coordinate 108,325 of NZ_VFTL01000004.1, forward strand.
CGTTGCCAAATGGGAGGTAGCATGTCGACTTTCATCAAGGATTTCATCGAGCGCGAGACCATCAACCGGCGCAATTTCCTGCTCGCCACGGCTGCCGGCATGGGAGCCATGGCCGTGCCATTCGGCTTGGGCGGCGGCGGCGCTCAGGCGGCTCTCACTGACCCGGCGATCGCCTGGTCCTACCGCGACCGCGCCTCGGCTTACTGGAACTCGATCGTGTCGGGTGGAGAGGCTTTCGTGGAATCGCTCGGCAAACCGAAGGATTCCCTCGTCTCGCTGATCAACGAGGGCTCCTCCGAAAAATCGCTGGCCGACATCAAGGCGTTTCTTGCCAAAACCAACGGCAAATGCGCAATCGCCTGCGACGCCAACGACAGCCCGAACGCACGTCCCGTGGTCGAGGCGGTGCGGGATGCCGGCGCCTACATTTCCACTATCTGGAACAAGACCGACGACCTGCATCCCTGGGACATCGGCGACAATTACGTCTCGCATATGACTTGGTCGGACGAGAAGCCGGCCGAGCAGACAGCGCGTATCCTGTTCGAGGCCATGGGAGGCAAGGGTGGCGTCGTGCATCTGGGCGGCATTGCCGCCAACAATCCGGCCATCGAACGCCTCAATGGCTTGAAGAACGCGTTGAAAGATTTTCCCAACATCGAGCTTCTCGACGCCCAGCCGGCCGATTGGGACACGACCAAGGGTACGGAACTGATGGCGTCTTTCCTGACCCGTTTCGGCGACAAGATCACCGGCGTTCACTGCGCAAATGACAATATCGCGTATGGCGTGATCGAGGCCCTACGCGCCGAAGGCATCGAGGGTATGCCGATAGTGGCCTATGACGGAAATCCGGAGGCGGTGAAGCTCGTCATGGACGGCAAGCTCCTGGCAACCGTCTTCACCAATCCGCACTGGGGCGGCGGCATCACGGCGGCGCTCGCTTACTATGCAGCGACCGGCGCCTTCAAACCCTCCGAAGAGCCGAAGGAGCACCGCGAATTCTACGGCCCGACGATCCTGATCTCCAACAAGGATGCCGCGGACTTCAAGGCCAAATATCTCGATACCGTTCCGTCCTACAACTGGAAGGACTTCTGGGGTCCGGGCAACGGGCAGATCAAGTACAAGTAATACGAAGCTCGATCGGGCGGCCTTTTTCAGGGCCGCCCCCTCCACAACGGCACGTCTGGACGGGAGGCCGAAGTTGCCACGCATCCTTACGCGGGAGAACGCGATCCGCTGGGCACCTTTGCTAGTGCTTCTCGCGCTCATAGTGCTGTTCACGGCGATAAACCCGTCGTTCCTGTCGCAGCGCAACTTCGCGCGCATCGCGATCGCGGCTACGCCCGCGCTCATGGTGGCGGTCGGCGTGACCTTCATCATCGTGATGGGTTCCATCGACCTCTCCATGGAGGGTGTCGTTTCCCTGACAGCGGTCCTGTTCTGCTTCCTGATGCTGGCGCTCGGCGGAACGCTCGCGTCGGGCGGCTGGATCGCAATCCCGGTCATTCTTGCCGTCGGGGCCGCGGTCGGCCTGGTCAACGGCCTCATTCACGTCAAGCTGAAAATACCATCCTTCATGGCGAGCCTCGCGCTTGGATTCGTCGGCACGGGCGCCGCGATCCTGCTGACTGGCGGCGACATCGTCAAATTCAACGATCCGACGTTCCGCGCCCTGCTGACCTGGCGCATTCTCGGTTTCCCGCTGATGGTTTATGTCGCGGGCCTGTGCCTCGTTCTTGCCTGGTTCATCCAGGCCCATACCCGCCTTGGACGCTATTTCTACGCGGTCGGCGGCGGCGAGGAACTCGCTCACGCCTCGGGCGTGCGGGTGCGGCAGGTGAGGATGGCGGGGTTTTCGCTTGCCGGCTTCTTCTATGCGATAGCCGCGATCCTGCAGGTGGCGAAGCTCGGCCAGGCCGAGTCGGTCACCGGATCCAATTTCATGTTCATGTCCATCACTTCGGTCGTGGTTGGCGGCGTGGCGCTGTGGGGCGGCGTAGGTGGAGTGTGGAACACGCTTGTCGGCGTCCTTATTGTCGCGGTGATCAACAACGGCATGGTGGTCATCGGCCTGCCCGACTTCCTGCAGGCCGCCGTTCTCGGACTGCTCGTCATCATCGCGGTCATCCTGTCGACGGACCGGCGCTCGGTCGCGTTCGTCAAGTGAGGGCGCCATGTACGAATTGAGAGCCGTCGAAAAGAAGTTTCCCGGCGTCAGGGCGCTGAAATCCGTCGACTTCTCCATCAGTCGCGGTGAGATCGTCGGGCTGGTTGGCGAAAATGGCGCCGGCAAATCCACGCTCATGAAGGTGATTTACGGCGCCTATCAGCCCGATGGCGGCGAAATCCTCATCGATGGCAAGCCTGTGCGGTTCAGCGGCCCCCGCGATGCGATGGAAAGGGGCATCGGCATGGTGTTCCAGGAGCAATCGCTGGTCACCAATCTGTCGGTGATGGAGAACATCTTCCTGGGCTATGAGGACCAGTTTTCGCGCTTGGGCGTGGTCAACTGGAAGGCAATGGCCAAAGCCGCCAGGAAGCAGCTCGCCAAGGTCAAGCTCGATATCGACCCGCGCGCGGTCACCTCAAGTCTTTCCTTCGCGCAGCGCCAGCTTGTGGAACTGGCCAAGGTGCTGACCCTGGAGGAACGGGTGCAGGGTCATCTGGTCGTCCTGCTCGACGAGCCGACCTCGGTGCTGGCGGAGGAAGAGGTAAAGCTGTTGTTCAAGCTCGTGCGGGAGCTGACGGCGCGCGCTTCATTCATCTTCGTGTCCCATCGCATGGACGAGGTGATGGAGCTCTCGGACCGCATCTACGTGATGAAGGACGGTCAGGTGGTCGATGTCGTCTCGCGCGGCGCGGCGACGCCGGAGGCGATTCAGCACAAGATGGTCGGCCGCCACGTCGACAAGGAATATTATCGTGAGCAGCGGCAAAAGCCCTACGACGCAACGAAGCCTCTGGTCGAGCTGTCGGATGTCAGCCTGCCCGGACGGGTCCGCGACATCTCGCTGACGCTGCATGCCGGCGAGGTGCTGTGCCTGGTCGGCACCGAGGGCTCCGGCCGCGAAGCGATCCTTCGAACCATTTACGGCATGCGCGCGCCCATCAAGGGCACTCTGAAGGTCAAAGGCGAGATCATCCCCGGGCTGACGGCTCGCGGCGCGGTGGAACGGGGCGTCGGCTATGTACCGCGCGAGCGCAAGGTCGAAGGGATCGTGGCCGGCATGAATGTCTACGAGAATATGACGCTCTCGCAAATGCCGCGCTACGCTCGGATGGGTTGGCTCGACGTGGCTGACGAGCGTGCCCTTGCCAGGACGTGGATCAGAAAGCTCTCCATCAAGGCAAGTTCAGAATACGCCGATTGCGGCAACCTCTCCGGAGGCAACCAGCAGAAGGTCGTGCTCGCCAAATGGCGGTCGGGCGGCTCCGATATCATGCTTCTCGACCATCCGACCCGAGGCCTGGATATCGGCGCCAAAGAGGATGTGTACGATATGATCAGGGAGATGTGCGACGATGGGGTCGGCGTCATCCTCGTCGCCGACACGCTCGAGGAGGCGATCGGCCTTTCCCACACCATCGTCGTCATAAAGGACGGTGAGATCCAGAAGCGCTTCGACTGCGTTCCCGGCTCCAAGCCGACGCTCTACGACCTTCTGCACTACATGATCTGAGAGGCCACATGGACATCCAACGCCTCAAGCCACACTTCCCCTGGATCACCCTTTTGGTCCTGGTCACGATCGTCGGCATCGCCGATCCGAGCTTCCTGAAGCCGGCCAATCTGCTGAGCCTTGCAGGCGACATCGTGCCGCTGTTCATCATGGCGCTGGGACTGACCTTCGCGATCTACATCGGCGGCATCGACCTGTCGGCTCAGTCGATGGCGAACATGATCACCGTGGTTGCCTCGGTCTATCTGGCGTCGCTGGGCATATGGGTTGCCGCGCTGTGCATCCTTGCAGGCTTCGCGCTGGGCACCCTCTCCGGCTACCTGACCACCCGCATGTACGTTCCCTCCTTCATCTCGACGCTGGCCGTCGGCGGCGTGTGCTTCTCGGTGGCGCAATGGCTGTCTGGCAATCGAGCCCTGAACATGGACGCAACACAGCGCAACGAAACCTTCGGCTGGATGATCGGTCGAACCGGCATCGTGCCGCACGAGCTCTTCATCGCGCTCGGCCTGCTGGCAATCTGCCTGATCATAGAACGGCGCACCATCCTCGGCAGGGCGCTGAAGGCCGTGGGCGCCGGCGAACTGGCCGCGGCCGCGTCCGGCCTCAACGTCGCCCGCTACAAGATCCTCGCCTTTGCCATATCGGGAGCGCTGGCCGCAGTGGCCGGGCTACTCTTTTCCGTCAAGCTGTCGGGCGGCGCGCCGACGATTGCCAACGGCTTCCTTCTGCCGGCCATCGTCGCGGTGCTTGTCGGCGGGACGCCGCTGACGGGCGGCGTCGGCGGTGTGCTCAACACCGCGATCGGCACGCTGATCGTGGCGGTCATCCGCGCCTCGATGCTCTACTTCGGCATCGCCGCGACGCAGCAGCAAATGGTCTTTGGTCTAGTGCTGATCGTCGCGATCGCTTTGACCATCGACCGCTCCAAACTTCGCACCGTGAAGTGAGACACGCCATGGCAACAATGCGCGCGGCCGTTCTGACAGCTCCGCACCGTTTCGATCTGCTTGAGGTCGCCGTACCGGAGGTTGGCCCCGACGACGCCTTGATCCGCGTCTCGCGGACCGGCATATGCGGCACCGACATCCATATGTTCAACGGTCACTATGCCGCCGACCGGCTGCCGCTCGTGCCTGGCCACGAGTTTGCCGGGACCGTCGCCGCGACGGGCGAGCGTGTGAAGCATATCAAGCCAGGCACGACCTGCGTCGCGGACGTCAATATCGGCTGTGGCGAGTGCTATTGGTGCCGCCGCAACGAGGTCCTCAACTGCCCCTCGATGACGCAGGTGGGCATCGGGCGCGACGGCGCGTTCGCCGAATATGTCTGCGTGCCGGCGCGGCTCGTCATAGAGGCGCCGGACGATGTGCCGGTTCAGGTGCTTGCCCTGACCGAGCCGGTGTCCTGCGTGGTGCGCGCCGCGCGCAAGGCGCGCGCGAGTTTCGGCCAGTCAGTCGTGATCCTCGGAGCAGGACCGATCGGCAATCTGCATGTCCAGATGATGCGCTTGTGCGGCGCCGCCCCAATCATTGTCGCGGACCTGTCGGAAGACCGTTGCCGCCTTGCCCTTGAAGCCGGTGCGGATGCAGCCGTTGCCAATCCTGCCCTGCTTAAGGCAGAGGTCTTGAAAAGGACCGGTGGACGGGGGGCGGACCTGGTGATCGAGAGCGTCGGCTCCGCACGGCTCTACGCGCTCGCCTTCGAGCTCATCCGCAAGGGCGGCCATGTCGCTTTCTTTGGCCTTACCGGGCCGCACGACACGGTGCCGGTCGATATCCTGCGCACCATCCTCGAGGAGAACAGTCTGAAGGGCTCGGTGGCCGGCATGGGAGAAGACATGCACGACGCGCTGACACTTTTGTCGCACGGCCGCTTTCGGACCGAGGCGTTCACACGCGCGACTTTCCCGCTCGATGACATCCAGCGCGCCTTCGAGACCCTGGCCGAGCGGCCCCAGGATCTCAAGACGCAAATCGTATTGAACTAGGCGCCGGCGCGTTCCGCCCGCAACGGATCGCGGACGGCCGGCGCACAGCCAGAACGGAGGCATTCCATGCTCGATTTCACTGACCGCGCAGCCCTCCCGGATGCACCGCGCGAATTTGGTTTCTGGTCGGACGGATGCTGGCGCAAAGGCGGCGCCATGTTCGAGCGCCGGTCGCCGGGCCACGGCGTGCCGGTGACGCTTACGCCCAGATGCACGGTGGACGACCTCAATGCCGCCGTCGCCGCGGCGCGCCGCGCATTCGAGGATCGCCGGTGGGCCGGACTGCCGGGGGCCGACCGGGCCGGCGTGCTGCTAAGGACGGCCGACATTCTGCGCCGCCGCCGTGATGAAATCGCCTATTGGGAAGTCCTCGAGAACGGCAAGCCGATCTCCCAGGCGCGCGGCGAGATCGATCACTGCATCGCCTGTTTCGAGGTCGGCGCGGGCGCCGCGAGGCTGTTGCACGGCGACAGCTTCAACAGTCTCGGCGACGGCCTTTTCGGCATGGTGCTGCGCGAGCCAGTCGGCGTGGTCGGGCTCATCACACCATGGAACTTCCCGTTCCTGATCCTTTGCGAACGCGTTCCGTTCATCCTCGCCAGCGGCTGCACCGTGGTGGTCAAGCCTTCCGAGGTCACGTCCGCGACGACGCTTTTGCTTGGCGAAATCCTTTCCGAAGCCGGCGCGCCGGACGGCGTCTATAACGTCGTCACCGGATCGGGCCGGACGATTGGTCAGGCTTTGAGCGAGCATCCCGATGTCGACATGCTGTCTTTTACCGGATCGACATCCGTCGGACGCTCATGCGTCCATGCGGCTGCCGACTCGAACTTCAAGAAGCTCGGCCTGGAGCTGGGCGGCAAGAATCCGATCATCGTCTTTGCGGACAGCGACCTCGAGGATGCGGCGGACGGCGCGGCTTTCGGCATAAGCTTCAACACGGGCCAGTGCTGCGTGTCGTCGAGCCGCGTCATCGTGGAGCGCTCGGTCGCCCGCGAGTTTGAGGAAATCCTTGCCGCCAAGATGGCCAAGATAGTCGTTGGCGATCCGCTGCAGACGAAGACGCAGGTCGGAGCCATCACCACCGATGCGCAGAATTCAACCATCCTGAGCTATATCGACAAGGGCAAGGCCGAAGGGGCGACGCTTGTCGCCGGCGGGCAGGCCCTGGATCTTGGCGGCGGCCAGTATATCGCGCCAACGTTGTTTTCGGGGGTCACACCCGGGATGTCGATTGCTCGCGATGAAATCTTCGGGCCCGTCCTGTCGTCCTTCCATTTCGACACGGTCGAGGAGGCCATCAGTCTCGCGAACGATACGGTGTATGGCCTGGCTGCCAGCGTGTGGACAAAGAACATAGACAAGGCGCTGGTGGTGACGCGGCGCGTGCGCGCCGGCCGGTTCTGGGTGAACACGATCATGGCCGGAGGGCCGGAGATGCCGCTCGGCGGGTTCAAGCAGTCCGGATGGGGAAGAGAGGCCGGAACGTACGGCGTGGAGGAATACACACAGGTGAAGTCCGTCCACATCGAGGTCGGCAAGCGTGCGCACTGGATCAAGTGATGACGACAGGTTTCGACTATGTGATCGTCGGCGCCGGCTCTTCGGGTTGCGTGCTTGCCGCGCGCCTGTCCGAGAATCCGGCTGTAAGGGTCTGTATCATCGAGGCCGGCGGCAAGGACAGCCATCCCTACATCCATATGCCGGTCGGCTTCGCCAAGATGACCACGGGGCCGCTCACCTGGGGGCTGGTGACGGCACCGCAGAAGCACGCCGACAACCGCGAAATTCTTTATGCCCAGGCGAAGGTTCTCGGCGGCGGTTCGTCCATCAATGCCGAGGTCTATACCCGCGGGCACGAGACCGATTACGACCGCTGGGCGAACGAGGAAGGCGCGGACGGCTGGGCGTTCAAGGACGTCCGGAAATATTTCCTCCGTTCCGAGGGCAACAGCATACTCTCCGGCAAGCTGCACGGCACCAACGGACCGCTCGGCGTATCGAACATACCAGATCCGAACGTCGTCTCGCGCGCATTCGTCCAGAGCTGCCAGGAATACGGGCTGCCCTATAATCCGGACTTCAACGGCGCGAAGCAGGAAGGCGCCGGCATCTACCAGATCACAACGCGCAACAACCGCCGCTGCTCGGCTGCCGTGGGCTACCTCAAGCCTGCCCTGACACGCCCGAACCTGACGCTGATCACAGGGGCGCTGGTCCATCGCATCGTCTTCAAGGGCCGCCGGGCCGTTGGCGTCGAATGCTCGGTCGGCGGCTCACTGAAGGTCATAAACGCCGACAGCGAAGTGCTGGTCACCTCCGGGGCGATAGGCACGCCGAAGCTGATGATGCTGTCAGGCGTCGGCCCTGCCGATCACCTTCGTCACCATGGCATCGAAGCGATCCAGGATCTTCCGGGTGTCGGACAGAACCTTCAGGATCATTTTGGCATCGACATCGTGGCCCAGCTGAAAGGCCACGATTCACTCGACAAATACAACAAGACGCACTGGATGCTGTGGGCCGGTATCCAGTACACGCTGTTCAGGACCGGGCCGATAACGTCGAACGTGGTCGAGGGCGGCGCCTTCTGGCATTCCTCGGGGAACCATGCGGGTTCGGTTCCCGATCTGCAGTTCCACTTCCTGGCGGGAGCCGGCGCGGAAGCGGGCGTGCCGTCGGTTCCGAAAGGATCGTCCGGCATCACATTGAACAGCTATACGCTGCGCCCGAAATCGCGCGGGAGCGTGACGCTCCGCTCGCCGGATCCACGCGACAATCCAATCGTCGACCCCAATTTCCTCGCGGAGCCCGACGATCTGAGAGTGTCGGTCGAAGGCATCAAGATCGGCCGGGAGATCTTCAATCAGCCTTCGCTGCGCAAATTCATCAAGGAGCTCCGTTTCCCTGACACAAGCGTGCGCTCGCAGTCAGACCATGAAGCCTATGCGCGACGCTACGGTCGGACCTCGTATCACCCGACTTGCACGTGTAAGATGGGGAAGGATGCGATGTCCGTGGTCGACCCTCTCCTGCGAGTGCACGGGTTGGATGGCGTCCGCATCTGCGATAGCTCGTCAATGCCGTCCTTGGTCGGCTCAAACACCAATGCAGCGACAATCATGATCGGCGAGCATGCGTCGGACCTGATCCGAGGCAACCGCTAGCATTTGCCAGTCACCTCGGATCTGCTCACTTTCCCTGTTCGCGCGCTCAGGTATCGAAATCCGGTGCATAAGGGATCAGCCGCTTCCCAACAACGCGGAAACCGACGGCATTCATGGCGTCGATGCGGCCCATGTCGATACTCGACAAGGTGAAGTCCATAACGTCGAAATTCGAGCGGATGTTGCCTGGCTTGGTGGACATCGTGTTGATCGGCAAACCCTTCTGCAGGATCCAGCGCAACACGACCTGGGCGGCCGACTTGCCGTATGTGGCGCCGATATCGGCGAAAAGCGGATGCTTGAAAACCTCGCCGCGCGCGACCGAGCAGTAGGACGATAGAGGGATGCCCGTCTCACTCGCGGCCGCCAGCAGTTTGCGCTGGTCAAGAAGCGGATGGAATTCCACCTGATTTGTTACGAGCGGCACGCCGGTGATCTGCCTCGCCTGCCGCATCATCGCCGCTGTGTAGTTCGAAATTCCGATGGTGCTGGCGAAACCCCGTTCCTGCGCCTCCTGAAGCAGTTCAAGCGAGAGCTTGATGTCGCCTCCTGGCGTCGGCCAGTGAAGAAGCAGAATGTCGACACGATCCAACTTCAGATCCCGCAAGGACTGTTCGACGGATGACATGAACCGCTGTTGCGAGAAGTTCTCCACGGTGACCTTTGTCGTAATGCAGAGCTCGTCCCGAGGTATGCCGCTCTCGGCCAAGGCGGCACCAGTGTCGGCTTCATTGCCATAGGCCTGGGCCGTGTCGAAGGCGCGGTATCCGGTGTCGATTGCCGCCGCAATCGCGTTGCGCAGCGCATCGCCCTTGAGGGGGAAGGTCCCGAACACTCTCTGGTTCGCCTTCTGGAACATGATATTCATCGAAATCCTCCCACTCATTGTGGTCAGCCCGGAGCTTGCCTTGAAAGCCGCGGGCGGTTATACCAACGATATAACTGTTTAGTTACTTATTCAAGCTTTGTGGAGAGGAAACGTGAGCAAGGTCAGGTCCGCAGCGGAGGCCGTCACCCAGATTCGCGACGGAGCGGTGGTAGCCGTCAATTCGTCGTCCGGTCTGCTGTGTCCGGACGCCGTGCTTGAAGCGCTCGGCGAACGTTTCACAGTCGAAGGGGCACCCCGCAACATCACCACCATCCATCCGATCGCCGCGGGCGACATGTTCGGCACCAAGGGCGTCGACCACATCGCCTTGCCAGGATTGATCAGCCGCATCATCGGCGGCTCATATCCATCGGGGCCTACCAATGCCGAGCCGCCGCTGATCTGGCAGCGCATTCTCGCTGGCGACGTGGCGGCCTGGAATTTCCCCTCAGGCGTCGTGTTCGACATGCTGCGCGAGGGCGCGGCGCACCGACCGGGTGTGTTGACCAAGGTAGGCATGGACACCTTTGTCGATCCGGCGCTCGAAGGCGGGGCCATGAACGACGCGGCACGGAAGTCACCGATCGTGCAGCGCGTGGAGTTCAACGGCGAGACATGGCTCCACTTCCCACCCCTCAAGCCGGACGTGGCGATCATCCGGGCGACGACGGCGGACGAGAAGGGAAACCTTACCTTCGAGCAGGAAGGGGCAACCCTCGGTGCGATGGAGATGGCGCTTGCGGCGCGCAATTGCGGCGGCATCGTCATCGCCCAGGTCAAGCGCGTTGCGGCTCAAGGCACGCTGCGGCCGCATGAGGTGCGGGTCCCCGGAATCCTGGTGGACTTCATTGTCGAAGCTCCGGATCAACTGCAGACCACGGGAACCGCATACGATCCAGCCATATCGGGCGAACTGTTCCGGCCGCTGCGCACATTCCGTACGCCTGAATACAATGTCTCCAAGGTCATCGCACGCCGGGTCGCGCAGGAGCTTCGAGCGGGCTGGGCCGTCAATATCGGCTTCGGCATCTCCGCCAACGTGCCTCGCATCCTGATCGAGGAGGGCCTGCACGGCGCCGTCACCTGGGTGATAGAACAAGGTCCGGTGGGCGGCGTGCCGCTGCTCGATTTCAAATTCGGCTGCGCCTCCAACGCAGAGGCCTTCGTCGCTTCCCCGCACCTTTTCACATACTTCCAGGCCGGCAGCTTTGACTGTTCCCTGCTGTCGTTCCTCGAAATCGGATCCGACGGATCCGTGAATGTCTCGCGGCTTTCGTCGGCGCCGCACCGCACCGCCGGCGCCGGAGGCTTCGTGGACATCACCTCGCGGGCGCGTAAGATCGTGTTCTCGGGCAATTTCAATGCAGGCGCGAAGATGCGGCTGGAAAACGGAAATCTGGTCATCGACAAGGAAGGCAAGGTCGCCAAGATCGTGCCGAAGGTGGATCAGGTCAGCTTTTCGGGGGCGCGCGCCCGCAGCCAGGGCCAGGACGTCACCTATGTGACCGAAAGATGCGTCATCCGGCTGGCGGCCGACGGCTTGGTCGTCACCGAAATAGCGCCGGGGCTCGACCTCGAACGTGACGTCCTGCAGCAGGCAGCCACACCGCTCTCGGTCTCCCCCCAACTGAAGGTGATGGACGAGGCACTGTTTCTTGACCAGCCGATAGGGCTGCGGTTGTGAGCGACCCTCGTCTCGACCTGAGCGTTGACGGACCCGTCGCACGGTTGACCATCCGCAGGCCTGAAAAGCTGAACGCGCTTGACGCGGCGATGGTCGATGCGCTCGTCCCGCTGTGCAGGTCAGTGGAGCGTTCCGCAGCCAAGGTTCTGATCCTGATCGGCGAAGGCGACAAGTCATTCTGCGCGGGCGGCGATGTCGCCGCCTGGAGCGCCCTCGGTCCAGCGGAGTTCGCACGCCACTGGATCCGCGACGGCCACGCCGGCTTCGACGCTCTCGCCAGGCTTTCGCAGCCGGTCATTGCCGTCCTGAACGGACACTGCCTCGGCGGAGGCCTGGAACTGGCGGCCTGCGCCGACTATCGGATTGCGGAAGGCCACGCCCGTATCGGTCTGCCCGAGACCAGCCTCGGAATCATACCCGGCTGGTCAGGAACCCAGCGCGCGGCCCGTCGTTTCGGCCCGCAGCTTATCCGGCGCATGTCGATCTTCGGTGAGGTCTATTCCGCCGACGAGGCGTTGAGACTGTCGCTTGTCGACAAGGTCGTCGACAAAGGGCGCGGCCTGGCAGCGGCCGAGGACCTTGCCGCGGTCGTTGCAAGCAGGTCCGCTACCGCGGTCGAACTGACCAAGATGCTCATCAATGCCGTTGAAGGCGAGGAGCGCGAGCGCGTGCTGGACGCCCTTGCCGGGCGTATCGCCGCCGGCAGCGAGGATCTTCGGCAGGGCCTGGCGGCCTTCCGACAGAAGAGCCAGCGGCCGAAAGACTAAAGCGCGTCGCGCTGAAGCGGATTCAGGCGACGCGCTTTAAGGCTTTATTTTCATCCATGTCGTTATCGCAAAACCGCTGCACACTTTTGCGCGACATGCATTAATCTCGGGACCGATCTGAGCGCGGCAGAAGGCTGTTTCGCAGGCGGCGGCTGACCACGCAACAGTCCCCCTTGCCCAGGGCGGGGTTGCGAGCGCTGTCAAACCTTCGTCTTCAACAAACGGAGCAGAAGCGCTCCACGCATGCGTCCAGGACGTCCCCGGGATCACGCTTCCACCAGTCTCGCGCCGAGAACACCTCCACCTCGCACGGCCCGTCATAGCCAGCCGCTTCCACCGCCGCGCGGATCGCCTTCAGGTCGGCCACGCCGTCTCCCATCATGCCGCGGTCGAGCAGCACGTCGCGGGTCTGAGCCAGCCAATCGCAAAGGTGATAGCCGAAAATACGCCTCGGCCCGACCCGCAGCAATTCGTCGGCCAGCGTACGATCCCACCAGACGTGGTAGACGTCGACCGCAACGCCCACATTGGGTGCATCGACGGCGACGCAAAGGTCGACCGCGTCGCGCATCGTCACCAGGCAGGATCGGTCGCCGCCATAAACCGGATGCAGCGGCTCGATGGCGAGGCGAATGTTTCTGACAGCCGCGTAGGGCGCCGCTTCGGCAACACGATCCGCAACCACCTTGAGGCTTTCGCCGATGCCTTTTGTTCCCGGCTCTACCCCGCCGGCGACGATGGTCAGAACAGGCGCGCCGAGGCCGGCAGCCATATCGATCGCAGCCCGGAAGTCATCCATTACCGCCTCGCGGTCGGGCAGCGCCAGGGGCCCGGTGAGATATGGCGCGCGGCACAGCCCGACCACCCTCAGACCGGCGGCGCGAACCTGTTCACCTATCTGAATGGCGCGATCGCCGAGTTCGCGGCGCCAGAAGACGATGCCGCCGAAACCGCGTTCGGCGCATGCATCGAGCACACGCTCGATCGACCAGCCCGCACCGTACCCGTCGAGGTTGTGGCCAAGCGTTGCCGTATTCAGCGCCAATGCGGAATGATCCTTCGCAAAATCGCGCATGGCGCCGATCAGAGACCGTAAAGGGCAAGCAGCTTGCGCATGCGCCCAGCTGCGAGCTCGGGATCTCCAAGAAGACCGCATCCGTCAGCCAGCTTGAACACCTCCACGAAATAGGGCAGCGGCCGAATCGACTGAGCGCCTCCGAGCATGATGAAATGGTCCTGGAAGCCGTTCAGCCAGGCAAGGAAAACGACCCCGGTCTTGTAGTATTGCGTGGGCGCGCGGAAAATCAGCCGCGCGAGCGGTACGGTCGGATCCAGCGTGGCGTGGAACCCTTGGGTATCGCCCAGACCGAGCCGGTCGATGGCGTAGGCGGCGGCCGGCGCCAAAGGATCGAAGATACCAAGAAGGGCATGCGAGAAGCCCTTCTCGTCGCCCGCGATCAGCTCCGGATAATTGAAGTCGTCACCGGTGTACATCTTAATGCCGGCAGGCAGACGGCGGCGCATCGCGATTTCCTTCTCCTTGTCGAGAAGCGAGATCTTGATGCCGTCGATCCTGGCGATGTTGTCCCCGATGATCGCCAACACCGTCTCGAGCGCATTCTCGAAGCGGTCAGCCCCCCAATAGCCCTTGAGGGCCGGATCGAACATCTCTCCCAGCCAGTGCAGGATCACCGGGCGGTCACAGCGCGCAAGCACGTCGCGATACACCGATATGTAGTCGTCCGGCGAACGCGCCACCGCCGCCAGCGCCCGGCTGGCCATGACTATCAACCTGCCGCCGACCTTCTGTATGACCTCGATCTGTTCGAAATAGGCTCGGCGGACATCGTCGAGCGAGCGTGCATCAGCCGGTCCGAGCTGATCGGTGCCGGCGCCGTTGAAGACGAGCGCGTCCGGCAGCTCCTCCTTGGTCCTGCGGATGAGCTGCAAAGCCGAAGGCCAGTCGAGACCCATCCCGCGTTGCGCGGTGTCCATTGCTTCGGCGATGCCGAGGCCATGCGCGTCGAGGTGGCGCCTGAATGCCATCGTGGCCTTCCAGTCGATGGCGGCGGGGCCGCCGGGATCGCTTACGCTGAAAGGATCCGCCACAACATGGGCCGCCGACAGCACGGTGCGTGGCGCATCGGGGGGCAACCGCGTGGCCGGAATCGCTTTGCCCTGCAGCCGATAATCGGAAAGTCTGCCTGTGGTGTCCGGCAGTTGGATGATCATGGCGTTCTCCCCGGCGCTGCGCAGTCAGAACCGCGGCACCAACATACCCGCATCGACGGCAATGACATGGCCGGTCGTATATGGCAGCTCGCCTGTGGCGAGCGTCGCCATGACGCGGCCGACATCTTCCGGCTTGCCGAGGCGGCGGATCAATGTCAGCCCCTCCTCGTCGATGCGGCGTCGGTAGGTTTCGCTGACCGCCCTGGTCATCGCCGTCTCGACCAGACCAGGCCTGATGTCGTAGACGGCGATGTTCTCGCGGCCAAGGCGGACCGCGAAGACCTGGCTGATCATGGCAGATCCCGCCTTCGATACACAATATTCGGCCCGGGTCTCCGCCACCGCCGTGGCATTGGAAGAGGAGACGTTGATCAGGCTGTAGAAGCGGCCGTCATCGCGCCTGCGGGCGACAAGCCGCCTGGCCCAGCGTTGCGACAGGAAGAACTGCGCCTTCGTGTTGATTGCCTGACAGCGGTCATAGCTCTCTTCCGTCACGTCGAGCGGGTCGCCACGCGAGATGACCGACACGCCGGCATTGTTGATCAGCGTCGACAGCGGCCCGATGGCGGCCTCGACGGCGTCAAGCATGCTTTCGTGCGCACTCAGATCGGCGACATCGCCCGCGATGCGCGCGACCGGAACGCCGAGCGCGGCGACCGCGGCTTCGGCGGATTTCAATTCCTCGTCGTCGGCCGGGCCATTGAGCGCCACGCCGAATCCGCGCCGTGCGAGCTCCAATGCCGCCGCAAGCCCGATGCCGCGGCTCGATCCCGTGACGAAAGCCGCTTGGCGCGATCCGGCACTCACGCCCGGGCTCCATGCTTGAGGAGCTCGCGGGCGATGATCATGCGCTGGATCTGGTTGGTGCCTTCATAGATCTGCGTGATCTTGGCGTCCCGATAGAGGCGCTCGACCTCGAAGCCGCGTATGTAGCCGGAACCGCCGAAGACCTGCACGGCATCGGCGGTGCGCGCCACGGCTATGTCTCCCGCGAAACATTTGGCGATCGAGCAGGCCTTGGTTGCATTTTCCCCCGCATCGATCTTCTCGGCGGCGCTGCGCACGAGCAGACGAGCCGCCTCGATGTCCTTTGCCATGTCGGCAAGCAGCCATTGCACGCCCTGGAAGTCGGCAATCGGCTTGCCGAACTGACGCCGCTGCTGGGCATAGTCGACCGCTGCCTCGAGCCCGGCCTGCGCAATGCCGACGGCCAGCGAGGCTATGCCCACACGCCCCTTGTCGAGCACGCTCATCATCATGTGGAAGCCGCGGCCTTCTTCTCCCAGCAGCGCTTCAGGACCCAGAACGACGTCGTTGAAATTGAGCGCGCCGACCTGGCTGGCCCGCTGACCCATCTTATGTTCCTTCGGCCCGCGCTCTATTCCCTTGACATGCAGATCGACGATGAAGATCGACATGCCGCGATGGCCCGCACGCTTGTCGGTGCGCGCCAGCACGAAACCGACGTCGGCGACCGGTGCGTTGTGGATCCAGATCTTGCCGCCGTTCAGTCGCCACCCGTCCCCGTCGCGCCTTGCGGTGGTGCGTATCCCGGAAACATCGGTGCCGGCTTCAGGCTCGGTGATGCAATAGGCAGCCTTCTTCTCGGCGCGCATCGCAGGCCCCAGCCACTGCTGCCGCTGCGCCTCGGTGCCATGCTGAACAAGCAAGGTGCTGATCAGTTCGACGAGGCCGCATTGATCGGCGACGGACGCATAGCCGCGCGACAGTTCCTCCATCACCAGCGCATAGGTAAGCGTGTCGAAGCCGGGGCCGCCCATGGCCTCCGGGACGCCTATCCCGAAAAGACCGAGCTCACCCATCTGCTCATATATCTCGCCGGGAAAGCGCTCATCCCGATCGAGCGCCTCGGCAACCGGACGAATGACATCCTCGGCAAATTGGCGCGCCATCTCGCGCACCTGCTGCTGCGTTTCGCTCAGCGGCACGGTCGACCTCCGTATGTAACTATCTAGTTACTACTATGCCGGAATCGCCGCCGACGTCAAGCGGCGGACTTTTGCATCGCGAGGCGTTGCCGTGATCAAGTGCTTGCGGCGTCGCGTGAACTTAAATATAAATAACCAGATGGTTACTAATGGAGGATATCATGAAGCCGTCTGGCAAGCGTGTATTCGGCCGGTCCGGGCTCGAGGTTACGGCCTTCGCGTTCGGAACCGCTCCGATCGGAAATTTCCTTCAACCCATAGAGGAGCAGACCGCGGATGCCATGATCCAGACCGCATGGGATGCGGGCGTGCGCTTCTACGACACCGCGCCGATGTACGGCCACGGCCTCTCGGAACTGCGAACCGGGCATTCGCTTCGGTGGAAGAAGCGCGACGAGTTCGTCCTCGCCAGCAAGGTGGGCCGGATGCTGAAACCGGCAAAGCGCTCGCAGATCGACTTCGCGCCGTGGTCGAACGCCGCGCCGAACACCATGAATTTCGACTACTCCTACGACGGCACCATGCGGTCGTTCGAGGATTCGCTGCAGCGCTTGGCCCTCGAACGCATCGACATGCTTTTTATCCACGACATCGATCGGTTCACCCGCGGGGACGAGCAGCCGGAGGTCTTCCGGCAGGCGATGGATGGCTGCTGGAAGGCGCTGGAGAAGCTGCGTTCGGAAGGCCTTGTGAAGGCGATCGGCGTTGGCGTTAACGAATGGGAGGTTTGCCACGAAGCCCTGAAGCAGCGCGACTTCGACTGCTTCCTGCTGGCAGGTCGCTACACGCTTCTCGAACAGCAGGCCCTGGACGCTTTTCTCCCACTTTGCGTCGAACGTGGCGCGGCGGTGCTCGTCGGCGGGGGATTCAATTCCGGCATCCTGGCCACGGGTGCCGTTCCCGGCGCCAAGTACAACTACTCACCCGCGCCAAGCCACATCGTTGAAAAAGTCGCGAAAATCGAAGAGGTCTGCCGCGCACACGGCGTGCCGCTGCCGGCCGCCGCCTTGCAGTTCGTGGTAGCGCATCCGGCCATCCCCTCCTTCTGCGCTGGCACCCGCACCGTCCAGCAACTCGAGCAGAATCTCTCCTGGTTCAGCTACTCTATCCCGGGCGATTTCTGGAAGGACCTGAAGAAGAAGGGACTGTTGCGAGAGGATGCTCCGGTGCCGGCATGAGTGTCGAGCCCAAGGGAAAATCGCTCACAGGCTTCGGGTTGAGCTACGAAGACGTGGAGATCGGCGACCATTTCGAAACGCCTTCCCGAGAAGTAACGGCAACTGTCATCGAGGCATTCGCGGAAATGACCGGTGACCGGTTCGAAATCCATATGAGCGACGTGGCGGCGCGGCGGCACGGCTTCCCGGCCCGTGTAGCTCATGGCTTGCTCGTGCTGTCTCTTGTCGATGGACTGAAGAACAATGCCGTCGCCCGGTTCAGGGCGGTAGCGTCGCTCGGCTGGACGTGGCGGTTTTCAGGCCCGGTGTTCGCCGGCGACACCATCAAAGCGGAGGTAACGGTCGCGGACAAGCGGACCACGCGCAATCCGGCCCGCGCAGTCCTTCGCCTGCGTTTCGTCGTTCGCAATCAGTGGGGTGGGATCATGCAGGAAGGCGAGAACCAGCTGATGATCTATCGGCGAGACATGGCTTGAGGAATCCCGCTTCTGCATCCTCAAGGGTGCAGGCATGCTGTCTGCTTGTCGAGCGTGCGCTCGATCGCGTTGCCGAGATTATTGTAGCGCATCAACCCAAGGCGAGCGGTCGGAGCCGCCGCTATACAGTGACATGGTCATGCGATGTCGGTTCTCCTCGCTTCCCTGCTTCTTTCCGCCGCGCCGCCGGGAGCCAAAGGACGTAGCTGGACATCCCGCTGCAGAAGGATGGCCGCAGATACTCCTTCCGAAGGAACCCGTGTACGGCAGGCCCGGCGGTAAGCATTAAAGCTTAGTCAGGGCGAATGCCCGGAGACTTCGCCACCATGTAAACTCTATTCTCACTCGGATCGGCCGTCTGGGCGCTAGGCGCGAAAAGATGCTTGCCAAAAGTCGCGAGGAACTGGCTGACGAGACCGGGCGCGTTGGTTTTGCCGGTGATCACAGGTTGCTGCCAAAGTTGGCCATCTCTTCGGGCGCGCAGGGCGGTGCTGATAGACGAAGACGGCGATTTGCTTGGCGTTTCAACGCAAGAAGGGGAAACGGTATGGCCAGGCAGATTATGCGTGAGACGTTGGGAGCCAAGGAGGTCCGGCAGCTCAAAGAAGTTTACGACCGCGCTCGGGCCGTCCAAGCCAGGTACGCAGAATCCCACCTTGCAGGCAGGGCAGCAAAAACGCTGATCGATGCCTTCGAAGCCCCCACCGATCCCGACGATACGGCTCTCGATCCTCAATGGCTGAGCAAGGCCGCCCCCAAGGGGAACGCCTGAAGACCAAAACGTTATCATGCATTCGAAGACAGCGGCTGCGGCGGCCCAGTAGCTGGCCTGCCGACCTCACATTTTCGAGGCTCGGCGGGCGAATTCCCAATTGCAACTTTCTGCAAACGGCCAAATGCGCGTTTGGACGCGAAATGCGCAAGCCAGGCGGATGTAAATGCCGCCTCGCCTGAAGGCCGCACTATCGCCGGCGAAGACATCGGCCTTCGATTTCTCCACCGTGGGGGGCTGATACGGAACTTCGAAGTCGCAGCGGCGTTGCAGACGTCGGAGAAGAGTTCTTTTCCGTCGGGCATTGCAACCATACCCAGCTCACTGTGAAGTCGCTCACATCTGGCTTTCAAGAATTATCTATTGTAGGTTGTGGTAGAGTTGGAGAAACTGGGGATCTCCATGCAGACGCTGTCGCAATTCATAGGCCCACGTCCGGTTGGGGGGACATGGTCGAAGACTGAGTGGGCCAACAACGATTTTCTCGGTGTTGCCGCCAGAGCCTACAAACCCCATTCGATCGTATGTCGCCAGGATGACGACGACGATACGATATTCATTGTAAAGTCAGGCTGGACCCTGCTCTACCGCGGGTTGCCGGACGGAGAACGGCAGATCATCGACACTCCCCTTTGGGGAGACATTGTCGGCTTCCGCTCCGTGGACGGGCCCCGGTTCGCTTCGCTAGCCTCCATAACGGATGTGACCGTTTATCCAATACCAAGGAAGGCCCTGGTCGAGGGAATCATGTCCGAAGCTAGCTTCGGCAGCAGGATTGCCCACTCCCTGGCACGGATGAATGCCATTCTAGCCGAGCACCTGGTGAATGTCGGGCGGCGCAACGCAATGAGCCGGACCGCCCATTTCCTGCTCGAATTGGAGGAAAGGCTCTCCAACGTTGGCCTGTCGGCCCACGGGAAGTATGACTGCCCTCTCACTCAGAATGAGCTGGCGGACATCCTCGGAATGACCCCCGTTCACGTGAACCGGACATTGAGGGAGCTCCGCAGTGCCGGTCTCGTCTCATTCAAGGCTGGCCATGTCGAGATTCTTAACCGCAAGAACCTCGTAAAATCGGCCGGATTTGAGAAAGAGTACCTCAGCTAGATCTTCTGGCGGATCCAGCATGCTCCCGCGATTGCCTCCTCGGTTCAAGCAGGAGGCACAACGGCGTGCCTGGGAACCAGCGGCGCAGCGTCTTCAAGGCCTGGTCGGCTTCGCTTATTTGGAATTTTACTAAAAATTAACCTAGGTTAGCGACCGCTAATAATCTCACCCTAGAGTAACGTTAGCAGTTCTTCGCTGGGTAGGCGGGAACTGCTGTGTGGTCAGAATGAAGCGATCCAGCCTTAAACTGGACGGGTGGGATTGCTTTTCCAAATTCTAGAATAAGGGGTAGTCGGCCGCGCGAGGCGGCTGGTATGCAAAAGGGCTGGTAGTATGAGCTCCTCAGCTGGACTGGTTAATTACAACTCTATGAATCAACCAACGGTTTCGAGCAACGGAACCGAAAATGCTCGTCATGAGCAATGCCTTCTCATACTGGATGGAAGGGCCTTGGACCGAGAATGCCTTGCATCGGCCCTCGTAGACCACGAACTCGGCATGGCGGTCGCCGCCATGGGTTCAATCGAAGAATGGCGCATGAAGAAGGGCTCAGCCCCTCCCCTGGTCGCCATACTCTTCAACCTTGGCGGTCGGAAGGCCGCCGATCATGCCACGGCAGACGAGATCAGGCGCATATCGTCTGAGTTCAAATCGATCCCCGTAGTTGTCCTGGCGGACAATGAGGACCTTGCACAGATATTGGCAGCTCTCGAATGTGGCGCACGAGGCTACATTCCGACCTCAGTCGGTATCGATGTGTGTGTCGAAGCGATCAACCTTGCTGCAGCCGGAGGTATCTTTGTCCCTGCAAGCAGCGTTCTCTCCATGCGGCATCTGATCGAGTCAGACAGCCGCGACACGCAGCCTTTGTCGAGAATGTTCACTCTAAGGCAAACCGAGGTCGCCCAAGCGCTCCGTCGCGGGAAGGCGAACAAGATCATCGCCTATGAGCTGAACCTGCGTGAAAGCACCGTGAAGGTGCATATACGAAACATCATGAAGAAACTGAAGGCGACCAACCGCACGGAAGTCGCCTACAAGGTCAACGATCTCTTCACGGAAGGAACTATGCGGAAGTGACGATCCCAAGTCGAGGGACCTCGCTGCAGTGATTGGAGCGGAGTGAAATTGCCTCCGGTCACTAGGCGGGCGGGATCAACCCGTTCTTGATGTTGGACCTACCGCGCCCGCCGGCGCGCCGCGTCAACACGATCCTGCTCAGCTGCAGTCAGCGCTTTTTTGTGCGGCGTGCACGAATTCGCAGACCGAGCGATGGTCGACCTTCAGGCCGCGTTTGCCAAATTCGGCCACCGGAAGCTAACCGCGCGCCGGGTTGCCGAAATCCGCTGATCAATCAAGGGCATTAGGGGAAGGTATGCCTGCCCACCCAGCTTACGGCTTCCTCGATCGTATCGAAATTCTTGTGCTGACCGCTTAGCAACCCGAAGCCTGTCTCGAGGAACCATTTGCCCTTTGTGGAGTAGGCTTCCTCGTCGATCCGAGTAAGGACTGCAACCAGTTGGTCGAATTTCCAGACCAGGAGCCCAGATTCTCCGCCCTCGACCGTTCCAATTCGGGCTTCGTTGAGCGAAAATCCAGGAGCAATTTTTGCGTTGCCCACCTTAATGCATCCCCTCAACTTCAAAGAAGGATAGTGAGATCTGTTAGCTTTGAATGGGCTGCTTCCGTATGTCTTCGCTGTAAAATGTCCCGACGAGACATACAAATTTTTGTTAGCAGATCGTCGGGCGAGTTCAAGCGCTTTCGCTCATGATCCACCGTTAGTTTTTCGCGAGAGAATTTAACTACCAAAGAATTTGGCCTGCCCGAGCTGAGAGCCATGGCGAAATACTCGGGTTCCCGCAACCTGGAGGCGATCACATCGGATGAGTGCTCTCGAGAAAGCGGTACCCCTTTTGCGCTTCAATTAGCTCTTGCGGATCATGAGAGGGTTGAATTGTGATCTTTTCATTCCCTGACAGGCCATTGCCGACGGGGGGAGTGAGCAAGCCATGATTCATCGCCCAAACTGCAGCCTGAGTACGGTTGCGGACCCGTATCTTTCGAAGGATGGCCTTGACATGTACCTTCACCGTAGCTTCGGCGATGTTAATCTTGCGCGCGATGATTTTGTTAGACTCTCCTTCGATTAAAAAATGAAGAATACTTTTTTCACGATTTGACAAAACCGACAGCTCTGTCTCCTCATCCTCCGTTTTAACAGCCGCGTTTGCCAAATCATGTGCCGCATCATATTTCATGCTAGGCCAAATATCTTGAATAAACATCGACGTTTCTGCAGGTAGCACCGTCTGCCCAAGCATAACCAATTCGATGGTTTTGATGAAGGTTTCGCGAGCAGCGGCTTTTGTCAAATACGCGTCAGCTCCCGCACGAAAGGCTGAAACTATATCGTTCGATCGACAGTTATCGGCTAGCGCAACGACATGACTGGTCGGGTAAATTGCTTTAAAGTCTGCAATTTGTGCGAATCCAGCGTTGGCATCAGTACCGCCGACATCCATGATGAGCAAGATGGATCGGTTCTGGGGTAGTGGCTTCTGCAGAAGATCGTGAACACAGTCTGCAGAGGAAAGAATACGAAACTTTTCTGCATCGAGGATTCGAATAAGACCCTCTCGTAGTAACTCGCTCGTTCCCACAAGCACTGTTATAAAAGATTGTCTTGTCATCGCAGCCTTCCTCTGATCTGTGGCGCTCGACCTCTCTTTTGGCCCGTTTGATGTACGAACCCGGCACTCCACGCGCCAACCGCCATGGTTTCTTTTCAGCCTATATTACCTTACGCCACGAAACCCCCATGCCAAGATACCCTCTTTAGGCGCCAAAATACCCTCTTTAGGCTTAGGGCAGCATCGTCGAGATCTATCCGGATTCTCAAACCCGAGACCCTCGATCGGGTTTGCGGCCAGGAGCCGTGGGTGGTGATCGGGGCCCGTTCTCCAAGGCTTGGACGATGAAATTGGAGATGGCCCAGCCGTCCTGCGATTGCATGTTGGGGCCGCAGGCGGTTCGAGACGCTCCGTCGATAGACCAATATTTCCGGTTCTTCGCTGCGTTCGATCGCCTTGTCTCGTTTGCCCGTCAAAGAGGTTCTCCTGCGGCGCGGTAATCTGCTCATTGAACGAGTTCGTGCAAGGCGGTGTTTATCCCGAAGGAGTGCCCACAAAGGGATAGTTGTGCCGCTGGCGGTGAAGGGTCACGATAAGGCAGAGCCTTGCTCGGCTCGACCAGTTCGGGACGGGATGGCCACCATTGAAAAAGCGAAAGACACACGCCATGGCCATGGATACAAAATACAACTCCGAACCCGTCACTTCCTCCTCGTCGCATTTGGCCCGCAGCGGCATGAAAGGCGTCCTGTTTGTCATGGGGCTCTCTGGCGTCGCCGCCCTGGGAGCGGGCGCGATCAAAAACTGGAAGGCCATCGAGGATGTCTCCGGACCCGTGATGCAGAAGGTCGAGGAGGTCTCCGGACCCGTGATGCTGAAGGTCGGGGAGGTCTCCGGAACCTTGGCACAGAAGGTCGAGGATATCTCCGGACCCGTGATGCTGAAGGTCGAGGAGGTCTCCGGAACCTTGGCACAGAAGGTTGAGGAGGTCTCCGGAATTCTGGCACAGAAGGTGTCTGCTGCTATCGACAGCTGGCAAGATCAACCGGCCCAAGCCACGGCCGAACCCTCCCGCGCGATCGTGCCGTTGGCCGCCGCTCTGATCGAACCGAGCGCCGCGCCTACCGTCCTCAGTACCGAGCGCTCCAAAACTCTCAGCACGGGACCGGATGCGTCTACCGCAGCGTTGATCGAAAGGAGCGCCGCCCCTGCCGTCGCCACCAATTCCGAGCGCTCCAGAACGCTCGGCATGGCGCCAGACGTGCCAACAGGAGGCCTGTTCGGCGTCGGCGATCGCCTCAAGGTCGCGTTCTATGAGCGAGTCGACGTCGAGGAAGACAAGTGGGCGGGCGCGTCCTCGGGCTCGGCGCTGGGCGGCATCCTGCAGCGTCCGGAATTGAGCGGCGAATATACCGTCCAGGAGGACGGCACGATTTCCGTGCCCTTGCTTGGCTCCATTGCGGTCGCCAACCGGTCGGCGCAACAAGTACAAGCCGACCTGGTGGAAACCTTCGAACAACTGCTTGGCCGCAAGGGGCTGGTCAACATCGTGTCGCTGGAGCGCTCGCCCATTTACGTGCTGGGGCCGGTCAAGAATCCAGGCTCGTTCAAGTACGCGCCCGGCATGACGATCCTACACGCCATCGCGCTTGCCGGCGGACTGAACCAAGGCCAGAGCGAGCCGTGGCAGAAGATCGAAGCCGTGCGTGAAACCCAGAAGCGGAGCGGGGCGATCGATGCCATGGTGAAACTGCTCGCGCGCGGGGCGGTCCTGGAGGCCGAGCGCGACGGTACGGCGCCCAAGATCCCGTCCCAGTTGCTGGAATTGGCCGGCGCGGTCGAAGCCGCCAACCTCGTCAATGAGCAGAGCGACCGTCGTAGTGCCCTCACCATGGCCCGCAAGTATCGCGAACGCGCGACCCTGACTGCGCTGGAGGCGGCCAAGCAGGATGTCGTCGCGTATGGACACATGGAATCGCTCGACGAACTCGTCAAACTGCGCCAGGAGCGCGTCAACAGTATGCGCACGCTCGTGGACCGCAAAGTTCTCAACGTGACGATGATGGACCAGGCCCAGAGCGAGTTGTCCGACGCGGAACAGCGTCGGCGGGACGCCCGCAACCAGTACGCGAGCGCCAAGCAGCGCGTCGCTTCGCTGGAGGCTGAGGTGTTGCAAACCCGTGCCGACCTCAGGAACGATCTGGAGGTCGAGCTTGAGACGACGGAGAGCCAGATCGCGGCCAATGTACGCGATTTGAACGCCAGCGAAGGCATCCTGTACACGTTGCCGGTGACCCGCGCCCAGTTTGCGGCCCAGTTCGCGACGAACGCGAACAGGGTGACCTATCAAATCGTGCGGCAATCGACAGCCGGGCCGGTCAGCATCGAGTCCGGCGGGATGACCCTGTTGCGGCCAGGTGACCTCGTCAACATCATCGTGGGCGAGAGCCAGCCAGGAGAGCCAGCCGGTTCGCCGGTCCCAACCTCGTCGCCGACCGGCGACAGCTTGCCGGCCGCGAGCACTCTCAACGACGTAGGGCCTGGCCGCGTGCTGGCGGATCAGGTGATTAGTCCGAATTGATGCCTGGCAAAGGATTTTGCCCTGGACATGGCAATTCGCCTCCGGCGGCCGCAACGCTAGTAATCCAGGGCGCGTCCCGCTGGAATCATAACGTGGGGCGTTGGCGAAGTATTTAGCCAATGGCACGGCGTCGAAGACCGAAGCTGCCCTCTCTAGCGACGGCCTTAGTCGTTTGTTTTTTGGCCTTGCTTCAATGTTTTGGCCTGAAACTATTCTATTGGCAAAGTATTTGAAAGATGGGGGCATGTCAGAATCTGGCGACATCTCGGTTGTCGATGCGAAGCGCTATCGTGGTGCTTCAGACGAGCCTGCCATGCCTCAGGATACGGTCATCGACGTTAGCGTGGAGATCTTGCAGAACATCGCAAAACTTGAGACCGATTGGAAGGAGCTCGAAGCGCGAGCAACTCACTCATTCTATCTGTCCTGGCTTTGGATCGGAACTTGGCTGCGGCATCTCCCGGCGGGGGCGCAACCCCACGTTTTAGTCGCTCGGACGTCAAGCAAGATCGTCGGCCTGGCGATTATTTGCCGGCGGAGGGCGTGGAGTTTCGGGCCGCATGCACGAGCGCGTTGGCTGCTCAATGAAACCGGAGACGTTCATTTCGATCGATTGTTCATCGAGTACAACAATATTCTTGCGGAGCGATCCTTGGCCGATGCCACCAGAGTGGCATGCCTCGAGGCTTTGGCACATCACTTGCGCTACTCCGACGAGCTGGTGCTCTCCGGAATTGATCCGGACTTCGAGTTGGCCGCTTGTCGCACCGCGGGTCGGGCTGGGTTCCTTACCGAGGTCAAAGCGGAAGATACGGCACGGTGGATTGATTTCGCCAAAGTCCGGCAGAAAGGCGGAAATTACCGCGCCACATTGGGCCGCAATACTCGCCAAGCGGTAAGCCGTGCCATGCGGTTATATGCGGAACGCGGCCCCATTGAGTTCCGGACGCTAGAAGCGACATCGGAGGCGCTCGCCGCGTTTGATTTGCTCGCCGAGCTTCATCAGGCGCGGTGGAGACACAAGGGATCCTTTGCCAATCCGAGCTTCCGTCGTTTTCACGAGGACCTCATTGCCCGCGGAGTTCCCACGGGGACCGTCCGCATCTCACGGACGCTGGCTGGGGACCAGACAATTGGAGTCTTGTACAATTTCGTGCATGACGGCCGTGTTCTCAACTATCAAAGCGGCTTTCTGTTTGAGCGCGACGGCCGGCTCAAACCCGGGCTTGTCAGCCATGTGCTGGCCATTGAGGACAGCTTCGGACGCGGGGAGCGCGGCTACGATTTTCTGGCAGGCGCCGCCGGGCACAAGTCACACCTGGCCAATGCCGAGCATCCTTTGACGTGGATCGCAATAGGCAGAGACAGTCCAGAGCGCCGCATCGAGGCAAAGCTGCGCGGTGCCAAGCGGGTGCTAGGGACCATTGCCACTCGCATGAGACAGGCCGCGGCTTGAAGTGTCGAGCAAAATAGGAGTTGCCACTTTGTATCAAGTTCTTGGGGCAGGCTCTTGGACCATCGATCGGCAGGTTCGGCAGGCGAGGACAAAGGAGAGGTTGGATTTGTCTAATCTATGTTTCAGCGTGGCGGAATTGGTAGACGCACCGCACTGTTGATGCGACGCCGGAAGGCTTGTAGGTTCGACTCCTACCGCTGGAGCCATAGATTCCAAGTGGCCACGTAGCCACCATGGCCGATCAATCAGTCAGACGAGGTAATCCGAATTGGACCTTAACTGACGGTGGCATCGCAGGCGAAGCGGAGATTGCTTTGATCTGACGCATTCCGCATCCAAGTAAACTGCTCTTTGGCCAGCAGCCTTACTCGTCAGAGCAGGAGAGCAGTGGGGCGCGAGTTCATCGTCAAGATAGATGTCAAGATAAGTTCGCCCGTTTCGCCGCCGACAGACCCTCGCGAGCAGCAGCATGTCTGGGTCTTTATAGCACACCCATACATCAAAATATCCACCGGCCGCTCCTTGCTTTCGTTCTTACGTGATTGTTTCATCGGGAATCCGCATGAACGAGCGTTCCCAGCGATCGGGATCCACGTATGACTTCTGAGTGCTGCCCCGTGCTCGACTTTATCCAATTTTCCGGCGCGGGCGGGAACGATCGCCATGGCGCATTTGGCGCGAGCTGGAATTTTCACGCTGTCTCGGCTCGGCCGGGACGTCGATCAATTCGACCCAGATTCGGCGTCAGTCAGCCTCTTGTGGAGCCGGCACCGCCCCCCTCAAACTCTTTGGATAAAGTCGGGCTGAGACCCGGGATCATAATGCCGGTTCTCGACAAAGATGGTTTGGAGGTCCTGGCATTCATGCTCGATGCTGAGCAGAACGTCATCCGCGAGATAGGCGTTTGCCTCAACGAAGAGGAACGTCGGCGCGCCGAGGGGTTGAGACTGGAGCGGGACCGCCGCCGCTTTGAAGCTACCCGTGGGCTGCTGCGCCGGCTCCTCGCCTCCAAACTGGGAATCTCGCCGTCCGACATCGAACTGGAATATGGACGCCTGGGCAAACCCCACCTCTCGCACCGCATGCCTGCTCGCGATTTGCGCTTCAGCGTCTCACGATCCGGAGATGTCGCGGTCGTCGCCCTTTCGACCAGGGAG
The DNA here is from genome assembly GCF_006439385.1 of Mesorhizobium sp. B3-1-7. Taxonomy (NCBI): domain Bacteria; kingdom Pseudomonadati; phylum Pseudomonadota; class Alphaproteobacteria; order Hyphomicrobiales; family Phyllobacteriaceae; genus Mesorhizobium; species Mesorhizobium sp. B3-1-7. Next base: position 136,028 of record NZ_VFTL01000004.1, read on the forward strand.
GAGGTCGGGGTGGACATCGAGGCAGTTCTGCCGGTGCCCGAAGCGGACGAGATCGCAGCGCTCTGCTTTTCCGCCTCCGAATACGGGTCCTACACCGCCCTTGCTCCGCAAGACCGGCTGGAAGGCTTCCTCCGGCGCTGGACCCGGCTGGAGGCTATCTCCAAGGCCTTGGGATGCGGTTTAGGACAGCCCCTTTCTTGGGAGGAAAGGGATTGGGCTGTCCATAGGTTCGTACCGAAACCCGGGTACATCGGAACCGTGGCAGTCCGGAATTGAGTGGTAGTCCGGAATTGAAATGTCGGCGATGCCATCATTCACTTACGATGCACTGCGGATAAGCGAGGAGGTCAACCAACTCGAGAGGCCCTATGTCGGCGGACTTGATGCAGATCCCGGAGCTTCTCGCAGACCTCGCGGTCAAGGACATCAAGGTCTGGGCAGAGGGCGACCGGCTGCGCTGCAACGCCCCAGTTGGCGCACTGACTGCCGAGTCTTCCGACCAGTTGCGTAACCGGAAGGGCGAAATCATCGCGTTTCTGAACATGGCCACGGCTGCAGCCCGGCAACAGCCAGCAATCATTCCCCTGCAGTCTCGCGGAACACGCACGCCCATTTATGCCGTGCCCGGGCATATCGGGGCGCCCTTCTCATTCTCAGACCTGTCGAAGCACCTGGGTGGCGATCAGCCGTTCTACGCACTCCAACCGTCTGGCTTCGATGGGCAGAGCGAACCGATGGAACGCGTCGAAGATATCGCGGAGTATTTCGCCCGCCAGATCGTCGCATATCAGCCCACCGGTCCGTACATCATCGCCGGTTACTGCTCCGGCGCTGCAACCGCTCTCGAGCTGGCGAAAATCCTGCGTCAACGCGGAGCGGAGGTCCCGTGCATGGCGCTCTTTGGCCCCCTACACCCCATCATCTTTAAGGAATTGCCGCGTCAGCTATATTTCTTTGCCAGTCGCACCGCCGATTCATTTCTGCGAGAGATAGCAAAGCTGCCGACATTCGGCGCTCGTCTCCGGTATTTCGGCAGGCGTCTCGGGAACCTTGGCGGGCACGTCGGCGCCCTCGTGACCCCCGTTCGCAAAAGCAAAGAGCCTGTCACGGCAGATCCGGTGCTGGCGAGCAGAGATCGACTCAAATCCACGGCGATCACGGCTTTGCGGCGGTACATCCCCGCCCCGTATTCGGGTCGAGTATGCATATTCCTTCCGAACAAGGCTTGGATGCGATCGGGTGCGGCGCCGCGCCAATGGCTTCGAGTGATGCCCCAAGCCGAGTTTTATTTCGGGCCCGAGGACTGCAACGATAGCCGTATGCTGGAGGAGCCGGACGCACCTGCCATCGCAGAGCTCTATCGCCAGGCAACCCGAAGGGCTGAGCGATTGACGTGATTGATTTTTGATTTCTGCAATGGAGAGCGTATCTCATGAATGAAGTCCTACCTATCGCGGCGCAGGGCGTTGCGCGCCCCCTGCTGAGAGATGCCGATCATCGGGCGCTGGTTGTCGAGTACAACGCCACGGCAGCGCCCTACCCGTCGGACAGGACGATCATCGATCTCTTCCGCGACCAGGTGAGGCGTAGTCCCAACGCCGAAGCGATCCGTTTCGGTGACGCAATGCTGACGTACCGGCAGCTCGACGAACGCTCCAACCAGATGGCCACGCATCTAAGCTCGACCGGCGCTGGGCCAGGTCGGATTGTCGTTGTGTTCATGGAGCATTCCATTGAGGTCGTCGTCGCGATCCTGGGCGTCCTGAAGTCCGGCGCGGCCTATGTGCCGGTGGATGCGGCAACGCCCAAGGGGCGTCTCGCAACGATCCTGAAGGACATTGCCAACGGGACCGACGGGCGGGCGCCGGTGGCGATCACACAGGCGCGCCTTCAATCCGTCATGTCCCCGAACCTTGCAGACATTTTCGTGCTCGACGCCGATTTCGGGTCGATTTTGACTCAGCCGGACTCGGCCCGACCGTCCGCTGCCACTCCGGACAGCGCCGCCTATATCATCTTCACCTCCGGCTCGACCGGCACGCCCAAGGGCGTGGTGATCGAGCACCGGAGCCTGGTGAACTACATCTGGTGGGCCGCTCGGGTGTACGGTTCCAGCGAAGGTGACGCATGGCCCCTTTTCTCATCCCTCGCCTTCGACCTGACCGTTACCACGCTCTTTACGCCACTCGTCACCGGCGGCCGCATCGTGGTCTATCTCGGTGATCCCGGAGTCCAGAGCATGGTCGTGCTCAAGGTCATCGACGACAATGCCGTCGATATCATGAAGCTGACGCCGGCGCATCTCGCGATGATCCGCGACCGCAATCTCGATACCACAAGGCTGCGCAAGTTCATCGTGGGCGGCGAGGACTTCAAAACTGAATTGGCTCGCGATATCACGAACGCCATCCCCCACCCCATCGAAATCTACAACGAGTACGGACCAACCGAAGCCACGGTTGGCTGCATGATTCACCGTTTCGACATCGACCGGGATCAATCCGCATCGGTGCCGATCGGCGTTCCGGCCGCCAATGCGGGCATCTACGTCCTCGACAAAGCACATCGGCCCACCGCCCCCGGCATCATCGGTGAGATGTTCATTGCCGGCGACGGTCTCGCGAGAGGCTATTTCAATCGCCTTGACCTGACAGACGAGCGTTTCTTTACGGTCCCCGATCCTCGAGATGGGTTTTCGAAGCTGCGGCTGTACAAGACGGGGGATCTCGCCCGGTGGAACTCGGAAGGGCGCCTGGACTTTCTCGGCCGCGCCGATCATCAGGTGAAGATTGGTGGCGCACGTGTCGAGCTGGGCGAGATCGAAGCGCGGCTTCTCAAGCATCCACACGTTCAGGAATGCGCTGTCATCGCCATCGCCAACTCGACGACGACGCCAGCGACACCAACGATGGTCCAAATGGGCGATGCCGAACCGCCAGCGGACGAAGACGGCATAGCGCGACTTGTGGCTTACTATGTCTCGTCGAAACCCCTGACCGTCGCGGACCTGCGCGCGCACCTCGCCGAAGAACTCTTAGGATCCATGATTCCGACGCACTATGTCTGCCTCGAACGGATGCCGCTCACGTCCAACGGCAAGATCGACCGCTCGTCGCTTCCCGAGCCGATCGCGGAAAACTTCCAGCCTGCGCAAGAATTCGCCGCCCCGTTGACGGAGACGGAGAAGACGCTGGCCGCGCTGTGGTGCGATCTCCTTAAGGTCGAGGCAATCGGCCGTCGCGACAACTTCTTCGGTCTGGGCGGGGAATCGCTCCTGGTGATGCGGGCGGTGTCGCGCATGCGGAAGATCTTCGGCGTCGACGTGCAGCTTCGCAACCTCTTTGAGCGCCCGACGCTCGCCGAGCTGGCGGAAGTGATCGACGGAATGCGTTGGATGGCAAATTCCAAAGGCTCCCCACTCTCGGAGGGACCGAGAGAGGAGGTCGAACTCTAGCTTGCCGGAATGCCCCCGACCTTGGGCACCAATCCAGGCGGTGCCTTTGCATTGGACGCATGCAGAGCGGATGAAGATGATGGACAAAGCTTGGGTATCGGCACGAGAACCCGGACTGCCTTGGGTGGCGGCGGAATATGAGCTCTTGCGCGACCAAGTGCGCCGGTTCGTGGATGAGGAAATCAAGCCGTATGCGGATCTCTGGGAAGAGAACGGATTCATTCCTCGTCCGATCCTGCGCCGCATGGGCGAGCTCGGCTTCTTCGGCATCCGCTACCCTGCCGAGTACGGTGGTGCCGAGATGGACGCGGTCGCATCAACGGTCTTCGCCGAGGAGCTCGGGCGCTCGACCTATGGCGGCGTCGCCGATGCAATGCTGGTCCATGCCGACATGGCTTCCTTGTATGTCTTTCACGACGGCACCAAAGCCCAGCGGGCGCGCTGGATGCCGGGCATTATCAGCGGCGAGGTGATCACCGCGGTCGCCATAACGGAGCCGGATGCGGGCTCGGACGTGAAGGCCATCCGCACGCGTGCGCTGCGAGATGGCGACTCCTATGTGCTCGACGGTACGAAGCTCTACATCACGAATGGCGTCCACGCGGATCTCTACTGCGTCGCAGCCAAGACTGATCCCTCGGCAGGAAGCCACGGGATCACGATGTTCCTCGTCGAAAAGGGGACGCCAGGCTTCAGTGTCGCCCGCGAGCTGGACAAGCTCGGCTGGCGCTCCTCCGATACGGCGGAGCTCGTCTTCGACGGTTGCCGCATCCCCGCCGAGAACGTGCTCGGCGCGGAGGGACAGGGCTTCTACTCCATAATGCGCAACTTCCAGAATGAGCGCCTTGTTCTTGCAGGCATGGCGATAGGGATGGCCGAGGCCGCGATCGATATGACCCTCTCCTGGGTGAAAACGCGCCGCGCATTCGGGGGCGTCCTGTGGGACATGCAGGCGATCCGTCAACGTCTTGCGATGCTCTCTGCGAAAGTGGAGGCAAGCCGTGAGTTTCTCTATGCCACCGCTTGGCGCATGGCGGCGGACGACGACTGCCTGCGCGAAATCTCGATGTTGAAGGCCATCTGCGGCGAACTTGTCAACGAGGTGTTGTATGCATGCGTGCAGTTCCACGGCGCTATGGGCGTTATGCGAGAGAGTCCGATCGAGCGCATAGCGCGGGATGCACGCGTCCTATCCATCGCCGGCGGCGCGACGGAGGTGATGCTGGAGGTGGTCGCGTCGTTGTCGTGAGCCCAATGGGGACATCGCTCCCTGGCGTTGATTGTAGGAGGGCTGCGTTAAGGGCTCTTCGGACGGCGGGCAGGTTGATGGGGTCTTTCGGCTGTTTTTCCCAACCGCTCTCAGGCGGCGCTGAGTGGTATGAGCACCTGTCGATGCAGGCCCCGCCAGGAGCGGACTACGTCACGTCTGGGGCGCCGATCCGGCACCCACCGACGGCTTGCAGCCGCTGCGCCGGCCCGTCCCGCCGCTCGCCGCTTAAAGCGTGTCGCGCTGAAGCGGAGTCAGGCGACACGCTTTAAGCCTTTGTTTTCATGCATGTCGTTATCGCCGCTGCACACTTTTGCGCGACATGCATTAGTTCCTGCTCCGGTCTGTCGAGCGGTGCGTAACGCTCACCTTCGTGTCGTCACGCCTCAATGCTGTCGGTCCATGCTCAGGTGGTAGACCTGAACGTCGGTCACCTCCAGTACGAGCGTTGCCGGGGTCGAACTGTCGTAGGCCGTGTGCCAGCCAGACGCGCTGCTGTTGGCGATACTCAGACTAATGAGCAGGGTCATGGCACCGGTCGGCACGTTCTTAGTGACGGTTCGCTTGAGCACACCATCGAAATAGAACTTGATTGACGCGCCCGGTATGTACTCCATGCCCCAGACGTGATAGCCGGCCGACAGGTCCACACCAGCATCGAAGAACCGCTGCTCGTTGGTGGCAGCCAACAAAGCGTTTGCCAGCACTGCGTTGGCCGACACGGAGCTGTTGAGGAACCCGCCCTCCTGCGTGTCGATCTCGGCCCCGCCCTCGAGATGCCAGAAGCCTGGCCATCCGCCAGTGCTGACGTCCGGTTGCTTCATGCGTATCTGGGCGTAGCCACCGGCAAACGTGAACTTGCCGTGCGTGCAGATAGCGCCCGACTTCCACGTGTACCCCGCGAACCGGTTGCTTCTCGTCGCAACGATCTTCAAGCCTGATGGACCAGTGCTGATCTGAGCCGGGTCGAAATACTCGGCGTCGAACCCGCCAGCGTTCATCGCGGAGTACGGCGACGGCACGCTCTGCTGCCAGATACCGTTCTGGTCCGCGATCGCAGGTATCCACTTCGTGGAATCGAGCGAGTGCCCGGTGAAGGTGTCCTCGAATATCAGCTGACTGGTAGTGTACCCAGCTGGCGGTGGCAGCGACGACCCACCGCCTCCACCACTCGTGTCGCACGAGACGATCATGAGCGTTATCAAAGAAATGTACTTCGAGATACTTTTCATATGCCCCCCTCGTAACGAGGGCTTGACCAGGATGCGATTGCAATGGTCACCGCCGCTCACCAATCTTAAAGCGAAACGACGAGGGCCGGATAGTCGACCGTGACCAAGAGAGTATACCTCGACTATATTGCGGCGCGGCATATGGGCCTCGATGCGACCATGGGGCACGAGGTTATAGAAGTATCAGTCGGGTTAACACTGCTGCCTTTACCCTCTTGTCCTCGCCGCCGTGCATTATCCGACCACTGCAACGCCTCATCCCATGTCGCACGGCACATCCAAACGTCGCGCTCCTCATCCGGTGTGACCACGGCATGACCTTGGGATGAATCGGCTCGTTCGGCGCCGTCGTGAGGAAGCCATAAACGTAGCGCGGTCCGGGCAAGGGCTTGACCTTCGTCCGTCGGTCGCCGTTGAATGCCGTCCACATGCCTCATTGAGGGCGAGCCAGACCACGTTTTTTTGATCACCGGGCTCAGCTCGGAAGCGTACTCAGCGAAGCTGTTCGCCGGGACCAAGCAATGGCTTTCCGAGCTGTGCCACGCCAGCCGGTGATGCGAGGAAGTGCTCCTGATGTTCGTAGTTGGGAAACCTCCGGCTTGTGGCGGTGGCGGCATTATCCAGCAGTGGTCTTGGGGCGGCGTGTCGATGCTGATCTTCGGGTGGTACCTCTTTAATTCCCGCGATCAGACCTTGATCGAGTGATAAGATCTGCAAAACTGAACGAAGAACGTTGTGATGCCGCCGTCCGAGCGGCCCCCCTCCGAGCGGGCCCTTCGACAAGCCACTGGCAATAAATCCTGCACCGGTGTCATTGGATGGTTCCTGAATGCTCACAGTTTTGCTGAGAGATTCGGCTATCAAGCTGTATGTGCTGACCGCCAAGCTCGGCCTGCAGCGTCTTCCGATTTTCCACCGCGCCTATCTAGCGCTTTATCCCCTCTACAAAAGGTATTTTGAAGCAGGCCCGATCGATCAGCTCAGGGAATTCGTGCCAGGCGGATCGCTGGTCATCGACGTCGGCGCCAATGTCGGCTTCTTCACGCTCCGTTTTGCCGAATGGGTCGGCGACAGCGGAACGGTGATCGCCATCGAGCCGGAGGATCAGAATTACAGCGGCCTGATTTCCGCGCTCGAGCACGCAGGATTCCTTGGCCGCGTTGAGGCGCTGAGGGCGGTCGCCGCCGCCGAGCCCGGCACGACCTTTCTCGAAATCAACCCGCTTTACCCGGCCGACCACAAGCTTTCCCGGAACGGCACCGGCGTGCCGGTCACCGCCGTGACGCTCGACGGGCTGCTCGCGGACAAGGGACCCCGGCGCCCGGCGCTCGTGAAAATCGATGTGCAGGGTGCCGAACTGCTGACGCTTCAGGGCATGATCGAGATCCTGAGGTTCGCCCGGCCGGCCCTGTTCGTCGAACTTTCCGACCAGGGATTGAACAAGTTCGGGGCGTCGGTTTTGGTAGTCCTGCGCCTCTTGTCGGATAACGGATACGAGGGATACTTGCTGACCCGGACCGGGCGCCGAAAGGCAAGCCAATCCGAGATCGAGGCCAGAACAACCGGAACCAAATCTGCCGATGTGCTGTTTCTTCCTGACAGGCCGGCGAACAGCGCTTCGCACAGCTCCTTGAACTGAACGCCGTTCGTTAACCTCTTTCGGAAACCGGCTTCCCCCTGCGAAGCTTCGTCGTACTTCTGAGTGACGGAGGAATCGTCCGAGAATTTCATCGCGACTTCCATGGCGGCCTTGGCAGCGCCTTGGTAAGGTAGCGCTGGATGTTGATTTCCCGGTCGCGCTTGCTCGCTCACACTTGCTGGCTCAGGGATCCTTGCTGGCTCAGGGATCGCCTCGAATTGCGCCCTCCGCTGGTCATTCAGCGTGGCATAGAATCCTCAAGCGCGGCGCGCACCGATTTGACGCCATTCAGCATCACATCGAACCGCTTGCGGACCCCAGCCCTTCGCGCCGGCGACGTCATCACATCACTTTCGGCAATTGAAGCTTCGACGCGTCGCTCAGGCTTGCGCGTTCGAGCATCTCAAGTGCGTCCGCACAACGCGATCCGTCTTTCAAGTCTGGAGCGGCGACGGGGGCGATTCTTCGTGCACGAGGCCGGCGGCAGAACCAGATTTTATGGCGAAGGCCAAAGTCAAGGCCGCGCACACGCCCTCGATGCTGGTGGCGAGCGTCCAGCCCAGAACCAGGCCTTCAAGTCCACCGAGCCTCGCTCCAGCTATCACCAAGCCCAGCTCAAGCAATCCGCCAAGCGCGAACCAGGGAGATGCCTTGCGCATCCTGTCGCCCAACCGCGCCAGCGTACAGGCATGAAATTTAAGCGCTGTTCCCAGCAGGCTGAAGCCAAGGAAGCGCAGGCTCGAACCGGCGATTTCAGCATAGGCCGGATTGAAGACCGCAAGGATCCTCTGCGAATAGGTGAAGATGAAAACGGCGCAGACCAGCGAAAAAAGCAATGACGCCATAACCGATACAAGGATGTCGTGTCTGGATTGTTTCGGGCTCGCTCTCACCACGGGGAACAGGACTGTAGCCATGGCCGCGGGAATCAACGAGGCGATGGTGACCAGCATCCATAGGGATACGAAAGCGGCATTGATGGCCGGAGACAGGAGAACGAGCACAACGTAGGGCATGATGATGCCGGGAGCCTGCAAGGCCACGTCGAGCACGTAGTGGTCGAAGACCTTGCCCCGCAGCGTACGGAGCAGTTGGAAATCGGGAGACCCAACGAGGCGACGCGCACCGCCCCGGGTCAACAGGTCCACGCCGATGATGGACGCCAGAAGACCGGCCACCCAGCTCAGAAGAAGCGCGGTATGGGAGGTGTAGCCGCCAACCGCGGCGGTGGCGATCAGCATCAGCTTCAACGTGCAGAACAGCACTTGCCGGATCATCCTGCTGGTGGCGCGCAGGGTGCCCAGGAACGCCTGGTCGACCAAGATGGCGAGAACGGTCAGACCGCAGCCGAGGACGAACACAACACCCACGAACCAGCCGCCGATCAGTTCGGTAGAGCTGCTGAAACACGCATGCCCGAAGACGAACAACACGGCCAGCCCGACCCCCAGTGTCACCCCGACGCACGCTGCCGCGGCCACCAGGCCGCGTTCCTTACCGGGATTCCGGACGATCTCGCCGACCAGCATGGTCCCGATTCCTGCCTCGCCGAGCGTGCCGATAAGCCCCATCACGGACAGGAGGGCAGATGTGTAGCCGATCACCTCCGGCGGAAACAGCCGCGCTGCAAGCCACCAATAGACAAACCCGAGACCGGCCGCTGCAACCGTTCCGGTTGCCATGGCGCCGGAATTCATCACGAACGCGGCGCTCTTTCGAAGCTCTCGGCGCACGCGAGCAACGGCCGTCCAGGAGTGGTCTACCGACGTCATTGCTATCCCGAACCTTGCTGTGCCGGCACCGCGGATCTTCCGGGGGCTGGGCGCAGGACGTCCCGGTACACCTGCTCGATCCGGTTCACGACCACTCCGGCCTTGAGGCGCTCGATCCTGGCGAGGCCTGTCGCCTCCAGGCGGGCGAGCAGGGCGCGGTCCTCGATAAGTGTCTGCATTGCGCTGGCGAGGGCGCGCGCGTCACCGCTCGGCACGAGAAGGCCTGTTTCGCCATGATCGACGATATCCGGCATGCCGCCGATGTCGGTTGCAACAACTGCCTTTCCGGACGCCATCGCTTCCATGATCACTGTCGCGCAGGCTTCTGGCCCCACCGACGGCAGCACGCCGAACAGTGAGCGCCGCCACGCATGCATGATGGCGGAATGCGGCCACATGCTGAAGACTCGAACGTTCGGCGGAAATTTGGTTGGCGTATCGGCGACCTGGCGCCCGATCAGGACAAGTTGTGGCGCTCGCTCCAGACTGGCATAGGCCTGCAGGAGAACGTCAATGCCCTTGAGGCGCGTCAAGTCACCGACGAACAGGATGAATCCATCCCCGGGGAGCTCCCGCAGGCAGGCATCTTCTGGGCCAAGCACCCCGACATCGTCGGGCACGAAGTTGGGGATAACGTCGTAAGGGGCGTGGCCTTGGGTGAGTCCGTTGTGACGGGCCACCGCGTGGCTCACCGCGATAAAGCGGTCCACCACCCGCCGAGCGGCGAAGCTCGACGCCCAATTACCCAAGGTGGTCATAGCTGCCTTCACCGCTCCGTAATGCCCAGTGGCGCAAGGCAGGCACTTGGCCGCCGCGGGGCCACTGCAGAGTTGGACGCCCAAGTGCATGAAGTTCTTCTTCGCGCAGACAAGGCCGTAATCATGGAACGTAACCACGAGGCGTGCCCCACTCAGACCTTTGAGCGGCAGGAAGGACGCGTAAATCCAGTTGTGGGCGTGAACGATGTCCGGCTGCTCCTGGGCTACCAGCCGCTTCAGGGCAAGCACCAGTTCGGGATCCGGGAAGGGCGGCGCATGGCGGCGCTCGGGATCGGCGTGAAGGCCCGACAGACGCTGGAGCGTGCCGCGCAGGCGATGCACGCGGACCGCGCCGTCAAGCTCAGTTTCGGGCGATCCGGGATGCATCGAGGTCCCGACGCTGACATGATGGCCCCGCCGCGCCAGCGCCGCGCCCAGATTGCGGACGTGCCGCTCCTCTCCCCCGATTACCGGAGGATAGAATTGCGATAGCAGCAGGATGCGCATGATCGAGCCTTCATTTCAGAAGCGCGGCACTAGCGTCGAAACGCTGCGATACAGCCGGTTGTCTTGCGGTCGATAGAGCCGGGCTTCGGCCCTCTGGCGGATTGCTACGGCGGGCACTGGGATTTCTCGCGCCCAGGTATCGCCCGGCGCGACGGCGACCGATCGGAAAACGGCGAACGGTTGCCCATCAAGGGTGATTTCCACGTCGAACCGCTGAGTTTGGGTCTCGGCGCTCCTGATGCCAACCGTGATCCGGTCGCGCTCGCCACTGGCTGATGGCAACAACCAGAACTCGGTGTATTTGAATTCCCGGTGGGCCGCTTCGTCTCTGACGGCAAACGCATAGGCCCCGGTCGCCACAAGCACCGCCAGCATGAGCACGGCTCCCTGCCAAACCCGGACCCGCGCCAAAGCCGGCCAAGCTGGCAGATCGGGAGTGTCGCGGCGGACGGCGGCCACCAGTGCCGCGGCGGCCGTCACGATCCAAAACCACAGCGCCCAGCCGAGCGGCGTCAGGAAGCCTGCGGCGTTCAGTGCAAAGCCCCCAACGATGCCGACGGCGAGGCTTGCTCCGACCGCGTAGACGATGTGTTGCAACGCGGAGGTCGTACTGACGCCAATGGCCCGCAACACCGTGTGGCCCGGGACGAGGAACACCACGGGTGCGCCCAGGGCAACTCTGAGGAGCGCGCTGTCGCTGAAAGCAACGGCCGCCACCGCGGCCCCCGCCCAAAGGTATGCGGCCAGAAGGTCCCGCTTGCTAATGGTTCTCATGCAATTCCCTCACGTCGTAGATGACGATCCAGCCGTTGTCGTAGATGCGGGTGACGCCCTTGACGTCATTGAACTTAAGGAGCGCTGCACCCGAGAGCGGCGTTCCCTGCCGCCGTTGCCACGGCTGAAAGTAAAAGCCGAGCACTGGCGGAGCCGTGCTCAGGCGCCGGTCAACCAGCAGGAAATCGATGTTGCTTCCCGCCAAAGCCCAAAACTCCCCTGGCCCCAATGTCTCGCCTTCGAATATGCTCGCGGAATCGATGCCTTCTCTGATCTTGACCCTGACGTCCTGCCGGCCGTAGCTCGCAAGCAGAATGCTGTTGATGCGGTCGGAGATGAAGCGGTTGCCGGCACCGAGCCATTCCTTGGCCCAGCGTGCCGTTTCGATCCCCATGGGCTCGATTGATTCCTGATCGGCCGCCACTCTATAGCGCCCATCGATCGGATTGATCGTGGAGCTCGCGACGCCGCCCAGGACGATGACCGCCAGAGCACCGGCGGGCGCGATGCGGCGCCACCCGCGCGGCGCGCGGCCCTGCCAGAAGTGGACGATGCTCACTGCGACGACCAGCCCAACGCCGATGAACACGAACGTTCCCATGCGGTTGCCGATTTCCCATCCGCTGACGGTCAGTCGGAAGGCCACAGAGATCGGGAGCCCGAAGGCCAGCAAGGTGAGGAGCAGGAGGCGGCTGTCACGCCAGCGGCATTTGAGAATGTCCCGGATCGGAAGCCAACCCGGCCGCGCACCACTGAGCGCTGCGATGGCGAGTGACCGAAAGAATCCCGTTGACAGTCCGAGTGCCAGCAGCAGGAGCGCCAGCAAGGTGGTCAGTTGCAGGTAGAAGGCCTTGGCCGGCGCTTGAAGATGTTCCGACGCCGGGGTGGCGGTGCCAAGGATCATGCCGAGCAATGACTGGAAGCCGGCCCCGATCACCGGGCCGAGATAGCCTGCGAGAGGGATGCCACGGAACTGCATCCACAGGAGCGGCAGGGCTATGGCCAGGATCGCCGTGAGACCCACGCCGATCCTGGCCTCAATCCGCATGGGATCGTGACGGCGCAAAGCTTCGAGACCCGCCAGCGCTCCGAAATAGATGGCGGCGAAGGCGGCCGAGACGTGATGTGTGACCGCGAGGCTTGCCAGCAGCAAGGCTATCAGCCCCAGCGACTTGAGCCTCAGTCTCCCGACGAGATCCTTGGACGCCGCTTCGACCGCGAAAGCCAGCACACACAGCACGATGCCGAGGCTCTGGTAGGAGAAACTTGAGTCGAACAGGAAGAAGGTTGAGCAGCCCATGTAGGCCAGACAGGCGATAGCCGCGATACGCGGCGATCCGACGATGCTTTCGAGGAACAGAAACAGGGCACCGATGAACGTGCCCTTGAGGATGGCCAATAGGAGCGTTCCCGCCACTAACAAGGGCAGTCCCGTCAGATCGACGATCGCCGTCGTCACGATTTCCAGGGCGGGATACGTTGGCCCGATCGGGAAAAGCGGGTTGGGCAGAAACAGCCGGCGAGCAGTGATGAGATCTTCGGCTGCGATCCAATGCAAGAACTCGTCGTAACCGCTGAAGCTCGTCGGGGAATAGACCTTCTTGCAATAGAACAGAGCTTCGACAAGCAGGAACAGGAGGAACAGGCGCTCACCTCGGGCTGTCGTCGGCCAAGCGATGCGGAGGCTGGTCGGAACGACCAGGAGGACCATACCGGACCAAAAGAGCGCGGGCGCCACGTCATAGCCCCGGCGCCCGGCTGCGTGCCCGGCCACGACCAGGAGCAGAGCCGTGGCGACGGTCAGGCACAGTATCGCGATCCAACCGTATTTGGCCCGTTGCGGCGGGGCATCGGCGCTGCCGCCGTGAAGATCGGGACCGATAACGGCCGATAAGAGCCGTATCCCGGCCTGGAGTGGTTTGATCCTGGTTCCCGCGGTGAAATGAACCTGCGTCATCAGCATCATACCCTCGTCGCGGGAGGCCAGGATGTCATGCCGCCGGGGGCCGAGCGAACCGTGGATCGGCTGCTCAGGACATCACAATAAACGTCGCTCAGTGCTTGCGCGCAGGCATCCCAGTCGGGCAGCGCCAAATCCGGGATCTCCCGATGGGCCTCCAGTTCCTCGGCCATGGCGGCGGCCAGCTCTCGCGGATCGGCGTTGCGCGGAATCGCCCGGCACAGGCCATTGGCGGCCAGCTCCCGCAGACCGGACGTGTCGCTGACGAGGACCGGGCGGCGCAGCGACAGGGCTTCCATCACGGCGACCGGATGGGCTTCGTATTCGCTGAACAGCACGAACAGCGCGGCGCTCGCCAATAGATCTGCCATTTCCTGCCGCTCCGAGGCGCGGATACCAGCAATTGTGACCCGCCTCTCGAGGCCGAGCGTCGCGACGAGGCGCCGCAATTCTCCCTCGTACGGGCCAGTACCGACGATGTGCAGTCGCACGTCCGGTACCCGGCGGATCAGTTCGGGCAAGGCTGCGATCGCCCGGTGGTGGCCCTTATAGCGCTCCAGCCTGCCGCCCGAGACGATCAGGTGCGGATCGACCTTGACGCCGGGGCTCGGAGCCGGCATCGCGGCGCCGTTCGGGATGACGACAAACCGCTCCCGCGGCAGGCCCATCCTCCGGCTGAAGAAGTCGGCTTCGAATTCGGAGACGCCGATCAGCCGCGCGGCCCGGGCTACCAGCGGCCGGAGCAGCATATGCTGGGTGCTGCGTATGGCGTTGCGCAGCCGGGAGGAATGCCCGCCGCTGTGGAAGGTCAGGACGAACGGCAGCTGCCCGCGGACGGCCGCGAGCAGTCCGATCGGCACCACGAAAGTGCTATAACCCTGGAAGTGGATCAGATCCCAAGCCCCGCGCCGGATCGCGGTATAAATGCCGGGTGCCACATAGAGGTCCAGTTCCCTTGGCCAGGCCGGCACGCGCCGCACACGCATGCCGCGCACCTCCTCCTCAACCGGCAGCTCCCCCGAGGGATCGGTAGTGAGCACGTCGACCGAGTGGCCACGCGCTGCCAAGCGGGGACCGACTTCCTGGATGTGAGTTTCAGTGCCGCCCATGAAGGGGTAGCAGCGAGCGGCAACCATCAGAATTCGCATCAGGCTTACCCGCCATCATCACAGGCTGTCGCGCCCCGCCCGTGTTGTTGGTACACCCACTCACGCAAGATGGTCTTGAGGACGCGCCAGCCGTCTGGGATGGCGCGCAGATGGCTCACACCGCTGATGCGCGGAGCCTCGAAACTCGCCACCTCGACGATATTGAGGTGGTTCTTCAAGGCCCGCACGTTGATGAGGGTCTCGATCTCGAACCCATCGCAGTCGCAATTGAGCGTGCTGACGTGTTTGGTCCAGAAGGCGATGTATCCGTAGCATAGATCGGAGAACCAACCGCCATAGAGGAGCCGCACGAACAGGGTCAGCCCCCTGTTGCCGAACATCCGGAACAGCGACATGTCGTCGGTGCCGGCGCCCTGGATAAAGCGTGAACCCTTGACGAGATCCGCGCCGGCCATCAGCGCACTGACAAAGACGATCGCCTCCTCCGGGACCATGGAGCCGTCAGCGTCCAGCATGACGATGATGTCGCCTGTGGCGGCCCGGAATCCGGCCTGCAGTGCGGCGCCCTTGCCCCGCCGGGGCTCCATGACAACCTTCACGTCCTCGCGTAGGCGGCGCGCGACCGCGACGGTGTCGTCGGTCGAACGGCCATCCACGATGATGATCTCGTGCGCCCAGTTGGGGATGCGCGGCAGAAGCCAAGGAAGGTTCTCGGCCTCGTTGAGCGTCGGCACGATGAAGCTTACTCGGGGCAGAGCCAGCGATTGCCGCAGCCCGAACTTAATTGGGTCAGGCGGCGATACAGCACTGACGGGGGTGAGTACACTGGAGAGACCGGCATTCATGGCAGCGCTGCACGGTCGAGCGATGGGCCGCAGGGGGCGGGCTGGAAACGCGCCAAGACTGCCGATAGGCGCCCGGCGCGATGATGGGCCGAACGATAGGTTCCGGAAAGGAACCGACACAGAATTGCAGCCACGCCCCCGGGTGCAACTGTTCTAATCATACGCAGACTCCCAGACATGCTGAAAAGATCAGATGAAACAAGAACGTGAGTTAAGTGAGCATTGCTGATGGGACCCCGCAATGGAAGCTCCAATAGATGGTTAGAAAGCACCATAGGTGATTAGCTCTTTGTGGTTATCCCTTCAGGTTAGCTCGGGGCCAAGCAACCAAGGCAGATGGCACGGTGGCGGCACGATCACCTTCACCAGTTGCGTCGGCAGCGCTGCCAGACGTGAGGAACCGACAGCAGCGCGATGCCTTCACGCCAGCGAGGACAATCATCGACCTGCGGCCTGGATCCCGGGCGACAGGCTCTCCGGGCAAGCAGAATGCGGCGAACATCGCCGGCGCGATGAACCTCGCGCGCAACGCCGACATTGCCATTGGCCAGAACTGCGAGGCTCCGCATGTGGGCTCGCTTCTTCATTCGGCCGTGATTTCCGGGGCTACCCCTTAATCTTACGCGCGAGAAGGGTCGAGGCCGCCCGGCCCTTCGCGGGCGGCGTCGTGGGCCCGATCAACTGGCCACGCCAACTGTCCCGGACGAGAGAGGGGCCACCCATGCGACGTTGAGGCCGGCACCTCGGGTGCAAGCGGCCGATACGAGGTCGTGACCTGGCGCAAACCACGGACATGACCGAACAGGTCGATCACCTCCAGGCCAGACCGGCGGTTGTAGGTGTGACACCCGAACGCTTCGGACCAAATGCCACCGACCGGGGTCTGGGCAAACGCCGACGCGCCGAGCGCATCGATCCGGCAGAACGTCACCGCGCCGCCATAGCTGCGAGCGCAGTCCTGGACCGGGCGTAGCAGGCGTCCGCCGTGTCGGATGACAGCGCCTGCGGGACGGCTGAGCGCAGCATCGAGCAGGACGGGGTTTGCGGCATGGGGCGTCCAAGGCCCCGTCAGGCTCTCGCCATGGTAGAGGCTGAGGACATCCCAGGACGTGGACCTCCACAGCCTTGGGCTGACGAAAAACCAAAAGCCGCCCTCATGGCGCAGCGGCGTGGTGTCGTAGCCCTCAATGCCTTCCAGGAGGCAGGCCTCCCGCTTCCACCGGTACGGGAATTCGACTGCCCTGTAGAGACTGACATTCCTTGCCGCCCCCGATTCGGGGATCATCCAGACCTGCCCGTCCTGCTCGAACACGAACGGGTACGAGAGGTGGTGCGGCTCCTCCAAGACGATCTGAGGTGCGCCGGCGGTCCCGCTCCGGTCAGCTGTCACGACCGCAATGCACCCCCGGTTCTTTGAATAGAGGTACTGTTCGACGAAGATGAAATCCTGCCCCAGATACCGGAACGGGAACGGGTCGGCAAGGAAGCTGCCGGTGTCTCCGGTGAGCACGTTGAAAGCTGCTTCGCCTTTGTCGAGCAGACTCGCCGCCTGGTCGAAGCGCCAGCCGATCCCCCACGATCTGCCGCCTCTCGCCAACCTGTCCAAGAACGCGATTGCCTTCGATGCCGCCGTGCCAGTCTCCCATGCAATGGCCGAAAGCGCGCCGAGCGAAGGCGCGGCCGTCGGCGGACCGGGAACACCGGACGGAGCTGAACTGGTTTCCTCGCGCAAGGCTTTTAGAATCAGCGCCACAGCGCAGGAGAGGACGCTGTCGAGACCGGCTGCGAACACTCTACGGTCCACACTGGCCGGACGCGCCATCCACGGCTGCGACGGGCGCGCCGAATCGTAGAGGTCAACGACAAGGTCCTGATCATTCGCCAAGGCCGTCATGACTCCAATCTCGCTCGGTAGCCCGTTGAAGAGTGGAGTGAGCACGCGTCGTCCCGACGGGAGCGGCTCTTCGCCGCTCAAATTGATCACCACATCCACTTGGTCGGTCGGCAGCGGCAGGGATCGCAGCTCCGCCTCGACGGAGCCGGTGACACCGTTGACACGGTAGCCATAGAGTAGTCGTTCGAGTTCGATCAACAGGCGGAAGATCAACGGCAGCGGGCGGCAGCCAGCCGCGAAAGCGCAGGAGACATCGTTGCCGGGCACTTCGGCAAGCGCCTCCGCCAGCCACAGATGCCAGCGCAGCAGCCGCGACGGATCGAGACTCAAGCAAATGCGCATTGTTGTTCTCACGGCGAATTTCAAGCAGACGACAGCTTTGACGAGCACCCGCAGCCAGGCACCACTATGCCCGATCAATGCGGGGCTGTGCGAGGCCAGAGGAGGTAATCCTTAGGGGCCGTTGCACTCGGCGCCCGGCGAGAGCCACATGCAGGGATGATGGCTGGCTGGCAACGGGCGAAATACTGGCTGCGCAATGCTTCCGGAACGAACTTCACGTTGGACGGCAAGCCGTTCTTCGTGACCGGCGTAAACAACCACTATCTGACCTACGGATCGCAGGACGAGGTCACCCGCGTTCTCGCCAGCGTCGTGCTCTGTGCCGACCACACTCGATCGTTCGGACGATTTGAACGACGACGCCGCGGCGGTGCGCCGCCGGACCATCGCCCGGTTTATCGAAGAGTTTGGGAACACATTTGGGAACACATTGGCAGCTCAAGTCGGGAGAATTCCTAAATGCGTATTGCGCAATCGGGTCCACCGATCGGCGTTGGCCAGGAAAGCCACGTCCGCAAGCCAAGTATCGGTCTCGCCCGCCGCAAACCTGACGTTGCCGCTGCCACAACCGGTCAGCCTAGATCGCGAACCGAGCAGCCCGAGGATGGCGTCGGCAGCGAGCGCCGGCAGATTTCCCCCACGATCTCGGTGATTATCTGTGCCTACACTGAGGAAAGATGGGAGCTGATGCTCCAGTCGGTGGCCTCGGCACAGGAGCAGACCTTGCAGCCCTGCGAGATCATCCTATGCGTCGATCAGCCCTTGTTTCGCCGTTGTGCCGCGCAGTGGGCTGATTTCGCCGCATCCACCCCCCCGGTACGGGTGATCCAGAACAAGCATGACGGGCATCTGGGGTCGGCCCGAAACACCGCAGCCGAAGCCGCTGCCGGAAATATCCTGGCGTTCCTGGATGACGATGCAGCGGCCGACAAGGACTGGCTCGAGATTCTCACCGCCCCGTACCAGGATGAGCGCATCGGCGCCGTCGGCGGGCGCCCCATACCTGTTTTCGAGACCGGCCGCCCGGCCTGGTTCCCTGTGCAGTTCGACTGGGTGTTCGGATGTGCTTATGATGGCCTTCCGACCGGCCGAGGCCCTTTGGCCCGCCTCATAGGAGCCAATATGTCGGTGCGGCGGATCCTCCTCGAGCAGGTGGGAGGGTTCCATTCCGACAGGCACGACGACATGGACATGTGCCACCGCGTGGCGCACATCAAGGGCAGTGACGCGGTCATCTATGAACCGGCGGCGACCGTCCGCCACTTCGTACCCGCCTCACGGGCGACCTGGAAGTACTTCTGGCGTCGCTGCTTCTTCGTCAACAAGGGGAAGGTCGAGGCCTTTGCCCAGATGGGCGACGCCGCCACGCTGAGTGCAGAGGCCCGTTTCGTCTGGCATGCGCTGACCAAGGGTGTGCCGAGGGAGATTTTGCAAGCGGCCAAGGGTGACGCCGCCGGACTGGCCCGGTCCGCAGCAATAGTCGCTGGCGTGGGGCTGGCCGCGGCAGGCCACGTCGCCGGCCGGATCGAGCTGGTTCGGCGCTTTCGCCGGCGGCGCCAACAGGCAACCAAGCAGATACTGGACACAGCCGCGCAAGGCGGTGGCCGCGGGAAGTAGATGCCGTCTTCGATAATCATTGGTTCGGGTCCGGCTGCAGCCGCCGCCGTGTTGGCGCTGTCCGAGAAACCGGACGAGAAGATAACCGTGTTCGATCCGGGCACCGTGCTGGAGGCGGAGACGCAGGAGGTGATCTCCAGGCTGTCCAAGCTGCGTGTCGACGACTGGGACGAGGAGGACGTCCGCCGGATCAGCCTGCAACCCAAGCGGCTCCAATCCGATTCGCTGCCTGAAAAGAGAAGCTACGGATCCGATTTCCCTTTTGCCAACAAGGGTCAGCTCGACGGCGTCCACTCCGAGGGTAGAGTCAACTCGGCTGTCATATCAAGCGCCTACGGGGGGTTCAGCAATGTTTGGGGGGCCCAGATCATGCCCTTCAGCGCCGCCACGTTGAAGGGATGGCCGTTCGACTTCTCGGATATGGAAGAGCACTATCGGACGATCCTGGGTCACATTCCTTTCGCTGGAGAGTCCGACGATCTCGAGGAGTGGTTCCCGCTCATCGGATCCCCGGACCCGCTTCCGCCGCTGGCGCCGCGCACGCAGATGGTCCTGGCCAACTACGACAGGCACCGCGATCGAGTGCGCTCCGCTGGAATAACGATAGGCCGCGCCCGGCTCGCCTTCTCGGCGCCCGAATGCCAGCCCTGCGGCCTATGCATGACCGGGTGCCCGCGGTCGCTGATCTTTTCGGCCTCGCACAGCTTCGATCGCTTCAGGCGCAGCGGGAGGATCGACTACCATAGCGGGCTGCTCGCGGTGCGAGTCGACCAGGAGGGTGCCACGGCCGTCGTGCAGGCCCGGGAGCTGTCCAGCGGCCGGATCCAGCGATTCACAGCCGACCGGGTCTTCGTGGGCTGCGGAGCAATCGGGACCACCCGGCTGATCCTGGGCTCGCTCGGATCTGGCCAGCCGGTACATCTTTCGGAATCGGCCCAGTTCGTTCTTCCAATGATGTCCATGAAGCCGACCCCCGACCCACGCACAAGGCGCGAGTTCACGCTCAACCAATTCACCATGGCCATCGTCCAGGACGACGAGGGCTTCGATGTCTCATTGATTCACTTCTATCCGTTCAACCAGGCATACCAAGATGCGCTTCCCGGCTTCCTCCAACACCGCGCTGCCGCCTTCGCAACGGATCGGCTCCTGAGCCGGTTGACGGTAGGCCTGGGCTACTTGCCATCCTGGGCGTCACCCAAGGTCCGGGTCAGCGCCCAGGTGTCCGCAGCTCCTGATGAGCTACCCCAGATCACCCTCACTTCGGAGGGCTTCAGCGAGGCCAAGGTCAGGGGCAAGAACGTGCCTCCGATGCTGCCTGACGTAATTAAGCGGATCCGCAGGGCTGCACCCTACCTTGACCTGTGGCCAGTCACGCCGCAGATGCTGTGGTCGGGCGGGGCCAAGAGCTACCACTTTGGCGGCAGCTTTCCCCATGCCAGAGAGCCGGATTGCGGACGTGCGACGACAGACCGCCTCGGGCGGCTGGCGCGCTGGGACCGGATCCATCTCATCGACGGATCGGTTTTCCCGAATGTTCCAGCTACCACCTTTACCCTGACTGTGATGGCCAATTCCCATCGCATCGCCTGCGAAGCGATGCAGCTGACGGGTTGAGCGTTCCATGCGGGTCGGTATCACCGGAGCCAATGGATATGTCGGGACCATCCTGCGCGCCGCCTTCGCCGAAGAAGGGCATGAGGTCATCGGCTTCGCCCGTTCGAACCGGGTGACCTCCGAATCTGCCGCCGGCGTCGCCGAGTGGCGCCCATACGAGATCAGGCGCCCGCCATCGGGGGCTGCTCTCAGCGACCTGGATGTGCTCATCCACGGTGCATGGGACCTGACTCTCGTCAGCGCCGGTGAAGTGTGGGGTGTCAATGTGTCCGGCTCGCAGCACCTGCTCCGCAATGCCGCCGACGCAGGGGTTCGCCGGGTCATTTTTATCTCCTCGATGTCCGCCTATAAGGGAACCCGGCAGTTGTACGGTCAGGCGAAACTGGCCTGCGAGCGCACGGCCAGCGCCCTGGGAGGTGTCTCCACCCGCCTCGGACTGGTGTACGGCCCCGGTTGGGGCGGAATGGCAGGCGCGCTCCGTAAGCTCACCAACCTGCCGATGACACCTCTCATCGGGGCACGTTCCCATCAGTTCACCGTGCATGAAGTGGATATGGCGGCCGCCATGGTGCGTATTGCCGAGTCGGACATGCCCCTGCCGGAACCAGTGGGGCTGGCCCATCCGGAACCCGTACCGTTTCGAAGGCTCATGCAAGAGATCGCAGCGTCACAAGGCAGAACATTGCGCGTCGCTCCCGTTCCCTGGCAGATCGTCAGTGGGGTCCTAAAGGCAGCTGAGGCCCTGCATGTTCCCCTGCCCTTCCGATCCGACTCCATCCTTGGGCTTGTTCACCCGGCGGCGGAGGTTCCCGGCGTAGAACAGCTCAAGCAGCTCGGAATCGAGTTTCGGAGCTTCTCGCTGGGCCGCGACCGACCCTCATCAGGGACGTTGCGTCGATATCCTTGATCGAAGACCCGTCTCGATGCGCCAGCGACACAGACGGCGAAATTGTGCGGTTCGGCACGATCGCAAGGATCCGCGGCAGCATCGACATCTGCGCGAACTGCCGCGCACGCGCTTCGCGTGAACAGACCGTGAGCGCCTCGACCGTCCTTGGGATCGTCGTTGGAGTCGCCGCAAAGGCAAGCGCGGTGCGATTCAGTCGGGATCTGCAAAATGGGGCTACTCCTGAGGAATGATCGCGGATCGGAGAGAACCATGCGATGCTTGAGAAAGACGCATGAGACGCATGACCTTAACGACGAGCGAAGAGCTTAACGCCCAGCTCGGTCGAACTCCCGGCCCCAGCGAAAGCTTGCGCACTAGAGGAAGGCGCAATCCCATTGGCTGAATCGCGCGCTATTTTTGTATCGGGAGTTGCGGGCTTTGTAGGAAGCAGGCTTGCAAGGATCTTTGTTGATCGTGGATATCCGGTCTTTGGCTTTGACAACCTGTCGCGCGGTTCTCGCGAGAACCTGAACGAGCTTCTCACGCATGAGAGGTTCATTTTTGAGAAAGTGGATCTCTCAGACGCGGGTGCGGTGAGAAGCCGCTTCATGAATTGTCACAAACGCATTCCGATTTCCGAAGTCTGGCACATGGCTGCCAATTCCGACATTCCTGCGGGAATCGCCGATGCCTCTGTTGATCTACGCGATACCTTTCTATCGACGTTCAACGTGTTGGACGCAATGAAGGAAGCGGGGGTTCCGTTCCTTGCTTTTGCATCCAGCTCAGCCGTGTACGGCGATTTGGGGGAGGCTCCGATTAGAGAGGATGTCGGGCCGCTGCTGCCGATTTCCAATTACGGTGCCATGAAGCTCGCGTCGGAAGCGCTAATCAGCGCTGCCGTCGAGAACTGGTTAGCTCGAGCGTTGATCTTTCGCTTTCCGAACGTGATCGGTGTCCCAGCAACCCATGGTGTCATTCTGGATTTCGTCAGAAAGTTAAGGGTTTCACCAAGCAAGCTGAATGTTTTGGGATCGGGGCGGCAACGGAAGGCATATCTTCATGTCAATGATCTGATTGATGCGATTGTCTACTTGCGTGCAAACGCATCCGAGCGGCTTGGCTGCTACAATATCGGTCCTGAGGACAAAGGGGTAACCGTTAGCTTTATAGCGGAAACGACTGTCGAGGCTGTCGCACCGGGCGCGGGAATCGAGTACGGATTTGAAGATCGCGGTTGGACGGGAGATGTTCCCCGATTTTCCTATGACATAGCAAAACTCCGTGCGCTCGGTTGGCGGCCCCAGCTTGGTTCGGCTGACGCTGTTCGAAAAGCCGTCGTAGAGATCGTGCGGCAGGAAGGACACCCGTGATGCAGGCCCAGGCCGTTGTACTTGCGGGTGGTCGAGGGACGCGGCTCAGGGGCCGGATAGGTGATTTGCCTAAGTCGTTGGCCAGCATTGGTGGCAAGCCACTTCTTGAGCATCAAATCGTCCTCGCCAAGCAACACGGGATTGAGAGGATCTTGATCCTGGTGAACCACGCAGCCGAGCAAATCGTGGAGTTTTGCAATCAGCGCAAAAATTGGGGGATTGACGTTCGTTGCATAGATGACGGTGCGCCGCTTGGGACAGCTGGGGCAGTTTTGGCCGTTTTGGATCTGCTCGACGACGACTTCCTTACGATCTACGGCGACACGATGCTCGACATCGATCTGACCCGCTTTAAGTGCTTCCATGAAAAGCACAAGGCGGCGGCGGCAACCGTTTTCACCCATCCGAATGATCACCCACATGATTCCGATCTGATAGAAACGTCGGAAGACGGCGTGGTTACCGCGTTCCATCCATATCCACGCGACCCAGATTGCTATTATCCAAACAAAGTCAGCGCGGCTCTTTACTACATTCGAAAACAAGCTCTTCTCCGTTGGCGCGCGGCAGCAACTCCGCTCGATTTCGGCAAGGACCTGTTTCCCGAAATGCTTCGGGCCGGCGCGGAAATCAGAAGTTATGGCAGCCCCGAGTACATAAAAGACGCGGGAACTCCGGCGAGACTCGACAAGGTTTGCGCCGACTTTGAATCGGGCCTCATAGCACGGGCTTCACTCACCTCTCCGCAGAAAGCAGTCTTTTTGGACAGGGATGGGTGCATCAATGTTGACCATGGACACATCGATCGTCCCGAACGCTTCGAACTGATTGAGGGGGCCGCGGCCGCGATCGCCAGTTTCAACCGGGCCGAATACCGGACAATCGTCGTCACTAACCAACCCGTTGTGGCGAGGGGCGATTGCTCTGTACGAGACTTGCGGATGATCCATAACAAGATGGAGACTGAGCTTGGCCGCCGTGCAGCTTTTGTCGATGCCATCTATTTCTGCCCGCACCATCCAGACCGCGGCTTTATCGGTGAGGTGGAAGCGCTGAAGGTCCGCTGCAATTGTCGCAAACCTTCTACCGGGTTGGTTGATGAGGCGGTCCAAACATTCAATATCGATCGCAGTCAGTCCTGGATCATCGGCGATTCCTCTACGGACGTTGCTCTCGCAAAACGATCTGGCATCAGATCGATCCTGGTCGAGACGGGCGCAGGCGGGTTGGACAGCAAGTATCATGTAATGCCCGATTATACCGTCTCGGACTTGTTCGAGGCTGCCAAGTTCATTCTCACTGGTCACCCGATCTTGATAGACACAGCATCTGATCTGATCGCGCATGTGAAGCCGGGGGACGTCTGTTTCGTGGGGGGCCTTTCCCGGAGCGGAAAGAGCGTCCTTTCCAGCGCCATCGCGGAGGTTCTTCGCGGGCGCGGCTTTGATGCGCAGGTCGTTGCTCTTGATCGCTGGATACGGTCCGTCGCCAATCGCGAACCAACGGTGATGGGTCGCTATGATGTGAGCGAGATCAGGAAGGTTCTAAGCCGCTTGGTGGGAGTTCGTTCTCGCGAGACGCACGATCTGCCCTACTACGAAAAGCTGGGCCGCGTATCGCATCCGAAATCAGAAAAGATAACTATTTCTCCGGAAACCGTCCTGATCGTGGAAGGGGCCGTCGCTCTCTCGCTCTCCGATGTGGTTTTGCCCAGTCGTGCACACACGTTCTTCGTCGATATCGATGAGGAGCTGAGGAGGTGCCGAGTAACGCGAGAATACTCGCGGCGAGGTGTGGATCGAGAGGCTGCAGCGAGTATCTACCGTTCGCGCCAGGAGGATGAGGCACCGATCGTGCTGGCATCGCGAACGAGTGCCAATCATTGCGTCCGATTGCGGGCGATCGAGCTGATTGAGGCGGTCGGATGATTATCAGTCAGACGCCACTTCGAGTCAGCTTTGTCGGAGGTGGCAGCGATCTTCCTGCCTTCTATCGGCAGGAGGGTGGCGCCGTCCTAAGCGTTGCGATCGACAAGTACGTTTACGTTAACGTGAACCGTAAGTTCGATAACGGCACTCGAATCGCCTACTCGAAAACAGAAGAGGTAGAGAGCGTCGAGAATATCCAGCACCCAATTGTAAGAGCTACGATGGAATACCTCGGGATTCGCGGAGGTGTCGAGATAACAACCATCGCCGATATTCCATCGATGGGAACAGGACTTGGATCATCGAGCTCTTTTACTGTTGGCCTTCTGCATGCGCTGAACGCGTTTCGGGGGCAGTATGTTTCGAAGGCAAAGCTCGGTGCTGACAGTTGTTGCATAGAGATCGAACGTTGTGGCGCGCCCATTGGAAGGCAAGATCAATACGCGGCCGCCTTCGGCGGGTTGAATCTTATCGAGTTTCACTCTGATGATCGCGTCTCGGTGTCGCCGCTGATATGCCCACGTGATTTTATCGCTTCCATCGAGAAGCAAGTTCTTGTGTTTTACACCGGCATGACGCGCAGCGCGTCAGACATTCTCGTCCGACAATCGGAGGGCATCGCAAGGGCACCGGACAAGCGAAAAGCGCTGAGGCAGATGGTCGAGCTCACGTACCGCCTTCGTGATGAACTGCATCGATGTAACCTCAACGCCTTCGGCGAAATCCTCCACGAGAACTGGCTCTTAAAAAAGAGCCTCTCCGAAGAAATCACGAACGATGCGATCGATGGCTGGTACCGAGCTGCGTTACGGGCAGGTGCCACGGGCGGCAAGCTACTCGGAGCAGGCGCAGGAGGTTTTCTCCTGTTCTTCGCGCCTCTCGACCGCCACGACGCAATCAAAGTGGCTCTCGGGGAGCTAAAGCACTTTCCTGTGAAGTTTGACTTCGCCGGTAGTCGCATCGTTCATTATCAACCAACATCGGAGGCCACCCAATGAAACATTTTGGCGGCAGTGCTCAATCAACCGACATCCGAGCCAACCCAAAAAATCTTGACGGCAGCGCTCAAGCTTATTTCAAGAAACTCGAGATCGTGCTGGCTTCGTTAGACCACCAAAGCTTCGATAATGCAGTGGCCTTGGTCGCGCAGGCACAAGAGGACGGCAAGCAGATAATCACGCTTGGAAATGGTGGCAGTTCACTCACGGCGCTACATTTCATTACGGATTGGAACAAGAGCATCTATCTCTCTACGAAGCTTCCTTTTCGTGGCCGAACGCTGGTCGACAATGTGGGCCTCACATTCGCGTACGCGAACGACGTTTCTTTCCAAGATGTGTTCGTCGAGCAGCTGAAGAACATCCTGAACGAGGGCGACCTGGTTATCGCAATTTCGGGAAGCGGAAACTCAGAAAACGTTTTGCGCGCTGTTCGATACGCCAATGATCATGGCGCAGTTACGTTAGGTCTTTGTGGATATGGCGGAGGAACACTCCGGCAGATCGCCCAACACGTGGTTTGGGTCAATGTGAATGACATGCAACTAGCGGAAGATATACATTCTATGTTCGGGCATGTCGTTATGCAGCGTCTTTGTTTTGCAAGTACACAAAAGTGGAGCGATCGGCGACAACAGCGCCGCGCTGCTGGAGGTCTCAATACAAATGGAACTGGCGCCGAGACGAACTGGCAATCCTGATCGAGAACAAGCGATGCAGCACTATCGGCTCTACGTTCTGGACGAACGCGGCCAGTTCAAGGGCGGGATCAACCTTGCCTGCATAGACGACGTTGCGGCGAAAGAGCAGGCCAGGCGGTTGGCAGAGGGCCATGAGGTGGAGCTTTGGCGATTGGTCGCGCGGTTCAAATTTGACAATCCGCGGGGCGGTCCCGGGGCGACGAAGCGCCCTCGCGCCGTAGCGCCACGTTCCAGCCATTTCAACAAGCCACCCAAACGATCGCACTCTCCCCTTGGATGCGGTTGCACGTCTTGGCGCTGTTCAGATCTTGAAAAACACGATGCCGATGAGGCATCGTTGGCGTTGCGATCGAACGGCTGTCCAGCGCTATAGAGACCGCGCCCGATAACGGTGCCAGGCCTTCCGCCTTCGATCATTGAAAGCGGATGACGCGGGCATCGCCGCTGCGTGTTGGCGACGTCGCTCAACAACACGTGTAGAGACTGGAGCGTGATCAACGGCGCAACGGCTGACCTCGGCCAAGCGCATCGGCGCGCCAACGGTGGTCGAACATCCGGGTCGGCAGCTCCAGCAATAGGCTCGACGGCTCGTCCGCCATGCAGCATCGGAAGACAATCCCGCCCACCCCTCTCGACGACCTCAGATGCGAACGGCCCGCTCGAACCAACGGGCGCCCAGCGAGCGCAACATCTCAGCGGACGGACACGGTTTTGGTGAGGCGTCCGGAAGGCTGTCTCGGTGCGGCCGTTCGATCACTTTCTATATTAGGACGTGTTTATAAGTTACATTAGGAATGTGTTAATAATACCGCACCAAGCCTCATTCTCGCCGCAAATGGTAGTATGGTCGCTCATGTCACGTACATCGTCCTCAAGTGATCAATTCACGCAGGTACAGATGGTGTGCGTGCGTAAATTAGAATGCGGAAATGCCTGTGTTTGCTTAGGGGCGCGGGTGGAATGAAAACAAAAAAAGACGCAATGAACTAAGGAACTGCTGTGCTTATACTAGATAGCACGCTCGGTGGCACGTCCACCGAGAGGGATGCGCTCAACTTTTATCCGGCTGCGGCTCAAACCGTTGAACTCCTTTCGCGCGTTGGTAGCGACACCGTTTATGGGCTCAAAGGCGAGCGCCTGACGAGCATTTCCGTCGACAAAAGTCGCCTTCGATGGTGGGTTCAACGTTGAGCTCGCTCGACCAGGATGTCTGGGGCGAGGACATCCAAATCTCCGCTACTTTGTAATCAGTCCGCGTTGTCTAGCTGCGAGTTTGAAATCCGTTCGCGTTGCCTGGCTGCGAGCTTGAAATCAGTTCGCGTTGCCTAGCTGCGAACATGCGACATGTCGCGCAGTTGGCGATGCGCGGCAGTGGAATTCTCTGTTTTCAACGCCAAAGAAGGATCACGGAATGGCTCTCTCCGCACCCGTAGGCTTTGCCTCTAGCGACCTCGTCTATCAGGAAAACTTCTCCGGTACGGCGCTCGGCAGCGATTGGCACACCTACATCACAAGCAAAGCCGCCAACGGCTGGCCATGGAATACCAACGGGTCGGGAGGAAGTACGCCGGGCGGCCCGTATAATGCCGACTACGATGTGCCGAGCCAGGTGTCCGTGAGCAACGGGACGTTGGATCTCACGGCGATCCGACAACCCATCAGCGGTGTCAATCAGGGGGGGACGGCACAGACATTTCCGGTCACGTCCGGCGCCGTCAGCAGCTACGGCAACTTCGAATTCAACGGTG
The DNA here is from genome assembly GCF_006439385.1 of Mesorhizobium sp. B3-1-7. Lineage (NCBI taxonomy): Bacteria > Pseudomonadati > Pseudomonadota > Alphaproteobacteria > Hyphomicrobiales > Phyllobacteriaceae > Mesorhizobium > Mesorhizobium sp. B3-1-7. Next base: position 164,452 of record NZ_VFTL01000004.1, read on the forward strand.
GCTACCTTCAGATCAGTATGAAGGCGCCGAGCGGCGACGGCGCATGGCCGGGCCTTTGGCTGATGCCCGGCAATGGCGCGGGCAGCGGCGACAATTTCGAGCTCGATATACAGGAGGGTGGATTTACCGGTTCGGGACCGGCGGACCAGAATTTCTCCTGGCATCTCCACGGGCCGTCAGGGTGGGTCGGCGACACCATCGACAGCGGCATCGACCTCACGGCCGGCTTCCACACCTACGGCATCTACTGGGATCCTGGCAAATCGATCACCTGGTATCTCGACGGGAAGCAGATGGCGCAAGTGACCAGCGCACAGGTCGCGATCCCGGATGAACCGATGCAATTGATGATGAACAATGGGGTCGCGAATTCGAACGCGTCCGGATGGCATACGGCGCTGGATAGCTCGACCCCTTCGTCGATGCAGATGCAGATCGACCAGGTCCAGCTCTATCAAAAAGCGGGCAGCGGCGACACCGTCACGGGTGCCAACGTCAGTCCCCAGACGATATCGTCAACCTCCACGACGCCGTCAACGACCCAGCCGGCAGTGACGCGGCCGGCAGTGACCCAGCCGGCGGTGACGCAGGTCGCCGCTTCACCGGCAACGGGGATCGAGCATACCGGCGATGCCATCACGTTGACGGTCGGCTTTAACAAGGCGGTGACCGTCACGGGTACGCCTGCACTGTCGCTCAATGACGGCGGAACGGCCAGCTATGTCGGCGGCTCGGGCACGAACGCGCTCACCTTCCGCACCACCGTCGCGCCGACGGACACGAATACCTCGGCGCTCGCCATTACCGGAGCCAATCTTCCGAGCGGCGCGAGCATCAAGGATGCATCTGGTATTGCGGCGAACCTCTCGGGCGCAGTGAAGACGTTCTCCGGTCTCCAGATCGATCCGGTCTTGCCGGCGGTGACGCAGGCCACAGCCTCGCCGGGAACCGGTACCGAGCACGTTGGAGACGCGGTCACGCTGACACTCGGCTTCAACGAGGCAGTGGCGGTATCGGGCACGCCGACGCTATCTCTCAACAATGGCGCGACCGCCACCTATGTGGGCGGCTCCGGAACGGGCGCGCTCAACTTTCGCACAACTGTCGCGTCGACGGACACCAATACCTCGGCGCTCGCCATCACCGGGGTCAATCTGCCGAACGGTGCGAGCATCAAGGACGCGAGCGGTGTCGCTGCTAATCTTGCGCGCGCGGTGAAGACGTTCTCCGGTCTCCATGTCGCGACGTCATCGACAGCCCCATCGACCCCAACCACAACGCCAACGACGCCAACGACCCCAGCCACTCCAACCACACCACCATCGATCGCGCCGGTCCTCACCATCGCGGATCCCACGCTCAACGTGAGCGGGCTGGGCGGTACGGTCGACCTAGGGGTCAAGGTGACAACGGCCGACCCCAACGATGTCGTGACCGTGAAGGTGACGGGCTTGCCGAGGTACGAGAGGATCACCGACAAACTCGACGGCAAGACGTTTGCCGGCAAGAACATCACCTTGACGGCCGCGCAGGTCGACAGCGGATTGACGCTGCAATCGAACTATAAGGGCGCGGCTCATCCGGTGGCGACACTCACGCTGACTGCAACGGCGAAGGATCCGGTCACCGGCGCCGTCGCGACAGCCTCGCCGCGGACCATCGCCGTAACGGATCCTCGGCCTGCGGCCACCACGACTTCGCCGCGGGTGATCGCCCAGACGGATCATGAGCATGCTCCCGCTACGTCGCTAGGGTCCTCGGCAACCCGGGGCCTTGCGCTGCTGCACGAGCATAAGAACCTGGTCGCTGGCCCCACTACGACCTTTGCGCCGCGAAACAGTGCCATGGCGGATCATCCGCTTGCGACCGGCACAGCCACGGCGTCCCTGGCAAGCCAGAGTTTTGCGGTGCTGAACCAGTACCTGGCCGGCCACTCGGGCCACGTCGACCCCGGTCAGATCGTGGCGTCCTTGTCGAATGGAGCCAACTGGAATCACGACTCGTACCTGACCAGACCGCAACATTGATCGCCTCCGCACCCAGGGGCTTCAGCGCCTGGGTGCGGCACCGTCAAGTTTGTGCTGAGAAGGAACATCGAACGCGGACGCGTATCCGCGAAGGGTTAAGCCGGAATGGCGATGCAGAACGAGAATGCCCACGCCGCAGACTTTGGATTTCGAGCCTTGGCTCTGTTCCTTCGCTTTCATGGCGTAAACGCTAAGCCCGACCAGATCCGCGATCGCTGTGGCGGCGGCGGTGCAATCGGCATCCGCGCGATGCTTCGTTGCGCCCGAGAGTTCGGGCTTAAGGTCGGTTCGCGCAAGACACGGTGGAAACAACTTGCGGGTATCCGGTTGCCCGGCATCGCTTCACTGCATGATGGCGGATTTCTGCTTCTCGGAAAGGTCAGCGACAAAGGCGCGGTTGTGCTGCATCCGCCCTCGTCAAATGCGAAGCTGATCACCCGCGCGGAATTCGAAGCAATCTGGGACGGCCGTTTGATCTTGGCTGGATCACAGAGCATTGCGCAGCGGGCGCTTCATGCCCTTATTGGCCGTGGGCGTGATCTGGCACGGCGCGCCTGCGATATCTTGATGCGTGCTCGTTTCGCCGATCAAGGCGATAAGGCCGCCCAGGCGGCGAGCACTGCATCTGAGAGCGGCGATGACTCAGGGCTCATCGCCTTGGCGATATTGCTGCGTTGCCATGGCATCGCGGCCGAGCCTGACCAAATCCGGCATCGCATGGGCGCGGCGCGAGTGGGTGTTACCGAAGTCCTGCGCTGTGCAAAAGATTTCGGACTCAAGGCTCGGGCACAGAGGACGAGCTGGAATCGGCTTGCGATTACTCCGCTGCCGGGAATCGCCGTGCTTCGGGACGGTGGATTCCTGATCCTCGGCAAAGTCGTCGACGACAAGCTCCTCGTTCAGCGCCCATCGTCGCCGCAACCCATTACAATGACCCGGGCCGAACTTGAGTCCATCTGGGACGGCGACATCATCCTGATGACCCGGCGCGCAGCCCTGACGGACCTGTCCCGGCGGTTTGACATCGGCTGGTTTCTCGGCGCGGTTCATAAGTACCGCCATCTTCTCGGCGAAGTGCTGATCGCGTCATTCTTCCTTCAGATCTTTGCCCTCATCTCGCCGCTGTTTTTCCAGGTGGTCATCGACAAGGTGCTCGTGCATCGAAGCATGAGCACGCTCGACGTCCTGGTCGCGGGCCTTATCGCGCTGACCGTTTTCGAAACTGTTCTCGGCACGCTGCGCGTCTATCTGTTCGCGCACACGACGAACCGCATCGACGTCGAGCTCGGCGCCCGGCTGTTTCGTCACCTGATGGCGTTGCCGATCGCATATTTCCAGACACGCCGCGTCGGGGATTCAGTCGCACGCGTCCGCGAGCTCGAGAATATCCGGCAGTTCCTGACGAGCTCGGCGCTCACGCTTGTGATCGATCTCATCTTCACCGTCGTTTTCATTGCGGTGATGTTCTATTACACGACTCCGTTGACGCTGATCGTCCTGTCGTCGTTCCCATTCTACATTGGCATTTCTGCGGGAGCTGCGCCGCTGTTTCGCCGGCGCCTTGATGAGAAGTTCGATCGCGGCTCGGAGAATCAAGCTTTCCTGGTCGAGACCGTCACGGGCGTCGAGACGCTGAAGGCCATGGCGGTCGAGCCGCAGATGCAGCGCCGCTGGGAGGAGCAGCTCGCCGCCTATGTGACCGCAAGCTTCCGCGTGCTCAGCCTGAACAATACGGCGAGCCAGGCGGTGCAGATGATCAACAAGCTGGTCGTCGCCGCAACCCTTTACTTCGGCGCCAAGCTCGTGATCGGCGGCGACCTGACCGTCGGCGAACTCGTCGCATTCAATATGCTGGCCGCGCGCGTGAGCATGCCTGTGCTGCGGCTCGCGCAGATCTGGCAGGATTTCCATCAGGCCCGCCTGTCGATCGATCGTCTCGGCGATATCCTCAACACCATTCCCGAGCCAAGCTTCAATCCTGGCCGCGCCGCACTGCCGGCGATCCGCGGGCAGGTGACATTCGAGCACGCGACTTTCCGCTACCGAGTCGACGGCCCCGAGGTGCTGCACGATGTATCGTTCAGCGTCGAGTCCGGTCAGGTCATCGGCATCGTGGGCTCCTCGGGCTCGGGCAAGAGCACCATCGCCAAGCTGATACAGCGGCTCTATGTGCCGGAGAGTGGACGCGTGCTGGTCGATGGCGTCGATCTGGCGATGGTCGACCTAACCTGGCTTCGACGCCAGATCGGCGTAGTCTTGCAAGAGAACGTGCTCTTCAACCGATCCATTCGCGAGAACATCGCGCTCGCTGATCCGGCTATGCCCATGGAGCGCGTCATTGCAGCGGCCTCGCTTGCCGGCGCTCACGATTTCATCCTGGAGCTGCCCGAGGGCTATGACACCATCGTGGGCGAACGCGGCAGCAGTCTTTCCGGCGGGCAACGCCAGCGTGTCGCAATCGCCCGGGCACTCATTACCGATCCGCGCATCCTCATCCTCGATGAGGCGACCAGCGCCCTGGATTACGAAAGCGAGCGCGCCATTCAGCAGAACATGAAACGAATTTCTGCCGGCCGAACCGTCTTCGTCATCGCTCATCGGCTCTCGACCGTGCGCCACGCGAACCGGATCATCACGATCGAGCATGGACGCATCGTCGAGGATGGCACCCATGATGACCTAATCCGCTCGAACGGGCGCTACGCAAACCTCCACTATCTGCAAGCTGGCATCCATGACGTCCGCTAGCCGAAACATCGTCCCATTTCCAAGAGCCCAAGTTCGCCGCCGGGAGCACGAAGTTGCGTTCCTGCCGGCAGCGCTCGAAATCACCGAAACGCCGCCGTCACCGATCGGCCGCGCGATCGCGGCGAGTATCGTCGCTGTCTTCTGCGTCGCGCTGGTGTGGGCATCGTTGGGCAGCATCGATATCGTCGCAACGGCGACGGGCAAGATCGTGCCAGACGGGCGCAGCAAGCTGATTCAGCCATTCGAGACGGGCGTTGTCCACGCCATCAACGTACGCGATGGACAGAGCGTGAAGGCCGGCGACGTGCTGATCGAGCTGGACCCGACCATGACGGAAGCCGACCAGCAGCGCCAGAAAAGCGATCTTCTTTCGGCCGAACTCGACGTCGCCCGGCTGCGCGCGGCGCTCGCGGAGGATCCGCTCGCGGCCTTCCGGCCGCCGCAGGGCGCGGGCGCCGGGGAGATCGAGATGCATCGTCAATTTCTGATCAGTCAGGTCGCCGAACAGAACGCCAAGCTCGCGGAGATCGAGCGCCAGCAGAATCAGAGGGAAGCAGAACGATCGACTACTTTGGCAAGCGTCGCGAAGCTCCAGGCGACGACACCGGTGCTGCAGGAGCGAGTCGACATTCGCAAGAAGCTCGTCGACAACGCGCTTGCCTCGAAGGTCGACTATCTCTCCGAGTATCAGGAGTTGGTCGGCCTTCAGCAGGATCTCAACCTGCAGCAGAGCCGGCTGCGCGAAGCCGATGCAGCCATCGCGGTGCTAAGGGAGACGAAGGAAAAGACCGCCGCGGAGTATCGGCGCGCGACCTATGACGCACTCGCGAAAGCCGACCAAAGGGTTGAGAGTGCCGAGCAGGAGGAGATCAAGGCAGAGCAGCGCACGAAGCTCCAACGATTGACCGCGCCGGTCGACGGCGTCGTGCAACAACTCGCCATTCACACGGTGGGAGGCGTGGTTACGCCTGCTCAGCCACTGGCCGTGGTGGTTCCGAGCGAGAGCCATCTCGAAATCGAGGCCATGCTCTCCAACCGAGATATCGGATTCGTCCACCCGGGGCAGAAGACGGAAATCAAGGTCGACACATTCAACTTCACCCGCTACGGGCTTCTTCATGGAGAAGTGCTCAGCGTGTCACCGGACGCCATACCTCGCGAGAGGCAGAGCGATTCGAACGACCGCGTATCGGGCGCAGAGCAGAGCGACAGTGAGCCGAGGGGTCAGGAACTGGAATATGCCGCGCGCGTTTCGCTTGACCGTGCGTACATGCAGGTGGACGACAAGCTCGTCAAGCTCGGTCCGGGCATGGCGGTGACGATCGAGATCAAGACCGGCGCGCGCAGTATCATCGGCTACTTTCTCTCGCCGCTGGCGAAATACAAGCAGGAAGCGCTGCGAGACCGTTAAAAAGCGCACGAGACATCCTTGCGGCCGTCGGCAGGCATGCTTCAATTGTATGAGGGGGTGTGAACCGGGGCATTTGGGCTACCCCCAATTCATGAAGAGAGCCTGGGCCCGGCTGCATGTTAGGATCGTACCGCACGCAATTGCGGATCAGAAACCGTGACGCTCAACATAGCCGGCCAGGCCAAGTCGAACACAGTCGCTTTCGAAACCAGTGCTCTCATCAGGGCCACTGGCTTCCGCGAATACGACGCGCGTTGGTGGTTCGGGCATCCGGGCTCCGAGGAAGGGCCCGAGCGCAACTTGATGGAGGTACAGGCGCTCGGCATGGGGCCCGGCACCATGATCCATCGAATGGGCGTAGGCCCTGACATCGTCCATGACTTCCGCGGTCATTCCGTGGCGTTCCGGGCTCTCGATTCTGTCCTGTGCCGCAATCCAGAAATCGGCGCCTACAATCAGACATTCTGAGAGGAACTGGACCATGCCGGGCCGGATCGTATGTTTTGTCATGAGCGGGGGCGTTGGTTCACGGCTTTGGCCGCTCTCGCGCGAAGACAATCCCAAGCAATTCCAAGACCTTTCCGGCGACGGATCCATGCTTGCGAAGACCGTCCGGCGTCTCAAGGCCCGGCCCGAAGGTGAGACCCCAATCTACCTGATAGCGTCCGAGCGGCATGCGGATCGCGTTATTTCCGACATCGGTCCACTCGGCCTGGACGGCGGCAGACCGATTTTCGAGCCGGTTGGCCGCAATACCGCCGCGGCAGTCGCCATAGCCACCCTGCAAACGATCTTCGAGCATGGCGGCGACGCGCTTGTGCTCGTGGTCCCCTCCGATCATGAGATATCAACCGAGGCGCAATTCTGGGAAACGGTCGAGGTGGGCCGGCCTGTGGCCGAGTCAGGACGCCTTGTCATATTCGGCATCAGGCCGACACATCCGGAAACCGGGTACGGTTACATCGAGGTTGCGGCAAATGCCGACGGCGTGGCCGCCGTTGCGCGCTTTGTCGAGAAGCCCAATGCCGAGACAGCTCGCCAATATGCGTCGTCGGGAAGGTTCTATTGGAACGCCGGCATCTTCCTGTTTCGCGCAGACACGATGCGGCGAGCATTTCTCGAGTTCCGGCCAGACATCTGGGACAGCGCCGAACGGGCCCATAAGACCGCACGGGACGACGTTTCGGGCATCTACCTGCCACAGAGTTTCTACTCGGCTGTCCCGTCGACCTCGATCGATTACGCCGTCATGGAGCATGCCCACGACACCGCGATGGTTACGGCCTCCTTCCGCTGGAATGATCTTGGATCGTGGCAGTCGCTGCTCGAAGCCAGCCCGACCGACAGCGACGGCAACGTCGTGATGGGGGACGTCGTCGCGATGGACTGCAGCAGCTCCTACCTTCGAAGCCAGGGCAGGCTGCTGACCGTCATTGGAATGAAGGATGTAGCCGTGGTGGCAACGCCAGACGCGGTATTCGTCGCCCCCGTCAGCCACAGCCAGAACGTCAAGAAGGTTGTCGAACAGTTGGAGAAGAGCGGACGACTCGAGACCAAGTTAACAGCGTCGGAAGACCGGGTCATCGTCAGCGGGTCATGGCGCAAGCGCGTCGAGCACTGGCTTTTCAACGAAACCCTGCCGGTGTGGTCCACTGCAGGCGTTGACGACGTGTATGGCGGATTCCATGAGTCGCTCGGTTTTGACGCGAGGCCGCTACGCAAGCCCAAGCGCACGCGGACGATGGCTCGTCAGATCTACGCCTTCGCGGTGGCCAAGGAACGCGGTTGGCCTGGACCCGCCGACAAACTTATCAACCACGGAATCGACTTCATCGCGAAATACGGTCGCACCGACCGCGGCGGCTGGGTACGCACCCTAAATTGCAACGGCAGCGTGGCTGACCCGGCGGAGGATGCCTACGACCAAGCCTGCGTGCTGCTGGCGCTTGCCCATGCTCATCGATGCGGCCACCAGGACGCCCTGCGGCTTGCACAAGAGACATTTCATTTCATCGACACGCATCTCGAGGACGGCAGCCTGAACGGCTTCCTCGAGAGCCCCGTCTGGAGCGGGGCGCGGTTCTCGAACCCGCACATGCACATGCTGGAATCCTTCCTTGCCTGGCATGGGGTCACGGGCGAGCGCGCATATCTGCGTCGCGCGGCACGCGTCATCGATCTCTTCCGATGCCATTTCTTCGACCAGGAGAGCTGGACAGTTGGAGAACGCTTCGACGTCGATTGGCTGCCGTTGCCGGGGGACGATGGACAGTGGACCGAACCAGGGCACCATTTCGAATGGGCCTCTCTCCTCGTCGATTTCGCGCGGGCGAGCGGCCAGAAGGACTTGGTAGCATATGCGAGAAAGCTCTATTCCTCGGCGGTTGCCAGCGGTTTGAACCGGGCCACGGGTCTGGCCTATGCAGCCGTCTCGCGCCACGGACTGCCCCTCGACCGGCTTTCGCGAAGCTGGCCGCAATGCGAGGCGATCAAGGCGGCAGTTGCCCTTGATGGTATTGGCGGGCCTGATTTGAAACCCGAGATCGAAGCGCGCGTCGCCCGGCTCTTCAGATGGCATATCGATCCCGCACCGCTTGGCTTATGGGTCGACAGGATTGATGAGCGCGGAAGGTCAGTGGCGACGGAGGTCCCCGCGAGCATCTTCTACCACCTGGTCACGGCGTTGATGCAGTATCTGGACAAGACCGGGGGACAGGTCGAAGCTTTCCCGTTGCCGGTTTCGGAAGTAGGCAAGTCCTCGCTTAGGCAGGTCTATGCCTGACTTGACGGTTCCCTCGTCATGCGGAACGCGGCGGGTAGCTTGGCCGTGACAATGGATTCGCTGGGTCCGCTCTGGTCTATTTGTCAGAGAACGCATTGCCCACGCTGCGTGCACGCCGATATAGGCAGGACGCGACTTAAAAGCGCGTCGCGCTGAAGCGGATTCAGGCGACGCGCTTTAGGGCTTTGTTTTCATGCATGTCGTTATCGCAAAACCGCTGCACACTTTTGCGCGACACGCATTAGTCAGACGTAATCCAAGGCACAAACCTTGGCTGCTGGCGCTCATTGTTTGCGCAGGAATTCAAGTAGCCTTGGCCGAGCCGAGACTAACGCGACAAAGCATCCTTTTGGCTAAATTAGCAATTTCATGAATGGGGACTAAAGGTCGTTCTAGCCAGCGCCGCCCAAAACGCTGGTCAGGCCCAGCGGCTGTCCAAGTCACCCCCGCGCCTGCTGGGCCGCCCCTTAACCCGCCGGCTATTGAAATTGCCGTATCAACTGAACGAGCGACAACCGTTTGACGGCTGCAAAAAGCTCGAAGCGGTGATCTGATCCGCAAACCGTCCTGTATGCACGCCGTTGCCGCCGTTTACCGCATGCATCGATCGCAGGCATTCCGGCCTCATGTAACGGAGCCATGTGTGGGGAAGCCAGGTCGAGGAGCAGGAAACGTTGGAAGGTGGACAGAAGCGACAATCGGAAATTCGTCAGCAAAATAAGTGATTTAGCGAATAGCCCGATGGTACCGTTGGCTGGGATCGAACCAGCGACCTCCGGATCCACAATCCGGCGCTCTAACCAGCTGAGCTACAACGGCACGCCTGCCTAAGCTGGATCGAGGAAGCTTCTTTCTCCGCGATCCGCTCTGTCGTTCGGCGATGCGTCAAATACGGGCTATCGGATTCTAATTCAAGGGCTTTGATAAGGGAAAGGACGGGTTTCCTCATCCGCCGTTGTCAAGGCAAAAGAAAAGGCCGGCGGGAGGAGGTGCCGGCCCTTTCCTGTTACGAGCCAGCGGGAGGAGGTGCTGGCTGGTCACCCCGGAAACGGAGGGAGGAGGTTCCATCCCCGGGTATCTGGTTGTTCAACCCTATCGCACGACTATTTGTCTGACGAAATGCGACGTTTTGATGCATCGCAGGGTTGTGCGCGAAAATCAGGCAGCCTTGGCGTCCTTCATCGCCTTCTCAAAGGCGCTCTTTACCGGCTTGGAGACGTCCTCGACCGCCTTGGTGGTAACGGCCTGGAACTCCTTGGCCTGCTCGACGGCCATTTCGACGCGCTTGCGCAGGAAGGAGGTCTGCAGCTCGACGACTTCCGAAAGGGTCTTGGCGCCGACCAGCGCTTCGAGGTGCGAGAAGCTGGCCTCGGCATTGGCGCGCAGCGCGGCGATGGCCTTCAGCGAAACGTCGCTGGAAACGGTCTTGGCGGTCTCGTAGGTCGACTCCAGAACCTTCTGGGTCTCCTCGGCGCCGGTCTTCAGCTTGGCATAGGCTTCCTTCGACTGCTCGACGCCCTTCTCGGCGAAGGCGCGGATCTGGTCGGTGGCCTTGGAAGCATCGAAGCTCGGGAATTCGACGTTTTCGATGGTCTCGGCGGTCTTGGCAGTGGTCTTGGACATTTTCCAACCTTTCGGGGCAGCGGCTTTGACAGAAAGCCGTCTCGTTCATGTATGATGGCAATATAAAGGGTTTTTTGTGCATTGCAATATCTTTGTTGCACCGCACCATAAAATCTTCCCCGACGTCAGCTATAGGGCCGTTAACCAAGAGCCCAGAGATTTCGACCCATGCAAGCCTAGGCTTGTGGACCTTGGGGCCACAGGCTTTTATTAACAAAGCGTTAACTGAAAAAATGCCCGCTCCGGAGGGTTGGCCAGCGCATGCCGCCTGAAAACTACTCCTTCCTCGACGTTGCCGTACTCGACGCGGTGCGCCAGCGCTTTGCCGCCGGCGACGCGCTGGCCATTTTATCGACCGACCTCGAACAGGTGATCTGGGCGAACGGACCGGGAGCGTCGATGTTCGGCTATCCGGATATCGAGGCCATCATCGGCGCCTCGGCGCGGCTGCCGTTGGTCGCGCGCCGGCAGATCATGGCGACCAGCGGCTTTCCCGACATCGGCAGCGATCGCGCCATCACTGTGAGGCTGGCCACCGGCATGGTGAGCCGCGCAGCCGGCTTCCTGGCCAGCGCCGTGACGATGCCGGACGGCGAGACGGCAATCATGCTGGCGGTGCCGGCGGCGCAGATCAGTTCGCGCAGCACCGGCGAAATCGCCAGCCGTGCAATCGGCGGCTTTACCGAGGCCGGGCATTTCATTGCCTTCGTCGATGCCCAAGGCGATGTCGAAGCAGCCTCGGACGGCTTTGCGGCGCTCGGCATAGAGCCGCGGACACTGGCTGCCCTGGTTGCGGATGTGGCAAGCAGCGGCGACCGCGTCGTCAAACGCCTCGTGCCGGGCACCAACACCTCCTATCCGGCCGGGTTTGCACGGCTCACCGATACGCGCCATCTGCTGGTGGTGATCGACGAGGACCAACTCGACGACTCCGGTGGCGGCCAAGACGATCAGCCGGTCGCCGACCAGGGCGATCAGACCGGCGATCAGCAAGTTGCGGCGCCCGAGGCGGTTAGCGCCCCGCCGCCAGGTGAAAGCCCGGCAATCGAGCCCGAGCCTCAGCCCGTCCAGGACAACCCAATGCCTATCGTGGCGGCTGGCGAAGGGGCCGAGCCAACGCCGGAGGCTCCCGACGGCGACGCAAAGAGCCGGACCCTGGCGCGCCAGCGGTCTACCCGGACCGACCATCAGGCCGACGCCGCCGACACCAGCCGGCAGGCCGCCGATGCCCGCGCCGGCCAGCACGATCATTGGTACTTCAATGCCGGCAACGAGGACACCGGACATGCTCAACCGGCAGCGCCGGCCGAGGACGCACCGGAGGGCGCCGCCACGGCCAAAGGTCAAGGGCAGGATGGCGGCGAAACCGCCGCACGCGAAACCGCCACACCCGCCCAGCCGACCCCGCCCCGCGACATCGACCGCTCCGCGCCGCCATTGCGCTTCGTCTGGCGCACCGACGCCGAAGGCCGGTTCAGCGCGCTGTCGCCCGAATTCGCCGACATCGTCGGCCAGCCTGCCGCCGATGTGATCGGCCGCCGCTTCAAGGATGTTGCAGCCACTTTCGGCCTCGACGCCTCGGGCGAGATCGCCGGCCTGCTCGACCGGCGCGATACCTGGTCCGGCCGCTCGGTGCTGTGGCCGGTGGCCGGAACCGGCCTGAAGATCCCCGTCGATCTGGCGGCGCTGCCCGTCTATGGCCGCAGCCGCGCCTTCGAGGGGTTTCGCGGCTTCGGCGTCGCGCGCAGCGCCGACGCCGTGGCCGATCCGGAGGCGCTTGGCATGGCCCTGGTGCCGAATGCCGCACCAGCCGGAGCCGCTGCCGCCGGGGCCGAGCCGTCGGTCGAGCAGCCAGGCTCGGAACAGACCGAACAGCCGAAGTCTGAAGACCCCTTCCAGGGCGAAGTGCCGGCATTGACCATCGTGCCGAAGCCGGAGCGGCGCTTTGCCGACAAGGTGATAAGGCTGGCCGAGCATCGCCAGCCGGCCAACGACAAGCAGCCGGGAAGCGACACGCCGGCAAATCCGAGGAGCCTGTCGATCCTCGAGCGCAGCGCCTTCCGCGAGATCGGCGAGCGGCTGCGCAAGGACAGTTCCGCCCCTGCCGAGGAACGCGCCGCCGAAGCCGACAAGCAGCCAGATGCGGCCGCCGCCGGCGAGGGCGCGGCGACGGTGAAGGAACCGGCCAACGAAGCGAGGGCCGACGCAAACCAGCCGCTTGCGCCCGGCACAGCGGCGGACGACGGTTCCGAGCGGGAAGCGAGCTTGGCATCCGCAGCGCAAGCCCCGGAAGCCGATGACGCGAAGGCCGATGCGGAGACCGCGGAAGCGGAGACCGAAGCGGAAGACCAGGAAGACCTGGCGCGGCTCGATGGCATCGATGGCGCCGCCGAGGCAGACGACACCGGCCAGGCCGAGACCTCGGCGGTTTCCGGCTCGCTGCTCAACTATGCCGATGGCGAGAAACCCACGGAAGACGCCGGCGTCGCGCCGGTTTCCCAGCCCGAGCAGGCAGAGGGCACCCGTCAGGCCGACGAATCTGCTTCCACGGAACCGCGGCAGCCGGTCGAACAGCCTGAGGCAGAGCCGGTCGCGGCCGGGCAGTCCGGCCTCGATGCGACGGCCAACGACGACAGCATGACCGCCGACGATTTCCGCGACGCGCAAGACAATGAGGATTGGGCAGGCTCCGACGCGAATACCGCGGCGGCAGCGGAAGAACAGCCGGAAGCGGCAGCGCCGGCGCGGCCGCGCCTCGACGTGCCGCCGCTCAAACTGTCGGGTTTCGTACCGTCCGCTTTTTCGACCGGAGAGGAACCCAAGGCGCCCGATACACCCATCCTCGCCAGGCTGCCGGTGCCGCTGCTCATCCATTCGGGCGACGTGCTGCATTATGCCAACGAAGCCTTCCTCGAACTCACCGGCTACGGTGCGCTGGACGACCTCGCGGATGCGGGCGGCCTGGGCGCGCTCTTCGCCGATCCATATGCCGAGGACACCACGGCGGACGAAAGCGACCACTCGCTGAAGCTCAAGACCCGCAACGGCCAGGAATTCCCGATCGATGCGCTGCTGCGCTCAGTGCCGTGGCGCGGCGGCAAGGCGCTGATGCTGGTGGTGCGGCGTTCCGGCGAGGACGACGCGGCGCATTTCACCGCCGCCAATGACGAACCGGCGCTGCAGCCGGACGTGCCGGAACTGAAGTCGCGCATTGCGGAAATGCGCACCATCATCGACACCGCCACGGACGGCGTCGTGCTGATCGGCCGCGACGGCGACATCCGCTCGATCAGCCGGCCGGCGGAGGCGCTGTTCGGTTTCGACAGCGACGAGGTTGCCGGCAAGCCCTTTGCCTCGCTGTTCGCCATCGAGAGCCAGCGCGCGGCGCGCGACTATCTCGCCGGCCTTTCGGAGCCGGGGGTGGCGAGCGTCCTGAATGACGGTCGCGAGGTCATCGGCCGCGAGGCGCAGGGACGTTTCATTCCGCTGTTCATGACCATCGGCCGGTTGCCCAACGACAGCGGCTTCTGCGCCGTGGTGCGCGACATCACGCAATGGAAGCGTGCCGAGGAAGACCTGACGCAAGCGCGCGCGGTGGCGGAGCGCGCCTCCTCGCAGAAGACGGATTTCCTGGCCCGCATCAGCCATGAGATCCGCACCCCGCTCAACGCCATCATCGGCTTTTCGGAGCTGATGGTGGACGAGAAATTCGGCCCGATCACCAACGACCGCTATCGCGACTACCTGCGCGACATCAACCGCTCGGGCAACCATGTGCTCGACCTCGTCAACGACCTGCTCGACATCTCGAAGATCGAGGCCGGCCAGCAGGAGATGGATTACGAGGCGGTGTCGCTCAACGACACGCTGGCCGAGACGGTGGCGATGATGCAGCCGCAGGCCAATCGCGAACGCGTCATCATCCGCTCCAGCTTCGCCTCGCGGCTGCCGGAAGTGGTGGCGGACCTGAGAAGCGTGCGCCAGATCGCCCTGAACGTCCTGTCCAACGCCATCCGCTACACCCAGGCCGGCGGCCAGGTGATCGTCTCGACCGCTTACGAAGCCTCTGGCGATGTCGTCATGCGCGTGCGCGACACCGGCATCGGCATGACCCAGGCCGAGATCGAGCAGGCGCTGAAACCGTTCAAGCAGATCAATGCTTTGAAGCGCGGACGCGGCGACGGCACTGGCCTTGGGCTGCCCCTCACCAAGGCCATGGTGGAGGCGAACCGCGCCCGTTTCGCCATCACCTCGACGCCTGGCGAAGGAACCCTGGTCGAGGTCGCCTTCCCATCGACCCGCGTGCTCGCGGAGTAACCTGCCGACGAGCCGCGCCAAAGAAAAAGGCGTCCTGGAGGACGCCTTGAGAAATGGGATGCTGTCACAACGGGGGCTTGAGCTGAACCTCAGGGACGAGGAACGGGATTTCTCCCTCAAGTTACACGCGACTATCGGGGTCGTCCCTTAACAAGTCCTTACCGGGTGCCAAAAAAATTTACGAATGTGTACCACCCGTGAAATCTAGGTAAATTCGCCGGACAGATTTCGTTAACCACGGCATGCCGTCAGCCCGCAAGCTGCGGCAGGTCGCGGAACAGCTCCAGCGCCTCGGGATTGGCGAGCGCTTCCTTGTTCTTCACAGTGCGGCCGTGGACCACGTCGCGCACCGCGAGCTCGGTGATCTTGCCCGACTTGGTGCGCGGGATGTCTGTGACGGCGACGATCCTGGCCGGCACGTGACGCGGGCTGGCGCCGGTGCGGATCCTGGCGCGGATGCGCTTTTCCAGATCCTCGTTGAGGGTCACGCCAGCAGCCAGCCGCACAAACAGCACGACGCGCACGTCGTTGTCGAAATCCTGGCCGATGCAGAGCGCCTCGAGGATTTCCGGCATCTGCTCGACCTGGTTGTAGATCTCGGCCGTACCGATCCTGACCCCGCCCGGATTGAGCGTGGCGTCGGACCGGCCGTGGATGATCATGCCGTCATGGGCCGTCCATTCGGCGAAGTCGCCATGGCACCAGACATTGTCGAAACGCTCGAAATAGGCCGCGTGATATTTCTTGCCTTCGGGGTCGTTCCAGAAACCGATCGGCATCGACGGGAAGGCCCTGGTGCAGACAAGCTCGCCCTTCTCCTGCCGGATCGGCTTGCCGTCGTCGTCCCAGACGTCGACCGCCAGGCCAAGGCCTGGGCCCTGGATCTCGCCGCTCCAGACCGGCTCGGTCGGCACGCCGAGCACGAAGCAGGACACGATGTCGGTGCCGCCCGAGATCGAGGCCAGATGCACGTCCTTCTTGATCCCGTCATAGACGAAGCGGAAATCCTCCGGCGACAATGGCGAGCCGGTGGAGGAGATAGTGCGCACGCTCGACAGATCGTGGCTCGCGATCGGCTTCAGACCGGCCTTGCGGACCGAATCGATGAATTTGGCCGAGGTGCCGAAATAGGTCATCTTCTCGGCATCGGCGAAATCGAACAGCACATTGCCGTCGGGGTAGAAGGGCGAGCCGTCATAGAGCAAAAGCGTCGCACCCGAGGCGAGGCCCGAGACCAGCCAGTTCCACATCATCCAGCCGCAGGTGGTGAAATAGAACAGGCGATCGCCGTCGAGCAGGCCGGCATGCAGCCGGTGCTCCTTGACGTGCTGGATCAGCGTGCCGCCGGCCGAATGCACGATGCATTTCGGGATGCCGGTCGTGCCCGAGGAGAACAGGATGTAGAGCGGATGGGCGAAGGGCAGCCGCTCGAAGCTGACAGTCCTGGCGGCAAAGGGCGAAAGCGCCTCTTCGAGCGCGGCTGCCTTGTCGATGGTGGCGGCGACATCGCTCGAGGTGCCGAGATAGTCGACGATGAGCACCTTGCGCACGCTCGAGAGCTTCTCGGCCACGGCGCGCACCTTGTCGGCCACCTCGATCGCCTTGCCGTTGTACCAATAGCCGTCCGGCGCGATGAAGACGACCGGCTCGATCTGGCCGAAGCGGTCGAGCACGCCCTGCTCGCCGAAATCGGGAGAGCATGACGACCAGACGGCGCCGATCGAGCTTGCCGCCAGCATCGCCGCGATCGTCTCGGGCATATTCGGCATCATGGCGGCGACGCGGTCGCCGGCCTTGACGCCTAGCGACAGGAAGAGCTGCTGCAGCCGCGAAATCAGCGCATGGAGCTCGTTCCAGGAGAGCCGCCGCTCGACCTTGTCCTCGCCGCGGAAGACGATGGCCGGGCCGCCGCCGGTCTTCTGCAAAAGGTTCTCGGCGAAATTGAGCCTAGCGTCGGGAAAGAAGCTGGCGCCGGGCATCTTCTGGCCGTCGACGAGGTGCCGCTCGCCCTTGTCGCCGACAAGCCCGCAGAAATCCCAGACCAGGCTCCAAAAGGCTTCGCGGTCGTCGATCGACCAGCGATGGAGTTCGGCATAGCCGGAGAACGACAACTCGGCCTTCGCTTGCGCGGCCTTCATGAACGCGGTTAAAGGCGCTGCGTCGATCCGCTCCTGCGTCGGGGTCCACAAAGGTGTGTCGGCAGCCATGATCGCTCCTCCCAAAGCGCGTCGCGTTCGAGCCAATTAAGCTCATCGTCGCATCTGCCATCGTCCCAGAAACGGCGCGCGATTGCGGATCGGGATCGTGCAGACCGCTTATGCATATTGCAGCGCAGCAGAGCAAGATTTTGTTCGGACGGGCCACGGCTGTCGCTGCGCAAATGCCATCGCAAGGCCATAAAGACTTGAAAAGCGTCGGCGCTCGGTTACACCCGTCGGGCGATTTTGTCGGCAATGAAAGCATACGGGGCGAAATGCCATCATCTCTGATCCGGCGCGGGGTGTGGGCGATCGGCCTTGCCGTGCTTGTCATCACGCTCGCGGTCGCGGCGCTGCCGCTGATTGCCTCGACCCGCATCGTGCGCGACCGCATCGCCTGGGAATTGAGCGCCTGGAGCGGCTTCAGGGTGACGATCGACGGCTCGCCGCGCATCGAGGTGTGGCCGAAGTTCCGCGCCATCCTGAGCGACGTGACGCTGTCGCAATGGACCGAGACCGACGCGCCGCCGGTGGTCGAGGCCGATCGCGTGGAAGTCGATCTGTCCGCCATGGCGGCCTTGCAGGGCAACGTCGCCTTCTCGACCGCGAGGCTGGTGCGCCCGACGATCAGGGTCCAGCGCATGGCGAGCGGCTTCTATCTGCCGCCGCTTCCGACCGGGGGGCGCATCACGCGCTCGATCGATACCGCGCGCGGCGTGGTCACCGCCAACCCGCAGAAGCCGGATCTCGGCAAATTGCCGTCCGATCCGTTCGGCACCGTCGAGTTCCGCGATGGCCGCGTGGTGACTTCGGTCGACGGCAAGGACGCCGAAGTCCTGAGCAGCCTGAACGGCCAGGTGAACTGGGAGGCGATGAACAGCGAAGCATCGCTGACCGCGACCGGGATCTGGCGCGGCGAAAGCGTGCAGCTCGATTTCTCCTCGACGAAACCGCTGGTGCTTTTTGCCGGGGGAGCCGCGCCCGTCACCCTTTCCTTCAAGGCGGCGCCTGCGACATTCTCCTTCGACGGAACGGCCTCGATCACGGACAATGCCTATCTGGACGGCCAGGCGAAGTTCGCCGCGCCGTCGCTGCGGCGCGTGCTGGAGTGGTCGCAGGCAGGCATCGCGCCCGGTGCTGCTATCGGCGCGGTCTCGATCGCCAGCAAGGTGAACGCGTCGGCGGGGCGTGCGAAATTCGAGAACACCACCGTCACGCTCAACAACAATCCGGGCATGGGAGCGCTGGATTTCTCCTTCGCCGAGGGCAGTCCGGTGATAGCCGGCACGCTCGCCTTCGACACGCTGGACCTGAGATCCTTCCTGTCGGCTTTCACGCCTGTCGCGCCCACCGGCGAGGCCGGCCCCGGCGACATCGACACCAGCTTCGCCGACCGCATCAACCTCGACCTCAGGCTGTCGGCAGCCCATGCCACGGTGGGACCGGTCCAGCTTGCCGACGTCGCGGCCACCGCGCAGGTCAAGAACGGCCTTGCCGTCTTCGACATATCCGACGCGTCGGCCTTCAACGGCAACATCCAGAGCAGCCTGCGTTTCGACCGCAAGCCGGAAGGCACGCAGGTCGAGATGCGGCTCCTGGCATCGGATGTGGATACGGGAGCCTTTGCCACAGCGGCGGGAATGACGCGACTGGTGCCGGTTGGCACCGGGACGGTATCGATCATCCTCAAGGGACCGGGCAAGGCCTGGAACTCCATCTTGGAGAATGCCGACGGATCGTTCTCGGCGACTTTCGGGCCGGGCACGCTCAACGGGCTCGACCTGCCGGCCTTCCTCAAGCGCAACCAGCAAGGCGGCTTCTTCGCGCTCGACGACGTCGCCAATGGCTCGCTGCCGATCGACGGCGCCGAGATCAAGGCGAGCATTTCGAAAGGAGTGGCGCGCCTCGACAAGGCCGAGATCAATTCGCAAAAATACAAGATCTGGCTATCCGGCATCGCCTCCTATGTCGGACGCGGGCTGGCGCTTTCGGGCGGAGTGGTGCCCAACGGGCAGCCGGCACAGCAGCCCCAGGCCAACGGCCAAGCGGCCAGTCCGGCTCCCGCGCCGCCGAGCCAGTCGCTGTTCTTCGTCGGCGGCAACTGGAGCGCGCCGTTCATATCGCCGATCGCTCCCGGCGTTTCGGGCCAGTAGATGCGGGGCGCAAAGCGCCCTCGCTCCTATCACTCAACCGCGCTGCGCGGCCTGCTCGTCGAGCTGGCGCTGGATCTCGCGGCGCTTGTTGGCGATCGAGGCAATGATGACGCCGATCGCCACCACCGCGATCAGGATGGTGCAGGCGGCGTTGATTTCCGGTGTCACGCCGAGGCGCACCTGGCTGTAGATCTTCATCGGCAGCGTGGTGGCGCCGGGACCCGAGGTGAAGCTCGCGATGACCAGATCGTCCAGCGAGAGCGTGAAGGCCAGCATCCAGCCGGAGATGATCGCCGGCAGGATGACCGGCAAGGTGATCTGGAAGAAGGTCTTCACCGGCGGCGCGCCGAGATCCATCGCCGCCTCCTCCAGCGAACGGTCGAAGGAGACCAGCCGCGACTGCACGACGACGGCGACGAAGCACATTGTGAGCGTGATGTGGGCGAGCGTGACCGTGAGGAAGCCACGGTCAAGGCCGACAGCGACGAAGAGCAGCAGGAGCGACAGCCCGGTGATGACTTCCGGCATGACCAGCGGCGCAAACACCATGCCGGAAAACAACACCCTGCCGCGGAAGCGCGTGAAGCGCGTCAAGGTCAGTGCGGCCAGTGTGCCGAGCACGGTCGCCACCGTTGCCGAGATGACGCCGACGCGCGCGGTCACCCAGGTGGCGTCCATCAGGCCCTGATTGTGGAAAAGCGACACGTACCATTTGGTCGAGAAGCCGCCCCAGACGGTGACGAGCTTCGATTCGTTGAAGGAAAAGACGATCAAAAGCACGATCGGCAGATAGAGGAAGGCAAAGCCCAGCACGATCGAGGTGATGTTGAAGCGGCTCCAGGTCGAGTTCATCTGCCCTGCTCCTGTGCCTTGGCCTGCGCCTGCTGGAAGAACATGATCGGGATGGTCAGCACCAGAAGCAGGATGACGGCCACCGCCGACGACACCGGCCAGTCGCGGTTGGAGAAGAATTCGTTCCAGAGCGTCTTGCCGATCATCAGCGTCTGCGAGCCGCCGAGGAGGTCGGGAATGACGAACTCGCCGACCGCCGGGATGAACACCAGCAGGCAGCCGGCGACGACGCCGGGCAGCGACAGCGGGAAGGTGATCTTCCAGAAGGCGCCGGCCGGCGGACAGCCGAGGTCCTGCGCGGCCTCGATCAGCGAATAATCCATCTTCTCCAGCGAGGAATAGAGCGGCAGCACCATGAAAGGCAGGTAGGAATAGACGATGCCGATGAAGATCGCCGTGTAGGTGTTGAGGATCACCAGCGGCTGGCTGATCAAGCCCGTGGCGAGCAGGACCTGGTTGAGCAGGCCCTCGGGCTTCAGGATGCCGATCCAGGCGTAGACGCGAATCAGGAACGAGGTCCAGAACGGCAGGATCACCAGCATCAGCAGGGTCGGGCGGATCGTCGCCGGCGCCCGCGCCATGCCGTAGGCGATCGGATAGCCGACGATCAGGGTAAGTATCGTCGAGATTCCGGCGATGATCAGGCTCGTCACATAGGCGTTGAAATAGAGCGCGTCCTGGGTGAGCCAGGTGTAGTTATCGAAGTTGAGCTCGCGAACGCCGGCGAAAAATCCCGAAACGCCGTCCTTGAAGCCGAGCACCGGCGTATAGGGAGGCATCGAGATCGCCGTCTGCGACAGCGAAATCTTGAAGACGATGATGAACGGAACGAGGAAGAAGAACAGCAGCCAGAGATAGGGGACGATGATGACGAGGCGGTTGACGAAGCCTTTCACCAGCCTCGCCGGCAGTGTTGTGGTTTCAGTCGATGGAGCGGCAGTCGCTGCGATATCCGTCATCTCAGCCTCCTACCTGGCCAGCACGACGCCGGCATCGGGCCGGAAGGAGACCCAGGCACGGTCGTTCCAAGTGAGCGGATCCTCGGTCACGCGCGAGGCGTTCAACGCGCTTGCCCGCACGATCTGACCGTCGTCCAGCCTGATGTGGTAGACGGTCATGTCGCCGAGATAGGCGACGTCATAGACCTCGCCTTCGAGCGCGTTGACGGCATCGGCCGGCTTTTTGGAGGAAACCCTGATCTTCTCCGGCCGGATCGCGAAGACGATGTCGGAGCCGGCAGCGGCGTTGCTGCCATTGTCGACGACGATCTCAGCGCCGGTCGCGCCGGTGATGCGCGTGGTGCTTGCCGTGCGTTCGGCAACCTTGCCTTCGAACATGTTCACATTGCCGACGAAATGCGCCACGAAGCGCGAGGCCGGCGCCTCATAGATCTCGGCGGGCGTCGCGACCTGCATCACCTCGCCCTTGTCCATGATAGCGATGCGGTCGGCCATCGTCATGGCCTCTTCCTGGTCGTGGGTGACGACGACGAAGGTGAGGCCGAGTTCCTGCTGCAGGTCCATCAGTTCGAACTGGGTTTCCTCGCGCAGCTTCTTGTCGAGCGCGCCGAGCGGTTCGTCGAGGAGCAGAACCTTCGGCCGCTTGGCGACCGAGCGGGCAAGCGCCACGCGCTGGCGCTGACCGCCGGAGAGCTGGTGCGGCTTGCGCTTGGCGAATTGCTCGAGCTTGACGAGCCTGAGCATCTCGGCGACGCGCTTTTCGACATCGGCTCCGGGCATGCCTTCCTGCTTGAGGCCGAAGGCGATGTTCTTTTCCACCGTCATATGCGGGAACAGCGCGTAGGACTGGAACATCATGTTGACCGGCCGTTTGTAGGGCGGGATGCCGCGCAGATCCTGCCCGTCGAGCAGGATGCGGCCCGCCGACGGCTCCTCGAAGCCGGCGAGCATCCTGAGCAGGGTCGACTTGCCGCAGCCGGACGCGCCGAGCAGGGCGAAGAATTCGCGCTCGAAGATGGTCAGCGACAGGTTGTTGACGGCGGTGAAGTCGCCGAACTTCTTGGTGACCTTGTCGAACTGGATATACGGCTTGGCGTTTGGGTCGTTCCATGGCGCGAAATCCCTGCGGATGCTGCCAAGCGATTTCATGGTCCCCACTCCGTTATTTCTTAAAAATTCCCAAAGGAAAGCGACCCCGGCAGTTGGCTGCCGGGGTCGTGTCTCAATGCTTACTGGCCGGTGACGATCTTGGTCCAGGTGCGCGTGATGATGCGCTGTGTCTTGGGATCGTATGGCGCAACCGTGTACAGCTTCTTCGTCGTCTCTTCGTCCGGATAGACCGAAGGATCTTCCAGGATCGCCTTGTCGATGAACTGCTGCGAAGCCTTGTTGCCGTTGGCGTAGAGCACGTAGTTCGACGACTTGGCGATGACTTCAGGCGTCATCATGTAGTTGATGAACTCAAGCGCATCGGCGACATGCGGCGCATCCGCGGGGATCGCCATCTGGTCGAACCACATCTGGGCGCCTTCCTTCGGCACCGAATAACCGATCTCGACGCCCTGCTTGGCTTCCTCGGCGCGGTTGCGCGCCTGGAAGACGTCGCCCGACCAGCCGATCGCCATGCAGATGTCGCCGTTGGCCAAGGCGTTGATGTATTCGGACGAATGGAACTTGCGGATATAGGGCCGGACCTTCAGCAACGCTTCCTCGGCCTTTGAAATGTCATCGGGCGAGGTGCTGTTGGGATCGAGCCCGAGATATTTCAGCGCTGCGGGAATGATGTCGGCCGGGGAATCCAGCACATAGACGCCGCAATCCTTCAGCTTGGCCAGCTTGTCCGGATTGAAGAACACGTCCCAGCTGTCGATCTTGTCGGTGCCGAGCGCGGCCGTCACCTTCTTGACGTTATAGCCGAGGCCGACCGTGCCCCACATGTAGTTGACCGAATATTCGTTGCCCGGATCGTATTTGGCGGTGCGCTCGGAGATGACGTCCCACATGTTGGAGATGTTGGGCAGTTTCGACTTGTCGAGCTTCTGGAAGACGCCCGCCTGGATCTGGCGCGCCAGGAAGTTGGCGCTCGGCACGACGACGTCATAACCGCTGCCGCCGGCAAGCAGTTTCGTCTCCAGTATCTCGTTGGAATCGAAGGTGTCGTAGACGACCTTGATGCCGGTCTTCTTGGTGAAGTCGTCGATGATCGAGCTGTCGATATAGTCCGACCAGTTGTAGACATTGACGACGCGGTCTTCGGCATGGCCGCTTAAGGTGAAAAGCGTCAGAAATGCCGAGGTCGCCGAAAGCCATA
This sequence comes from Mesorhizobium sp. B3-1-7, assembly GCF_006439385.1. NCBI lineage: Bacteria > Pseudomonadati > Pseudomonadota > Alphaproteobacteria > Hyphomicrobiales > Phyllobacteriaceae > Mesorhizobium > Mesorhizobium sp. B3-1-7. The sequence goes on from NZ_VFTL01000004.1 coordinate 187,833, forward strand.
GAGCTTTGCGGATCATGGTGTTCTCCTTTGGTGAGTGTTCCCTCGCCGGCTCGTCGCGGTATGGCGGGGCGGCGTTGGTTTAAGACTATTGAGCTTTCCGGAGAGCGACAAGCGTGAACTGTCGACGCCAGGCTCGGTAGCGACATCAGGGTTCGAGACAGTTTGGCCTTCCCGGCAAGGCACCCGGGCGGCGTCAGCGGCATTGATCGCGGCGTATGCATAGCTATCACGATGCTGTCCGGTCCCGAGCGGGCCGGCGGAGACACTTGGCAAGATACGCCTGTCTTGTTGTTGCCGTAATTGCAGCCTGCCCGCCCGGCAACTGGGTTGTCAATGGGGAAGGCTGCCTATCGTCAATTGGGCGACGGCAGGCCGGTGACGCCGGGACGCGCCGGCCGCGTCTGGCGCTTGAACTCCAGGCCGATATGGACGAGCAGCGCCGTGACCACGACCGCGCCGCCGATGATGGTGCGCACCGACGGCACTTCGGAATGGACGAGCCAGACCCAGATCGGCCCAAGGATCGGCTCGAAGGTGCCGAGCAGCGCCGCGATCGCCGCCGGCACCAGCCGCGCGCCCATGGCGAAAAAGGCGAGGCCGACGCCAAGGTTGATGACGCCGAAGGCGAAGAGAAAGCCCATATCCCGCTCCGAAACCGCGAACGCCGAGGCCTGGGAAGCGGCGAAAGCGCCAGCGAAAAGCGCCGCGAGACAATTGGCCGGCACCATGCGCACATGGGCAAAGCGCCGGGTGATCACGGTCGCCACCGAAAACATGACCGCGATCAGTAGCGCCAGGCCGTCGCCGATCGGCGAGACGGCGCCGCCCAGGGATTCGGAGACCATGATGGCGACGCCGGCGATGACGGCGGCAATCGCGATCCAGGTCGCCGGGCTGACCCGTTCGCGAAACAGGAGCCAGGCAAGAAGCGCCGCCAGCAGCGGCACGCCGGCCTGCATCAAGAGGATGTTGGCGACGGTCGTGTAGGCAAGTGCCACCACGAAGCTGGTCGAGGCGGTGGCGAAGCAGAAGGCGACGCCGAGGCCGGGCAGGCCCATATGCCGGAAGAGGTTCAGGGTACCGCGCCAACCGTCGCGGAACAGCATGAAGGCGATGAGAAAGGCCACGGCCCACAGCGAACGCCAGAACACCACGGTCCAGCTGTCGCCGACATGGATGAAACGGGCGATGGTGCCGCCGAAGCTCCACATAAGCGCCGAAAGAAAGACCAGGAGCATGCCGATCCGCTCCTCGCGCGGCGAGACGGCTGGCAAAGCGACAGGCGACGGGGCGACGGGCGGCGGGGCGACGGGGGACGGGGCGGTATCGGTCATGGGCATGACTTGTCAGCGAGTTGCGTTCGACACGATGCACCAAGGACAACAGGGATTCTGTGTCTCAAACGACGGGACTGTGTCTCAATCGCGTAGCGCAAAGTACAAAGCCATGCGTGATCCAGCATTCGCTCAAATGTAGGACAACCTCTCCGCGGTTTACTTCGACACAGTCAGACCCGAGACCGATGCGCAGGCTCGCGTGACATATCATCCCTGAAAATCGAAGGCGCTGAGGCCCGTCACCATCTCGTCGAGGCCGAGCGGCCGCGTCACCGGCGGCTCGGCGCGCGCAAGGCAGCCTACGCGCTCGCAAAGCCGGCAGGCGGGGCCTACCGGCGTGGCGAAGCCTTGCCCCGACTTGCCGGCGGCTCCGGCCGGCAGCGCCGCGCCGTAGACGATCTCGTCGCGGAAGCCGATATCGCAGCCGAGCAAGAGCGCGGTGCGCCGCGGCCGTTCGGAGAAGGCGCCTTGCGGACCTTCCAGCGTGCGGGCGATGCACAGGAACTCGGCGCCATCGGGCATTTCCAGCGCCTCGACCAGGATCTGGCCCGGCTGCGAGAAGGCCGCATGGACCGGAAGCTTGGGGCAGCCGCCGCCGAAGCGGCTCTGCGGGTAGCCCTGGCTGCCGCCCTTGCGGAAGCGGTTCCCGGCATTGTCGACTTCCAGCATGAAGAACGGCACGCCCGATGCGCCCTGCCGCTGCAGCATGGTCAGTCGGTTGGCCGCCTGTTCGAAAGAGACGCCGAAGCGGGAACGCAAGACGTCGATGTCGTAGCGGGCGCGAACGGCCGCCGCATGGAAAGCCTGATAGGGCATCATCAGCGCATGCGCGGCATAGCGGCCGAGCTCGAAGCGGGCGAGCCGCCGGGCCTCGTCGGTGCCGAGCTTCAGCGCCTGGAGCTCGCCCGCGATGGCCACCGACATGCGCATCAGGCTCGCCTCCATGGCGACTTCGCGCAGCTGGTCGAAAGGCGACAGCCGCTCGGAGAGGAACAGGCGCTGCGAATGGCGGTCGTAACGGCGACGCCAGTTGGGCATGGTGGCGACCGGCAGCACCTTGACGACGATGCCATGCTCGCGCCTCAGCCAGGCCTTGAGCGCGCCGGACAGGTCGTCGCCGGGTTCGAGCACCGATGTGAAAGCTTCCGCCTCCTCCTCCAGCGAAGCGAAGTGATTCGGCCGGCGCTCGAACACTTCGTGGACTTCATCGGCAGGCAGGCGCGTGCCGGACAGCGCGGTTGCCCTGCCCTCCTTGGCCAGAAGCTGGTTGAGGTCGGACAGGCGCTCAGCCTGTTCGCGGTAGGCGCGAAACAGTTTTACCATCGCCGCCGAGGCGTTCGGCGCGGTCTCGGCGAGATCGATCAGTTCCTGATCGCCAGGCAGTTCGCCGGCAAGAAGCGGATCGCTGAACGCTTCGCGCAACGCCGCGATCGAGCCTTTCGTCTCTGCTTGCAATTCATGCGGATCGACCTTGTAGACAGAGGCCAGCTTGAGAATGAGCTGCACCGTCAGCGGGCGCTGGTTGCGCTCGATCAGGTTGAGGTAGGACGGCGAGATGCCCAGTCCCTCGGCCATCGCCGTCTGGGTCAGGCCTCTGGCGTTGCGCAGCCGGCGCAGCCGCGGACCGGCGAAGATCTTCTGGTCGGCCATCCGTGCCATCCTTGACAAGAATTTACATGAATATCGAGTCCGGCGTCCATTACGCCGTTTTTACAATCGTGACAAATTTACAGAGATAGCCTGTCAATGACAACACAGCTTTTCCTTTATTTTTAGTGCCGAGCGGTGGTTTTTCTGGGCGCTTTTCGCGCTGCAATGTAAACGATGTCACACGTAGACATCGCAAGGCTATAGGATTGCGATGCCGCGCTGAAGCAGTTCCAAACGATCCGGAGTGACCAATGACCGATTTTTACAACCTCGTCCCCTCCGCGCCGGAAGGCCGTTTCGACGGCATCGAGCGTCCCTATTCGCCAGAGGATGTGAAGCGGTTGCGCGGCTCCGTGCAGATTCGCCAGACGCTGGCCGAGATGGGTGCGAACCGGCTCTGGAAGCTCATCCACGAGGAGGACTTCGTCAACGCGCTGGGCGCCATGTCGGGCAACCAGGCCATGCAGCAGGTTCGGGCCGGGCTGAAGGCGATCTATCTCTCGGGCTGGCAGGTGGCCGCCGACGCCAACACCGCGTCGGCGATGTATCCGGACCAGTCGCTTTACCCGGCCAATGCGGCGCCGGAACTGGTCAAGCGCATCAATCGCACCTTGCAGCGCGCCGACCAGATCGAGACGTCCGAAGGCAGGGGGCTATCGGTCGAGACCTGGTTCGCGCCGATCGTGGCCGATGCCGAAGCCGGCTTCGGCGGCCCGCTCAACGCCTTCGAGATCATGAAGGCCTTCATCGAAGCCGGCGCCGCGGGCGTCCACTATGAGGACCAACTGGCGTCGGAAAAGAAATGCGGCCATCTCGGCGGCAAGGTGCTGATCCCGACGGCGGCGCATATCCGCAACCTCAACGCCGCGCGCCTTGCGGCCGACGTCATGGGCACGCCGACACTGGTCGTGGCGCGCACGGACGCCGAGGCGGCGAAGCTTTTGACCTCCGATATCGACGAGCGCGACCGGCCTTTTGTCGATTACGATGCAGGCCGCACGGTCGAGGGCTTCTACAATGTGCGGAACGGCATCGAGCCTTGCATCGCGCGCGCCGTAGCCTATGCGCCGCATGCCGACCTGATCTGGTGCGAGACCTCGAAGCCCGATCTGGCGCAGGCCAGGAAATTCGCCGAGGGTGTGCACAAGCACCATCCGGGCAAGCTGCTCGCCTACAATTGTTCGCCGTCCTTCAACTGGAAGAAGAACCTCGACGACGCCACGATCGCGAGGTTCCAGAAGGAGCTCGGGGCGATGGGCTACAAGTTCCAGTTCATCACGCTGGCCGGCTTCCACCAGTTGAACTTCGGCATGTTCGAGCTGGCGCGCGGCTACAAGGACCGGCAGATGGCCGCCTATTCGGAACTGCAGGAGGCCGAGTTCGCGGCGGAGGCCAACGGCTATACGGCGACCAAGCACCAGCGCGAGGTCGGCACCGGCTATTTCGACGCCGTGTCGATGGCGATCACCGGCGGCCGGTCTTCGACCACCGCCATGCATGAATCGACCGAGCACGCCCAGTTCAGGCCGGCGGCCGAGTAACGGATAGCAACCAGAGGAAACGCCCGCAGGGCATCTACATCGAGGAGAAGAGCAATGGCATCGATAAGCCGTGTCAAGGAAAGGGCAGAAGAACAATCGAGCGCGATGAGCGTCGACCAGCAGGCGACGATCCGCATGCTCGCCAACGATCTGCACCGACTCAACCAGTCGGTCATGAAGGCAGTCGAGGCCGGCGTCTCGGTGGAACTGGTCCGCTCGGCCAGGCACCATGGCGGCGACGGCAACTGGGGAGACCTTTTGATCCCGGTGATCGTTACCCAGCGGAGCCACACTTGACGTGACGTCAACAGTCTCGGCGATAGTCTCCCGCGCGCTATACGTTCGGGAGACTATCGTCTTTTTTCGGTTTGCCTTCACCGTCAAGTGGTACGACTTGCTCTGAATCTCGGATTTCTTGCTATATTTTCGACCTCGACCGTTTCAGCTTGACACCGGCCGCGATCTCACCCAATTGTGCCTCAGGTTTCAACCCTGCATTGAACCAGAGTGCCAGCCCGCCGATGTGTCCCCCCGACCGTGACGACCACTCCGAAAAACGCTCGAAACCGGCAGCCCGGACAGGCGCGATCGCTGCGGATTTTTCCAAAGTGCTCGTCGTCGGAAAATCGTCGATCAACCGCGTCGTGGTGTCGAAAATCGTCGAGAAATCGGGACTGAAGCCGATCTCGGAACCGCCCGAGGCTGCCGAGAAGACGCTGACCGGCCAACTGCCCGGCGCCGTCATCCTGGACGGCGGCCCGGACAACAAGGATTGCGACCGGCTGATGTCGGCCATCGACGCGCTGCGGCGCGCCTCCGGCAAGCCGTTGCCCGCAGTGATCCTGCTTTCAACCCGAAGTGGCACGCCGGAAAGTCTCGGCCTGTCGAGCGTGATCGATGCGGTGGTTGCCAAGCCGATTACGCCCGAGAGGCTGCAACCGGTGGTCGATCGCCTGGTCGGGCGCGGCTAAGACCCCTAAAGCTGGTCAGCCTGCAGCGGCGATGCCTTCGATCAGCGCGGGCAGTTCGCTCAGGTCAGCGATCTGCCGGAAACGCGGCGCCGCGACCGGCGCTTCGGCGTGCTCGGCCGCCCAGGTCAAATCGTGCGGGACATAGATGCCCCAGCCGCCCGCGTCGATGGCCGGGATGACGTCCGACTTCAACGAGTTGCCGACCATCATGCTCCTTTGCGGTCCGTCGCCATGGCGGCTGAAGATGCGGGCATAGGTGGCGGCGCTCTTGTCGCTGACGATCTCGACGGCGTCGAAGAGCTCGCCCAGCCCCGATTGCGCCAGCTTGCGCTCCTGGTCCATGAGGTCGCCCTTGGTGATCAGCACCAGGCGATAGCTGCCTGCCAGCTTCTCGACCGTCTCACGCGCATGCGGCAGCGGCTCGATCGGGTGGCTGAGCATGTCGCGGCCGGCAGCCAGGATTTCCGCGATCGTCGAGGCCGGAACGCGGCCTTCGGTAACCTCGATCGCCGTCTCGATCATAGACAGCATGAAGCTCTTTATGCCGAAGCCATAGACGCCGAGATTGCGCTTTGCGGCTTCAAGCAGGTTCGCGGAAATCCGGCTTGCGTCGCCGTGCTCGGCAAGCATGGCGATGAAGCGCTGTTCGGTCATGCGGAAGAACTGCTCGTTCTGCCACAACGTGTCGTCGGCATCGAAACCGATTGTGGTAAGAGCGGACATTGCGACGTCATCCTCCTCACGAACGCGTGGTGTAGACGCGTTTGCCGGGCACTGCTAGCTCTAGCTGGGGTGCATGCTGAATTCGTGGAAAGGCGAGCTGGAGCGTATCCTGGAAAGCTCCCAGGACAGCGATCCGATCCAGCTCGTCATGGCGCTTCGAGAACTCGCGTAAACCGCCTCCCCTTCCCTTCCCCCGTAGCGCCCGGCTATAGTTCGAAATCCGCAACACAATCTGGTGAATGATGCCGCCTGAAAAAAAGGAAGTCCGTCCGTCAAGCCGGGGGGGACGCGCCCGCACGCCTGCATTCCTGAAAAACCAGCGTGGTGTGAAGAACTGGAAGGAAGCCAGCGCCTGGCTCGAATGGCGCGGCATCGAGGACATCGAGTGCATCACGCCCGATCAGGCGGGCGTCGCCCGCGGCAAGATGATGCCGTCCAAGAAATTCACTTCCAACACCTCGCTGGCGCTGCCTTCGGCCGTGTTCATGACGACGATCTCCGGCGGCTATCCCGAGGACGGCAACGGCTTCCATTATCCCGAGGACGACGGCGACCTGAAGCTGCTGCCCGATCTTTCGACGCTGACCGTCGTGCCCTGGGAAGAGGATCCGACGGCCGCGGTCATCTGCGATCTCGTTCACCAGGACGGCCGCTCGGTCGAGTTCACGCCCCGCAACGTGCTGAAGCGCGTGCTGGCCGCCTATGACGAGCGCGGGTTGAGACCGGTGGTGGCGCCCGAGATCGAATTCTACCTGGTGCGCAAGAACCCCGATCCGGACTATCCACTGACGCCGCCGGTCGGACGTTCGGGACGGCCGATCGGCGGCGGCGCCGGCTATTCGATCGCGGGCGTCAACGAATTCGACGAACTGATCGACGACATCTACCATTTCTCGGAACGGCAAGGCCTGGAGATCGACACGCTGATCCATGAGGAAGGCGCCGGCCAGCTCGAGATCAATCTGCGCCACGGCAATCCGATCGAGCTCGCCGACCAGGTCTTCATGTTCAAGCGCACCATCCGCGAGGCGGCGCTGAAGCACGAGATCTACGCCACCTTCATGGCAAAGCCGATCCAGGGGCAGCCGGGCTCGGCCATGCATATCCACCAGTCGGTCGTCGACAAGAAGACCGGCAGGAACATCTTTTCGGCCGAGGACGGCTCGGAGACCGATGCGTTCTTCTACTTCATCGGCGGCATGCAGAAGCATGTGCCGAACGCGCTGGTGATGTTCGCGCCCTACGTCAATTCCTATCGCCGGCTGACGCAGCAGGCTTCGGCGCCGGTCAACAACAAATGGGGCTACGACAACCGCACCACCGCCTTCCGCGTGCCACGCTCGGATCCGGCGGCGCGACGCGTTGAAAACCGCATCCCGTCCTCCGACGCCAACCCCTATCTGGCGCTGGCGGCCTCGCTTGCATGCGGGCTGGTCGGCATGAGCAACAAGATCAAGGCGGAACCGCCGGTGCTGACGACCGCCAATGCGGATGAAATCGACCTGCCGCGTGGTCTTCTGGAGGCCGTCGGCCTGTTCGAGGACGATAAGGAGCTCGGCGCCATCCTGGGCAAATCCTTCGCCGCCACCTACACCGCGATCAAGCGCGCCGAGTTCGAGACCTTCATGGAAGTGATCAGCCCGTGGGAGCGGGAGTATCTCTTGTTGAACGTATAGGGCACTGATCATGCCCTATCAGTCTCCCATTTCCCCGGGCCGCTCGTGGTACGAGGATACGGCCGGGCCTCGGCCCGAATACCCTTCGCTAGATGGTGATCGCCAATGTGACGTCGTCATTATTGGCGGCGGCTTCACTGGCCTCTCGGCAGCCGCGCATCTCGCCAAAGCCGGCGCGAATGTCGTGCTGATCGAGGCCTATCGCTTCGGCGACGGCGCGTCGGGGCGCAATGGCGGCCAGCTCGGCACCGGCCAGCGCGCCTGGGCGGAGGAGTTGGAGGCCGAATACGGCCTCTCCCGCGCCAGGGCGCTGTTCGACATGGCGGAAGAAGCCAAGGCGCATCTTCTGGACTTCGCCGCCGCCAACGCCATCGACATCGACTACATGCCGGGCCAGCTTTCGGTGGCGCACAAGCGGCGCTATGTCGACGACTACAAGCGCCACGCCGAGATCATGGCGAACCGCTTCGGCTACCCGCATGTCAGCTTCATGGACGCGGCGGAGACAGCGGAGCGGCTCGGCTCGACGCGCTACTTCGGCGGGGCCCGCGACATCGGCACCGGCCACATCCATCCGCTGAAGCTGGTGATCGGCACGGCGAGAGTGGCTGCGGCCGCCGGCGCGCATCTCTTCGAGCAGACGCCGTCCACCGGCATCGCTTCCAATGGCGGCAAGGTGACGGTCACGACGCCCAGGGGCACGATCGCAGCCGACAGATGCCTGATCGGCGTCAATGCCTATGGTGGCAACCTGGAGCCGGTGAGCGCGGCTCACATCATGCCGATCGGCTCCTTCATTGGCGCGACCGTGCCGCTCGGCGCCGCCTCCAAGGTGCTGCCGGGCGGCGAGTCGGTCGACGATTCCCGTTTCGTGGTGCGCTATTTCCGCAAGTCGAAGGACGGACGGCTCCTGTTCGGCGGCCGCGAGGTCTATGCCGTCAACGATCCGAAGGACATCCATATCCACATCCGAAAGCAGATCGCCGAGCTCTACCCGGACCTTAAGGATGTCGAGATCACGCATGGTTGGGGCGGCTATGTCGGCATCACGGTGCCGAGAAAGCCGTTCGTGCGCGAAGTGATGCCGAAGGTGATTTCGATGGGCGGCTATTCCGGCCACGGCGTCATGCTGTCGAACTTCTTCGGCAAGCTCTATGCCGAGACCGTTGCCGGCAATCGCGACCGCTTGAAATTGATCGAGGATCTGAAAATTCCCGCCTTCCCGGGCGGTCGGCGTTTGCGGGCGCCGCTCTTGTTCCTGGCGCTGAACTGGTTCGCGTTGCGTGACAGGATTTGAAGCTGGCCGTCCAGCCGAAGCCGCCGATTCGATACCGGCGCTTCCACGCGGCAGGTTGTGGAAGCCTTAACAGGCGCGCAGAATTTCGCAAATTGGCTCACTCATGCCATAATCAGCAGTAAAAGATGCAATTATGGGCGAAAATCCGGGGATTTCGCGGGCCTGCCCGCAAAGATTTCGGGACCGATGCCGATCGAAGCCAATCGTTACGGCAATGATCGAAAGAACGTCGGCCCGCTTGTTGGAGGTGGTTTGAGTGAACGAGCCCTTCAGTTTCGGCGCGCCGGAACGGCAGCGCTTTACAATGCAGTTCGGCTACAACGTACGGCCATCCTTCTGGCAGAAGGTACAGTCGAACGCGCATCTGGTCATTGCAGCGGTCGGCACCGCCGCGCTGCTCGGCGTGGCCGCGGTGGCGCTGTGGCTGTGCGTTCCGGGCAGTGACCGGCAAGTGACCGCGGCAAATGCCGCGCAGATCGTTCCGACAATTCCGGTGAAGACCACGAAAGTCGCTCCGGCGGCAGCGGCGGTCACTGTGGCGACGGCGCCGCAGGCCGCGCGCAAGGGGGATGCGGTAACGCCCACGACGGCGGCCCGCGAAGCCAACATTCCGGCCTTGGCATCAAACAACCCTCGCTGGACGGCTTCCGATGCCAAGACGCCACCTGCCCCGGCCGAGAACCAGCCAGCTCCATTCAAGCAGGCCGCCGACACGGCCCCCGCGCAATCGACCGATACGGCCTTTGCCGAGGCCGATGCCGAGAACGACGCTTCGGACGCGCTGTCGCAGGTCGCCGGTTCCGCCAGCGAGACAGCAGCGGCAGCGAAGAAGCCGGGCGACACGATGGACGGCGCCCAAACCGCCGCCATTCCCGAAGCCAAGCCGCAGGTTCCAGATCCGCAACCGGCAGCAACGGACAGCTCGGCACAGCCTGAGCCGAAAGCTCAAAGAGCCAGCGCGGCCGCAAACGGGCGCGTCTTGAGGGCGGTGACCATGCGCTCAGGCCCGAAGAAAGGTGCCGCCGCAATCGCCACGGTGCCGGCCAAGGCATCGGTGCAGGTGATGAATTGTAAGAAATGGTGCGAGATCGTCTATAACGGCAAGCACGGCTGGGTCTACAAAAGCTACATCAAGACCGGCGCATAAGGCCCAATCCGCCAAGCAGCCGTCCGAGCCGACCTTTCCTGCGCTCAAGCCTGAGATCCGCGATGAAGGACTTGTGGTCTTCGAACGGCACTTCGTAGAGGCCGCAAGTCTGGCAGGCCTCTTTCTTGCCGCACGCTGGAATCCAGCACCTGATGTCGTGCGTCCAGGCCAGCGCGATCCTCTCCAGATGAAGGTTGGATGAGCTCTTCAGCAGGATCAGTTCTCCGGGGACGGCGGTCTGCTTGATGTGATCGGAGACTTCCTTCGGGGTGCGAAGCTCCACGAAACGCCCGCTGTCGCGGTCGGCCTGGCTGGCGCGTGAGCGGTGGGCATTGTCGCCGGTATAGATGACCTCGTCGGCGACGTCGCGCGCGATACCGTAAGCAGTGCCATACTTTCTCGACGAACCGGTGTAGTCGGAAATCTGTCCGACGACGATCCGTTTACGAACGGCCGTCGCTTTGGCCATCATCTCGAACGCAATGTTCAGCGAATGCCAGGGCGCTTTGGCAGCATCGACGATGAACTGTGGACCCCGATCGGTCACCAGCACCGTGCAGCGGTTGGCCAGAGGTTCGAAGGATGCGGTCCTTGCGGCGATTTTCTCCGGTGGAACACCAAGTTCCAGCGCCGTGACGACGGCAGCGGCTGTCGGCAGCCAGAAGTGCTCGCCGGGGAATGGTGTCTGCATGTGTATGTCGCCACCGTGCCATCGAAGCGAAAATCTGAGCAGGTCCGGATACGCGGCATGGATGTCTGTTACACGATAGTCCGCGGCCTCCGACTGACCGAAAGTCGCGACGCGGCACGTTGCGCCCGAAGCCATGTCAAGCACATGTAGGTCGTCGGCGTTCAAGATCGCGAGTCCGCCGGGCTCCAACGCATCGACCAGCGCCCGTTTTTCCCGCGCAACAGCTTCCAGCGTCCTGAACTTGCCGACATGCTCCAGCCGGATCATCGTCACGAGCGCGACGTCCGGCTTCAGCATTTGCGCCATGCCTCGGATCGAACCGGGCTCATACGCGCCAGCTTCGAAGACGACGTAGTCGACTTCGCCCGCGCGTTTCATGCGCTTGTAGAGCGTGCGGACCAGTGCGTTGAGCGTGTTGGCCAGAACTTGCGTATGGACCGTGCCGTGACCGGCCAGGATATGCCCAAGCAAGCTGGTTGCCGTCGATTTGCCGGAACTGCCGGTTATCCCGATGAAGACAGCCTTGCTTTGGGCACGCGCACGGTTTGCCCGATAGCGACGCAATCGCCAGCCCAGATCATTGCGAATTTCACGCAGCCTGACCTTAACCACGCGCCAATTCCCCTACTCCGATCCGTTATCGTTTTGACGGACCATGAAGTCAAATGGGACTCGGCTTGACCGCGCATAAAGCTGCCATGCGCCACCTGAAGCGGCTCAGATGCAGCGGCCGCCGTCGACCTCCAGCGCCACGCCGGTGATGAAGGCGGCTTCATCCGAGGCGAGCCACAGCGCCGCGTTGGCGATATCGAGCGGCGTCGAGAGCCGGCCGAGCGGGATCGAGGCGCGGAATTTCTCACGGATCTCCGGCGTGTCGGCGCCCATGAACTTCTCCAGCATGCCGGTCTCGCCGGCGACCGGGCAGAGGCAGTTGACGCGGATGTTCTTCGGCGCCAGTTCGACCGCCATCGACTTGGTGGCGGTGATCGCCCAGCCCTTGGAGGCGTTGTACCAGGTCAGGCCTGGCCTCGGCCGAAGCCCGGCCGTCGAGGCCGTGGTCAGGATGACGCCGCCTCCCTGCCGGTCCATGATCGGCACAACGGCAAGTGCCGCGTGATAGATCGCCTTCATGTTGACCGCGGTGATCAGGTCGAAAGTTTCCTCATCGACGCCAAGCATGTCGCCGTTGCGATGGGTGAAGCCCGCATTGTTGACCATGATGTCGATGCGGCCGAAAGCGCTCTTGGCGGCATAGATCATCTCGTCGAATTCGGAGCGCAGGGAAACGTCGGTCTGGGTCCAGATCGCGCTTTCGCCGATCTCTTCGGCCACCCGCTCGGCGCCCTTGGCGTTGAGGTCGGCGACAACCACGCACGCGCCCTCTTCGGCAAAGCGCTTGGCCATGCCTTCGCCGAAGCCCGACGCGGCACCGGTGATGACGGCGACCTTGTTTTCCAGACGCATGCTTTTCCCGCTCATTGGATTCCGCAGCTTGACGTGACTTTTCCCCCTGCCGCCCGGCCCACCGCGAGCCAGGCTACATCTCCCTTAGCTTTCGTCACATTCGCGTTCTATGCTGCAGCCGCGAACGCTTCCGGAAGCCGTGGCTTGCCCGACGGGCCTGCCGGCGGCGTGAGTGTCGGGAAACATGTGGACCGATGCAAGTGCAAGCGATTGGTCCTCGCATGTGACACCATGGCACTGGAAAATTTAAATCGATTAGAATATACCAACCACGCTGCCGGCGCCCGGCATCAAATCGGACTGACCATGACCAGCCAGATCATTCCTGTCGATCCCTTCGACTTCATCATCTTCGGCGGCACCGGCGACCTGTCGGAACGCAAGCTGTTGCCATCGCTCTACTACCGCCAGTGCGGCCACCAGTTCTCCGAGCCGACGCGCATCATCGGCACCTCGCGCGCAAAAATGACCGATGCCGAATTCCAAGCCTTCGCCAAGAAGGCGATATCGCAGCATGTGAAGCCGGCCGATATCGACGCCAAGGAGCTGGAGAGCTTCCTGGCCAGGCTTTCCTATGTCTCGGCGGACGCGACGACCGGCACCGGCTTCGACAAACTCAAGAAGGCAATCGGCGACAGCGACCGCATCCGCGCCTTCTACCTCGCCGTGGCGCCGGCGCTGTTCGGCGACATTTCGCATCAGTTGAAGGAGCACAAGCTGATCACGCCGAGCTCGCGCATCGTGCTGGAGAAGCCGATCGGCCGCGACCTCACCTCGGCGCGGGCGCTCAATGACGCGGTGGGTGACGATTTCCACGAAAGCCAGATCTTCCGCATCGATCACTATCTCGGCAAGGAAACGGTCCAGAACCTGATGGCGCTGCGCTTTGCCAACGCGCTTTACGAGCCTTTATGGAACTCGGCCCAGATCGACCATGTCCAGATCACGGTCGCCGAAACAGTGGGGCTCGAGGATCGCGTAACCTACTACGACAAGGCGGGTGCGCTGCGCGACATGGTGCAGAACCATATGCTTCAGTTGCTCTGCCTGGTCGCCATGGAGACGCCGTCGTCGATGGACGCCGACGCCGTCCGCGACGAGAAGCTGAAGGTGCTGAGGGCGCTAAAGCGCATCAACGGCAATGAGGCGCCCAAGCACACGGTGCGCGGCCAGTATCGCGCCGGCGCCTCGGCTGGCGGTCCGGTCAAGGGCTACGTCGAGGAACTCGGCAAGGACAGCAACACCGAGACCTTCGTCGCCATCAAGGCCGAGATCGGCAACTGGCGCTGGGCCGGAGTTCCGTTCTACCTGAGGACGGGCAAGCGGCTCGCCACCCGCGTCTCGGAAATCGTCATTGAGTTCAAGCCGATCCCCTATTCGATCTTCGGCGAGAGCGCCGGGCCGATCTTCGCCAACCAACTGGTGATCCGGCTGCAGCCGGACGAAGGCGTCAAGCAGTACATCATGATCAAGGACCCGGGACCGGGCGGCATGCGGCTGCGCCAAATCTCGCTCGACATGAGCTTCGCACAGTCCTTCCAGGGACGCGCGCCGGACGCGTATGAGCGACTGATCATGGATGTGGTGCGCGGCAACCAGACCCTTTTCATGCGCCGCGACGAGGTCGAAGCGGCCTGGAAGTGGATCGACCCGATCCAGAACGCCTGGGAAAGCGCCAGGCAGGAAGCTCAGGGCTACACGGCCGGAACCTGGGGGCCGTCGGCCTCGATTGCCTTGATCGAACGTGACGGACGGACATGGCACGAGAGCAATTGAGCGAAGTCCGTTACGGCTGGAACGGCTTTGCCGATCGCCAGGACCTGGCGACGGCGCTTGCCGGGCAGATTGCCGACCGGCTGAGCGGCGCCATCTCGGAACGCGGCACCGCGCTGCTCGCGGTGTCCGGCGGCACCACGCCGGCGAAGCTCTTCGCCGCGCTGTCGACCGCGCCGATCGCCTGGGACAAGGTCATCGTGACGCTGGTCGACGAGCGCTTTGTGCCGCCGTCCTCGCCGCGCTCGAATGCCGGGCTGGTGGCGGCGAACCTGCTCCAGAACAAGGCAGCCGCGGCACGCTTCGTGCCGCTCTACCATGAGGCGGCAAGCATCGAGGACGCAGCCGCGGCGGACAGCGAAGCACTGCAGGCGCTGCCCTGGCCGCTCGACGTGGTGGTCCTCGGCATGGGCGGCGACGGCCATACCGCCTCGTTCTTTCCCGATGCCGGCAACCTCGAGGAATTGCTCGACCCTGCCTCGCGGCGGATCGTGCTGCCGGTGCACGCGGCGAGCGGCGGCGAGCCGCGGCTGACGCTGTCGATGGCGCGCATCGTCGCCGCCGGCTTCGTCGCGCTCCATATCGAAGGCGAGGACAAGCGCGCCGCGTTCAACGGCGCGATGGGTCCTGGCGCCGAGAAGCCCATCCGCAGAGTGCTCGAGGCGGCGCCGAGACCAATAGAGGTGTTCTGGGCACCCTGATTGCAACATGACGGCCCGACGGCGCTGGGAGGACGTCGCCGGGCTCGAAAGGACGGACCATGACAGCCAGACGCGATATCGAAGCCATCACGGAACGCATCCGCCAACGTTCGAAAGCCGGCCGCGAAACCTATCTCGGCCGCATCGCGGAGGCTTCCAGCCGTACCGCCAACCGCGCGGTGCTGGGCTGCGGCAATCTCGCCCACGGCTTTGCCGTGTGCAGCCCGTCCGAAAAGATCGCGCTGGGCGGCGACCGCGTGCCGAACCTCGGCATCATCACCTCCTACAACGACATGCTGTCGGCGCATCAGCCCTTCGAGACGTTCCCGGCGCTGATCAAGGAAGCCGCGCGGGGAGCGGGCGGCATTGCTCAAGTCGCCGGCGGCGTGCCGGCGATGTGCGACGGCGTCACGCAAGGCCAGCCCGGCATGGAGCTGTCGCTGTTCTCGCGCGACGTGATCGCCATGGCTGCGGCGGTCGGCCTGTCGCACAACATGTTCGACGCGGCCGTGTTCCTCGGCGTGTGCGACAAGATCGTGCCCGGGCTGGTGATCGCGGCGCTCACCTTCGGCCATCTGCCTGCCGTCTTCATCCCCGCCGGGCCGATGACGACGGGCCTCGCGAATGACGAGAAGGCCAAGATCCGCCAGCTTTATGCCGAAGGCAAGGTCGGCCGCGCCGAACTGCTCGAAGCCGAGTCCAAATCCTATCACGGGCCGGGCACCTGCACCTTCTACGGCACAGCCAATTCCAACCAGATGCTGATGGAGATCATGGGCCTGCACACACCCGGCGCCTCCTTCGTCAATCCCGGCACGCCACTGCGCGACGCGCTGACGAGGGAAGCGGCGAAGCGGGCGCTGGCGATCACCGCGCTCGGCAACGCCTATACGCCGGTCGGGCGCATGATCGACGAGCGCTCGATCGTCAACGGCGTCGTCGGCCTGCACGCCACCGGCGGCTCGACCAACCACACGATCCATCTGATCGCGATGGCCGCCGCCGCGGGCATCGCGCTGACCTGGCAGGACATTTCCGACCTGTCGGAGGCGGTGCCGCTCTTGGCGCGCGTCTATCCGAACGGGCTTGCCGACGTGAACCATTTCCATGCCGCTGGCGGGCTCGGCTTCCTGATCCGCGAACTGCTCGACGAAGGCCTGTTGCACGAGGATGTGCAGACGGTGTGGGGCGAAGGCCTGCGGCCCTACGCCGTCGAGGCGCGGCTTGGCGACGACGGCAGTGTCGTGCGCGAGGCAGCACCTTCGCAGAGCGGCGACGAGAAGGTGCTGGCGCCGTTCAAGAAGGCGTTCCAACCGACGGGCGGCTTGAAAGTGCTGGGCGGCAATCTCGGTCACGCCGTGATCAAGACCTCTGCCGTGAAACCGGAACGCCGTGTCATCGAGGCGCCGGCAAAGGTGTTCGACAGCCAGCAGGCGCTGAACGACGCCTTCAAGGCCGGTACGCTGACCGGCGATTTCATCGCCGTCATCCGTTTCCAGGGCCCTAAGGCCAACGGCATGCCGGAACTGCACAAGTTGACCACGGTGCTCGGCATCCTGCAGGATCGCGGCCAGCGCGTGGCGCTGGTCACCGACGGGCGCATGTCGGGCGCCTCCGGCAAGGTGCCGGCGGCGATCCATGTGACGCCGGAAGCGGTCGAAGACGGACCGATCGCCAGGATCCATGACGGCGACGTCATCCGGCTCGACGCCGATGCAGGCACGCTGGAAGTGCTGGTGCCGGGGACGGAATTCGCGCTGCGCCGCACGGCCGAAGCCGATCTCATCGGCAACGAGTTCGGCTTCGGCCGTGAGTTGTTCGCCGGCTTCCGGCAATTGGTCGGCCGCGCCGACCATGGCGCCGCCGCTTTCGGCAACGCCTGATGTTGCGGACTTCAAAAGAAAAGGGCGGCTCCGAGCCGCCCTTTCTGTTTGTTCCGGCCGAAACGCCTATTGAACGGTGAGTTCGTTGCGCTCGCCGGCCTTGATGGTGAAAGGCGTCTCCTTGTCGGCCTTGTCGGTGGTGAAGTTGGTCACGAGCACGTAGTCGCCTGCGGCAAGCGTGGTCTGCATCTTCTCGCCGTAGGCGTAGGTCGCCTGCTTGCGCTCGCCCTGGATGTTCTTCTTGGCCTCGAAGATCTTGAAGCCGTCCGCGCCGGGCGCGTCGACTGCCACGACACCGGCATTCAGCGTCACGTTGACGTCGGTCATCTGTCCGACCGTCACGCTGAAAGGCTGCTCGGTGGACACGGCCTGCACATCGACGCCCATCACGTAGTCGCCGGGCGGCAGGTCGAACTGGCTGTCGGGACCATAGGCGTAGGTCACCTGATCGCGGGTGCCATCGAGCTTCTTGGCCGCCTTGTAGACCTTCCAGGACACGTCCGCCCCGGCCTTTTCGCCGCCCTGAGTGTAGAAGGCGTTGGCCTTGGCCTTGCCGACGCCGACGATGATGTCCTTCTCGATCGTCTGCCCGGCCGCGAGCTGAATGGTTTCGGTGATCGTGCCGCTGCCGATCGTCACCGTGACCTTCTCCTCGCCGGCCGGGAGGATGACCTTGGTATCGCCGTATGTCGTCGTGTGGTCGCCCGGATAGGCGAATTCCAGCATAGCGCCGCCGGCGATGTCTGCCCCCGGGCTCGGCCGCGGATGAAGGATCAGCTTGCCGGCATTCAAGATGAAGAGCGGCTGGTAGGCCTGGCCTGCCTCGATCTTGATCTTCTGCTCCGCCTTGGCCTGTCCATCGGTCGCGACCACGACATAATCGCCCGGCTCCAGATTGCCCTTGTAGGCGCCGTATTCGGTGGTGACGGATTCGCCGCGCGTGCCGTCGGACTTGGCCTTGTAGACCTCCCAGACGTTGCCGTCGGTGATCGGATCATCGCCCTCGGCGAGCACTACGCTCGGCATGAAATTGAACTCCGGCTTTGCCGGCTCAGGCGCCGGGGCCGGAGCCGGTTCAGGCGTGGGAGCCGGAGCCGCGACGGTCTCGACGAGAGCTTCCTGCAGCGCTTTCTCGTCGGAGGCCTGGATGTATTTGCCGCCGGTGTTTTCGGCGAGGCAGGCGATCTGCTTGCCCTCGTCCGCGGTCAGGCCGAAGCCGACGACATCGGCGGTGAAGTCGACGCCGCTTTCCTTCAGCTCCCTGCCGAGCGCGCAAGGATCGCCGCCGCAGGTCTCCAAACCGTCGGTGATCAGCACCACCGTCGCCTTGTCCTCGGTGTATTTCAGCGCCTCGGCGGCCTGCTTGACAGCGGCCGTGAGCGGCGTCTTGCCGAGGAATTTCATACTGTCGGCCGCCGACGAGATGGCGCTGGCGGAACCGGCTTGCGGCGGCACGATCAGCTCGATATCGTCGCAGCTGCCTTTGGTGCGATGGCCATAGGCCATGAAGCCGATCTCGTCGTCGGCCGGAACCGACTGCAGCACCGTTCGCAGCGATTCACGCGCGATCTCCAGCTTCGGCTTGCCGTCGATCTGGGCCCACATCGAGCCTGATGCATCGAGGATGATGATGACCTTGTTGGCGGCAAAGCCGAAACTGGTCATCGACAAAAGCAGGAGCGCCGCAGCGACGCTCCGTATCAGTCCCGCCATGGAAATCTCCTGAGAGTAGCCCTCGTCCGCGTTGCGAAAGCTATTTGACGCGGCATTCGGAGACAAGTCCGATGGCCGGCGAAGTCACTCAATAAGTGGTGCGCCGCTCTTCCGATGGCGGACGGCCGAACTGCAGCCGGTAGCTCTGCGCGAAATAGGAATGCGAGGTGAAGCCGGTGGCGATCGCCACGTCGAGGATCGGCATGTTGGTCTGGCGCAGCAATTCGCGCGCGCGTTCGAGCCGCAGCCGCATATAATAGCGGCCAGGCGTCACGCTCAAATGGCGCAGGAACAGGCGCTCGACCTGGCGCACCGACAGCCCCGCCGACTTGGCAAGCTGCACCGCCGACAGCGGCTCGTCGAGATGGTCGGCCATCAATTCGACGATGCGCCTGAGCTTTTCCGACTTTCCGGTGAGGTCGCGCTCCGGTCCGACGCGCTGGCGGTCGCCGGCCGAGCGGATGCGCTCGTGCTGGAACTGGTTGGCGACGCCGTTGGCGAGGTTGGAGCCGAAATCGCCGCGCACGATCTCCAGCATCAGGTCGATCGAGGTAGTGCCGCCTGCGCAGGTGTAGCGCTTGCGGTCGATCTCGAAGACATTGCCGGTGCAGTTGATGTCGGGGAAACGCTCCATGAAGCCGGCGCGGTTCTCCCAATGAATCGTGCAGCGATAGCCGTCGAGCTGTCCGGCCTCGGCCAAGAGATAGGAGCCGACCGAAAGCGCGCCTAGCGCGTTGCCGCGCCGGCCCCAGCTGCGCAGCGCCGCCAGCACCTTGCTCTTGCCGGGGAATTCGGTGGTGAGCCCGACCGAGACGAACAGGATGTCGACCGGCGGCATGTCGGCGACCGAATAGTCGATCTTCAGCGGCAGGCCGTTCGAGGCCATCACCGCGTCGCCATCGGCCGAAATCGTCGTCCAGCCGTAGAAATCGCGGCCGAGCAGGCGGTTCGCCGAGCGGAAGCAGTCGATAGCCGCCGCCAGCGAGAACATCGAGAATTTGTCGACCAGCAGAAAACCGAACTGACGGCCGCCCTGAACGGGATCGTTCGTGATCGGCCGTTCAACGGGAGCAATCAGGTTCGGCAATGCAAAGGCTTTCTCAAAATCAGAAGGACGGCCGCTTCAGCCCGGCCGCGAGGTAGGCGGAAGCTACAGTGTTCGCCATCAGCATGGCAATGGTCATCGGCCCGACGCCGCCGGGGACCGGGGTGATGGCGCCCGCGACCTTGGCCGCCTCGGCATAGGCGACGTCGCCGACCAGGCGGCTCTTGCCCTCGCCCTTTTCGGGCGCCGGGATGCGATTGATCCCGACGTCGATCACGGTGGCGCCGGGCTTCACCCAATCGCCCTTGACCATCTCCGGACGGCCGACGGCGGCGACCAGGATGTCGGCGGTGCGGGCCAGCGCCGGCAGGTCTTTGGTCCGGCTATGGGCAATGGTGACCGTGCAGTTGGCGGCGAGCAGCAGATTGGCCATCGGCTTGCCGACGATGTTGGAGCGGCCGACGACGACGGCGTTGAGACCGGACAGGTCCTTGCCGCGCACCCGCTCGATCAGAAGCATCGAGCCTGCCGGCGTGCAGGGCACGAAGGCCGTCTCGAGCTCGCCGGTGCCGAGCTTGCCGACATTGATGAAGTGGAAGCCGTCGACATCCTTTTCCGGCGCAATCGTCTGGATCACCTTGCCGGCGTCGATGTGGCCGGGAAGCGGCAGCTGCACGAGGATGCCGTGGATCGACTTGTCGGCATTGAGGTCGCCGATGATCTTCAGCAATTGTTCCTCGGTGGTGTCGGCCGGAAGCGTATGCTGGAGCGAATGGAAGCCGCATTCCTTGGCGGTGCGCGATTTCGAGGCGACATAGACCTGGCTTGCCGGGTCTTCACCGACGATCACCACCGCAAGGCCAGGCTTGGTGGTTCCCTTGGCCGACAGCTCCGCGGTCAGAGCCTTGACCTTCGAAACCACGTCCTCGGCGACGCTCTTTCCATCAATCACTTCGGCCATCACCAACCCTCAGCTTCGCTTCGAGGCCGCATCGATGCATGGCCCCATTCCTTAGTCGGCATTGTCGATCCACCAAAGCGAGACGCTTGCGGCCGAAATGCAGCGCGGCATTTTCACCAAAATTCGACAAGGCAATCCCGTCAAAGCGTCGTCGGATGCCGTAAACCCGAAACCGGCCGCTTTTATCGAACCACGAGTCGTTTAGAAATACGGGCGCCTCAGAAATAGCGGCGGTGCGTGCGGCTTTCGGTCAGCTCGCGCACAGCCTCGCGGAATTCGCGCAGGCTGGCGCGGATATCGTCGATCTCGCCCTGCTGGTCGGTGGGGGGCTGGCCGGCGGGGGGCTGGTCGGCCTCGCCGGCGGCCGGCGACCGCGGATCATAAGGTGCCGCCGATGCCGAATAACGATCCTCATAGGGATCGGTCCGGCCATGGTCCGGCCGGTACGAATAGGAATAGCCCTGCTCGTATGGCGGCCGGAAATTCTCCCGGGCCGATGGTTGAGCCCCAGAATAGCGCTCTTCCCGGCTGGGCGCGCGCCAGGCGCTTTCGGGCGGAACAGAGTCCATATCCACCGTTTCGGCCGGCTCGCGCCGCACGAAATAGCGAACCGCCGAAGCAAGCGAGCCGAAAAGCCCCGGACGGCCGGCATCGTTGGCCGGTTCCGGCGGTGGCGCGACGGGCTGGACTGGAGCCGGCGCGGCTGCCGTCATCGGAGGCGGCACTGGAGGTGAGGCGGGCGGCGGTGTGTAGGATGCAGCTGCCGGCGGCGTGTAAGATGCGGCTGGGGGCGGCGTGAATGACGGAGCCGGCGGCGGCGTGAAAGACGCGGCCGGGGGCGGCGTGAATGACCGAGCCGGAGGCTGGGCGACAGGCGGGGCCGGCGGCGTCACAAGCGGTGGCGGCGGCGGAGCGGCCTTGTTGGAACTGTTCTCCATCATTGGAGCGCGCTTATCGACTCTGCGGCGCGAGCGGTTATCGGCGGTCTCGCGCAGGCTCTCATAGACACCGCGCAGCCCGCCCAGACCAATGCCAGCGAACAGGCCGGCGAACAGGCCGGCCAAGGCCATCACCGCTCGCGACGGTCCCTTCGCCTGCAGCGGCGCATAGGCGTCCGAGATGACGCTGATATTGGCGGTGTTGATGTCCTTCTGCTCGCCGGTTTCCTTGGCGCGCAGCAGGAACTGCTCGTAGACGGAGCGCTTGGCGGCGGCCTCGCGCTCAAGCTCGCGCAGCGAGACTAGATTGTTGTTGACGTCGCCGCTCTGCGCCTTGGCCTGCGCCAGGCGCGACGACAGATCCTGCTCGAGCTGGACGGAGCGCTTCAGGTCGACCTGCAGGGAGGATGCGATGCGCTGCAGCTCGGCGCTGATGCGCTCGCGCGCGCCGGCGAGTTGGGCGTTGAGCGCCTCGATCTCCGGATGGCGGGGCCCGAGCCTGACCTCGGCGCGATCGGCTTCCTGCTTCAGCGCCGCATATTGCGAGCGCAGCTCGCTCATCATGTTGGAGTTGATTTCCTCGGGCAAGGTGCCGCTAAGCACCGAATTGACGTTCAGCGAGCGGGCCGAGGCGGCGCGGGCATTGAGCTCGAGCGTGCGGGCGCGGGCGACGGAAAGCTGCTCGTTGAGCTTCAACATCTGGTCGTCGCTGATCAGGTGGCCCTGCGCGTCGACGAGGTCGTGCGTCGCCCTGAAATCCTCGACCTGGCGTTCGGCCGTCTCGACGCCCTTGCGCAGTTCGCCGAGCCTGGCGGTGAGCTCGTCGTTGGCGCGGCCCGCCGTGCTGGACTGGATCTCGCTGGAGATCTGCCTGAAGGCCTTGACCATGGTGTTGGCGATCAGCGCGGATTTCTCCGCGTTCTGCGTGGTGGCGCTGACCGAGACCACGAAGGTCTTGCCGCCGCGCTCGACGTCGAGGCTGTCATACAGACTGCCGACCGCCAGCGCACGCTTGCGCGCTTCGTCCGCCGCGCCGGCATCCTGCCGCGACAGGATCGAGCGCAGCGTCGACATCAGACCGATGCCGCCCTTGCCCTGGCCGTTGAATTCGGGGTCGTTGGTAAGGTTGAGATCCGTGACGACCTTGTTGAGAACGGTGCCCGAAGTCAGGATGCGAACCTGGTTCTCGACGATGGCGAGGGTCGCATCCGAGGCGACCACGTTCTGCGTCAGGTCGCGATCGGTGAGCTTGAGGTCGCGCGGGTCGACAATGACGTCGGTCGTGGCCTCATACTTCTTCGGCGTCGACAAGGCGATGGCGACACCGAGCGCCGCGCCCAGGATGGTTGTCGACAGGATCAACGCCTTGGATCGCGTAATGCCGTGAACGACCTGCATCGGGTCGATCAGCGGTTTCCACTCCTCGGAATTGCCGTCGGCAGGCGGCCGGCCTGCATGGCGAGGTTCGGGAGCGGCCTGCGGCTGGCGGCCTTCCGCAGTGGCCCCGTAGCCCTGGCCGAACGAAGCGGGCCGATTTCTTCCCGCCCGGTCGTCCCCGGTTTCGGCCGGATCCGAATCCGGTTCCGCCTGATCGTGGTCAAACCCGCCGGTCTCGGCGGGACGCGGGTTCAACTTTTCTTCGCGCTCGGAACGAGCGGCGCGATGGCGCGCGGCTGCGTCCTCGCGCCAGGAAGAATTGGCCCGGTCGCCGATCGAGACCGTTTTGTCATCGCCACGCATGGCTTGGCCGAGCGCGAGCAGAGAACGCTCGCGCCTCCAGTCATCACGGTTATCCCTATCGACCATTGTCCTGGAACTTACTCTCTGGCGGCTTGGGCGCGCGGATCGGCCAATCGTTAAGCCACGCTAAACAGGCATAGGAAACAAACGGTTAATTTTGCACCTCGGCGGGCAGAGTTTTTCGCTTTGCTCACGGCATTTCAGCGCCGCCGGGACGGGCGCCAGAACGCCGCGTTAAACTTTCCAGCCTATGTATCGCCCCCGACATGACCCAGGCCAGCGACATGCCGCAAAGGCGAAGCTTCGCGCGGATCGGCCACTTCGTGGCCACCCGCCGGAAACTGGTGTCCGACTATTTTTCGGCGATCAGCGGCGCCGGCGGCCGGCTGGTGTTCTCGCTGGCCTATTTCGTGGCTTTGGCCAACACGCTTTCGATCGCCGAGTTCGGCATGTTCGCGACCGCGTCGGCCGCCGGCATCATGCTGTCGCGCATCCTCGCCTTCGGATTCATTTCGGCGCTATACCGCACCGCCACCATCCGCCCCAACCTGATCGGCACATTCACCGCCGGTTTCCTGCTTCTCGGCGTCTTGTCGCTGCCGTTCCTCGCCGCCGCATCCTACATCGTCTACCTGATCTTCTTCGCCGGCGCCGTGCCGCTGTCGGCTTTCGCCGCGGTCGTCTTCGCGGAAGCGCTTCTGTGGCGACCGGTCGAAGTGGCGCTGATCGTCAACAACGGGCTCGGCAAATTCGGGCGGGCGGCCGTGCTCGCCATCCTGGCGACGGCGCTCAGGGCAGTCGGCGCGATCCTGTTCATGCTTGGCGCGCAGCACAGCATCGGCGTCTGGTCGCTGTTCTACATCGGCGCCAATGCCGCCTCACTCATCGTCGCCTTCGTCTTCTTCTATCCGCGCCAGCGGCTGAGGCTGCGCGCCGAGCTTTATTTCAGGCGGCTCGCCGATTCCATCTATGTCGCCGGATCCGAAGTGCTGTTCTATCTGCAGATGGAGTTCGACAAACTCCTGGTGCTGTCGATCGGCGGGCCGCATCTGGCCGGCATCTACGCCATCATCATGCGGCTGGTCGATCTCACCGCGATCCCGATCCGCACCTTCTCGATGATGCTGGTGCAGCGCATGATGCGGGCGCCGGAGCTTCTGTCGCGGCTAGCGGTCAAGAGCGGCATCGAGGGTGGCGTGTTCCTGGTCTCGACGCTGGCGCTGGTATCGCTCGGCATCGTGCTGCATTTCTTCCCGAACGCGCTCGGCAAGAATGTCGCCGAGGCAGCGCCGCTGGTGGCACTGGCGGTCTGCGTACCCGGCCTGCGCAACCTCGTCGAATACCAGGCCGAGCTTCTCTTCGCGCGCGGCCAGACGGCAGTGCGGGCGATCAATCTCGGCCTGCTCGCCGGCCTGAAAGGGGTGCTGCTGACCTATGTGCTGACAACGATCCCCGACACGGCCAATCTGGTGCTGTCGCTCAACATCGTCTTCCTGCTGCTCTATCTCGCCTCGATGCTGCTGACCTATTCGGCCATGCGCCGCCCGGCGAAGGCGATCTGATTCAGGTGAGGCCGGCCTGCAAACAGCGGCTCCCTGCGCTTCCGGTGCTCACGTACTTTAGTACGCTCCGCTCCGGTTCTCGGAAGCCACTGTTTTCGACTCGGCCTGACCTGAATCCCGCGCAGGCTAATCAAGGCCGATCAGGCGGCGGATGCGGCCGATATCGGTGCCGATGAAGGACTGCATGCCGATCGCCACCTGTTCCGGCGCCATGGTGTCGACGAAGCGGCGGAATTCCTCATCAGACAGCGGCTCGCCGTTCCAATGGACGCGGCAGAATTCCTCCGAACCATGGAAATGGCCGGCGCCTTCAAGCACGTCGTCGACATAGCGGCCATAGATCATGCATTCGGAGAACTGGCGCGCCGAACCGACGACGCCGACCCAGTCGCGGCCATGCACCTTCTCGATGCGCTCGCACATCGCGTCGACCGTCTCGCGGCGCCAGGCGATCAGCGTCGAGATGTAATCGTGGCTCGATTGATTGGCAGAATCGATGCCGAGCGCGGCACCGGCATTGCGCGACCAGATGCGATGCTCGTCATGTCCATCGTTCGACAGCACGCCGTCGCGCCGGAACAGCCGCACCTTGCCGTCGCGCCAGAAAGCGCCGGTGTCGAAGGGTTTCAGGAAGGCGACGTCGGAATCGCAGAAGACCAGCACGTCTTCCTTTGCCTGCCCGGCAATGGCGATACGCCGCAGCTGCTGCACATGCCAGCCGCGCAACGGCTGCGTTTTCAGGCTCAGCCAGACGCGGCGGCGAAAACCGCTCAGCGGATCGTCGAACACGCGCAGCCAGCGCGGCAACAGGTCCCGCTCGTCGATGACGCTGCGACGGCTGCCTTCCAGCTGGCGAAACAGCGCGACGTCGCGATGCTCGGTGAGGATGTAATGATGCGCCACGCCAGTGACATGGCGGTCGATGGTTTCGCACAGAAGCCGGCAGCGCTCGAAATCGGGAGCGTAGCTCGCCGTGACGATCGCAGCCAGGGGCATGCGCGGCAGCGGTTCGATGGCGGTGGAGGTGCCCGGCACGAAGCGGCTGTTCACCGGCGCGCCTCCGCTGGCCGCGGCCCAAGCGACAGCTTTTGCCTGACGACGCGCCACAGGAACAGCGGATTGCCGACGATGTAGCGGCGCCACAGGCGGCCGGGCTCGATCCACAGGCGAAACAGCCATTCAAGCCGCAGCCGGCGCAGCCATAGCGGCGCGCGCGGCACAGAGCCGCTCATGAAATCGAGCAGCGCGCCGACCGCGACCGGCAGGGTGCAATGGCGACTGTCGATGTGGCGTTCGATCCACAATTCCTGGCGCGGAACGCCCATCGCGACGAGGAGCACGTCGGGCCGCAGCCTGGCGATGCGCTCGAGGACCGCCGGCTCCTCGGCGGCGGAGAAGAAGCCGTCATGGATGACGACGAATTCGTGCTGCATGGCGAGCGTCGAAAGCTTCGCACACGCGGCTTCGGCATTGGCGCGCGTCGTGCCGAGCAGCGCCACCGTCAGCGGATGCGACGAGGCCTGCAGGAAGGCCGGAATGAAATCGGTGCCGTTGAGGTTGCTGGGGAAAGGCGCGCCGTAAAGCAGCTTTGCCGCCATGTCGACGCCGACGCCGTCGGGGAGGATGAGGAAGTTTTCCAGCGCCTCGGCAAAGACCGGATCGGTGCAGGCAAGGTTGGCATTGTGGGCGTTGAGGAAGCTCACCTTGGTGAAGCGACGCTCGTCGATCAGCCTGGTGAGCAAGGCGATGGCCTCGTCCCAGCGTATGGCAAGCACGGGAATGCCCAAAATGGTCTTGAGCGTGTCGAAGCCGAAGGCGGCGCGCGCGGTGTGCATGTTCATGCGGCGACCTCCTGCCTGACGGCGCCGAGCTTCTCCAGGCCAAGCCCGATCGCGGCATCGAGCGCCTTGAGCTGGCGGCGATGGAAGGCGCTGCCGTCGTCGTCACGGACATTGGCCGCGGCCGCCTGGAGAGCAGCGGCGAAGGCAATCGGATCGTCGGTCACCACGCAATTGTCGGGACGATAGCCGATGCCGCGCAGCGAGCGGCTGGTGGCGACGGACGGCAGGCCGAGCTCGAAGGTCTCGATGGTCTTCAGCTGCACCCCGCTGCCTGCGGTGCTGATCAAGGGAATGACGGCGGCGCTACGCACGAAGGCCTGCGCGTCAGGAACCCTGCCGACGAAGGAAACACCGGGATGCGGCGAGCTGACGCCGGCAGGCATGTGGCCTGCGATCCTGACGCGGAAATCCGGCTTCAGATGCGGCACGACCTTGCTCAGGAACCAATCGAGCCCGATGCGGTTCGGCTGCCAGGTCCAGGTGCCGATCAGCGCGGCGTCGCAATCGACATGGCGCTTCGCCTTGCTTGCGGGCTCCTGCGCGCGGGTCACCAGCGGCAGCACCGCCGAGCGTCGGTCGGAGGCGACGCCAAGTGCGGCGCGGTCTTCCTCGGCCAGCGTGAAGACAAAGCGCGCGGCGCTGCAGAGGCGCTCCTCCATGACCTTGAGGAGCCTGGCCTCGCGGTGGAACATCCAGCGCTGCAGCGCGCTGCCGGCCGCGGCGGCATTTTCCTCGGCCGAGCGATGCTCGACATTGTGCGCGACGAAGACGAATGGACGGTCGGCGAGAACCTTCTCAAAGGCACCGGCGAACTGCACCGAATTCAGGACATAGCCATCGAAGGGACCGGCGCGCTCGATGGCGGCGCGGACTTCGCCGTCCGAAACGACGCGCAGCTTGACCGAGGAAAAGGTAAGGCCTGAGAGAACCGCCTTGCCCAGCCAGGCAAGCTTGCGCAGCGGCCAAGCGCTTTCGGTGCGGACCTCGACGGCGTCGAGCACGATGATGTTCTGGGGATCGGACGGAGTCTTCCCTGGCCAGATGAAGCCTATCACCGTCACGCGCACGCCGGCCCGCCGCAGCGCGTCGATGATCGCGGCGTTGGCAATCTCGTAACCCGAGGCGAGAGCGCCATCAGGCACGATCGATGTGGCGAACAGCAGATGCATTTCACCTATCCTTGGCTGCAGCCGGTAGCAAAACGCGGTGAAGCCTTGATTAAATGGCACTGTCAAAGGCCGAAGACCCGACTTTTCCGACAGGCGGACGACAAGGTGATTAACGAAGCGTTATCACCGCGATGCTATCGAGGGCCCGGAACCCACGCTGCTGGAAACGGATGATCCCTTTGCCGTCCGACGCTTCTGTATCGATCGCGGGACGGTCACCGGGGCTCGCCGCCGAGACCGTCGAGGCGGTCGTGACGCTGCCGACCTTCAAGCGGCCGAAGCAGGTGCTGGAAACCTTGGCTTCGATCAAGGCGCAGCGGACCGGCAGGCGCTTTGCCGTCATCGTCATGGAAAACGAGGCCGAGGCGCGCGAGGGCGCCAAGGCGGTGTTGCCGCTGTTCGAAAGTGGCGAGATGCCAGGCATCGTGATCATCGCGCATGAGCGTGGCAATTGCAGCGCCTACAATGCCGGCTGGCAGACGGCGATCCTGCAGTTTCCCAATTTCAAGCACCTTTTGGTCATCGACGATGACGAGATCGCCGAGCCAGACTGGCTGGAGCGCATGTGCAACGCCGCCGAGAGCCTCGGCGCCGACATCGTCGGCGGCCCGCAAGTGCCGGTTTTTGCCGATCCGAGCCACGCCAGATGGGCCGGACATCCGGTCTTTGCACCACCCTATCGTGAAACGGGCCGCGTGCCGGCGCTCTATTCGTCCGGCAACCTGCTGGTGAGGCGCAACGTGCTTCAGGCGATGGGACCGCCCTTCCTCGATCTGCGGTTCAATTTCATGGGCGGCGGCGACTCCGACTTCCTCAGTCGCTCCGAGCAGAAAGGCTTCTTGCTCGGCTGGTGCGCCGAGGCAAAGGTCAACGAGACCGTTCCGGCCCGGCGCGTCGAGGCCGACTGGATCCGCGCCCGCAGCCTGCGCAATGGCGTGATCTCTACGCTGGTCGAAAAGAAGAAGCGGGCCGGCACGCCGCTTGCCGGCCTCAAGGTTTTCCTGAAGAGCCTGGCGCTGCTTGCGGCCTCGCCGTTGCGCGGCGCCGTCCGGCTGGCGCGCACCGGCTCGCTGACGAGCGGCCTCTACCCGGTCTATGTCGCACTCGGCCGGGTGCTTGCCGAATTCGGATATGCCAATGAGCAATACCGACAGCCTGAGAAGAATTGAGCGCGCCCCGCTCAGCGCCGCCTTCACCAGGGAAGGTCTGGCGACGGCTATCGCCGCGCTGTTGTTCACCGTCATCATCGTCTCGTTCCGGCCCTTCCAGCCGGCAGGCGCGGAGCTGACCGGCGACGGCGGCGACATCGTCAACCAGCTCGGCTTCGGCTCGCTCGGCGCGGTCTCCATCTTCTCGCTGCTCGCCTTCGCCGATCCGCGTGTGGTGCGCTCGCTGGTGAGCCCGTCCTGGGCGCTGATGCTGGGCTTCTTCTTCCTGTCGGTGGTGCTCGCCACCGATCCGCCCGCGGCGATGCGCGCCGCCTCCTTCACCATGATCGGCATCATCACCATGGCGACGATCCTGGTGCTGCCGCGCGACGCCGACTCCTTCGCCAGGGTGGTGATCTTCACCGCCGTCGTGGTGATCGGCCTTTCCTATATCGGACTGATCGTCTTCCCGCATGAGGCGCTGCATACCGCCGACTCGCAGGAGCCCGAGCATGCCGGCCTGTGGCGCGGCGTCTTCACGCACAAGAACATCGCCGGTCCGGTGATGGCCTGTTTCAGCTTCGCCGGGCTCTATCTATTCCGACGCGGCCAGCGCTGGTGGGGCGCCGGCATCTTCTGCGCGGCGATGATCTTCATGCTCCACACCGGCTCCAAGACGACCGCCGGGCTGATCCCGTTCTCGATCATGATCGTCGTGCTGCCCAGCCTCATCGGCATGCGGCTGGGCACGCCGATCCTGTTCGCGCTGGCGATCGTGGCCACGGCCGTCGGCACGCTCGGCATCGTCTTCATCCCATCGGTGAAGCATCTGGCGGCGATCTATTTCCCGAACCTGACCTATACGGGACGCACGACGCTTTGGGAGTTCGCCGGCGAGATGCTGGCGAAGAAGCCATGGACCGGCTACGGCTATGAAAGCTTCTGGGGCACGCCGCTGCTGCTCAACCAGGACCAGCCCTTCGACCGGCCCTGGGATATCCGCACCATCGTTCACGGTCACGACGGCTATCTCGACATCGCCGTGCTGATGGGCATCCCGGCGCTCTGCGTCGCCGTCTACACCTTCCTGATCGCCCCCTTGCGCGATTACATGCGCATCCCGGCGCGCAAGGAAAACATCTTCCTCGGCGATTTCTTCATGATGGTGGTGCTGTTCACGGCGCTGAACGGTTTCCTGGAGAGCTTCTTCTTCCACCGCGGCGATCCCGTCTGGCTGTTCTTCGTGCTGGGCGTGCTTGGCCTGAGACAAGTCTCGCTGCGACCGATCCCGGTTCGCTCTTCGAACTAATTGGTTATGCAATTCCGGACGGAAAGCCGCTGGACACTTTCCTGGAATTGCCTCGACCTGGCCGATCGATCTCCTGCCGACTGCCCTTTTCCGTTGCGCCGCAACCGTCTAAGGAGAGCCTTCTTACGGAGGTTTTCATGACGATCAGGCTGGTTCTCGCCGGTTGCGGCAATATGGGTTACGCCATGCTCTCGGGCTGGCTGAAATCCGCCAAGCTCGAGCCGCGAGCGGTGTTCGTGGTCGAGCCCAACGCGGAACTGCGCCGGCGCGCCGAACATCTCGGCTGCCACGCCGCGGCCGACGCTGCAGCTATCCCGGCCGACGCCGTGCCCGATCTTGTCGTCATCGCTGTAAAGCCGCAGGTGATCCGCGAGGTGACGGCGCGCTACAAGCGCTTCGGCGACGGCAGGACCAGCTTTCTCTCCATCGCCGCCGGCACGCCGGTCGCCACCTTCGAGGAAATTCTGGGCGAGCTCGCGCCGGTGATCCGCTGCATGCCGAACACCCCGGCGGCGATCGGCAAGGGCATGATGGTGGTGTTTTCCAACCCGCTGGTCTCGGACGACGTCCGCCGTTTCGTTGCCGAACTGCTTTCGGCGAGCGGCGTCGTGACGACGATCGACGACGAAGGCCTCATGGACGCCGTGACCGCCGTCTCCGGCTCCGGCCCGGCCTATATCTTCCACTTCATCGAGGCGCTGACGGTTGCGGCCGAGAAGGCCGGCCTGCCCGCCGCGACCGCCAAGCTGCTTGCCATGCAGACCGTCTTCGGCGCCGCCTCGCTTGCCGCCGAAGCAGACGAGGAGCCGGGCGTGCTGCGCCAGCAGGTGACCAGCCCCAACGGCACGACCGCCGCCGCGCTTGCCGTGCTGATGGGCGGCGACCGGCTGACGAAGCTCGTCACCGAAGCCGTGGAAGCGGCGCGGCTCAGGTCGATAGAGCTGGGCAAGTAGCACCCTAACCCGATCCGGGAAACAGCCCAGCCTGGCATGCGCCAAGCCGGCCAGGCCGGATCGACGATTGCTATACCGGCTAACCGGTTCCCCAAACAATCGGTGGGTTTCCCTTTGGCCCAAGGATTGCCGATTGACTTTGGCATAGGCCACCCAGATAAAACTTTCGTTCGCTGACAGAAGCAAATGTTCATTCGCTCGACTGAACATGCCGGCCTCGTCGGCGAGTGGGGAGTGCCTCGGCCGGGAGGGCCGAGGCGTCATTGAGTTGCGGGCGTCATTCATGCTTCGAGCCGAAGCCGATGCCCCTGGGGAGGTAGAATGGACACCATACTCGCAGGCTTAAAGGGAGCCATCGACACGCTCGGCGCGACAGTGCTCTTGCCGATCGTCATTTTCATCATCGCCGTGGTCCTTGGAGCCAAGGTCAGCAAGGCCTTCCGCGCCGCCATCACGATCGGCGTCGCGTTCATCGGCATCAATCTCGTGCTCGGCCTGATGTTCACCTCGATCGGCGACGTCGCCAAGGCCATTGTCACCAACACCGGCATCCATCGAGACATCATCGATGTCGGCTGGCCGTCCGCCGCCGCGATCGCTTTCGGTTCGTCGGTCGGCCTCTGGGTCATTCCGGTCGGCATCCTGGTCAACATCGTGCTTCTGCTCACGCGCATGACACGCACGCTCAATGTCGACGTCTGGAATTTCTGGCATTTCGCCTTCGTCGGCTCGCTGGTCGTCGCCGCCACCAACAATCTGGCATACGGCATCATCATTGCGGCGCTTGTCGCGGCGCTTGCGCTGCTCTTCGCCGACTGGTCGGCGCGCGCGGTGCAGCAGTTCTACGGCGTGCCCGGCATTTCCGTGCCGCATCTCGCCTCGGCGCAGATCCTGCCGATCGCCATCGTCCTCAACTGGATCATGGACCGTATCCCCGGGATCAACCGCATCAACATCAGCACCGAGACCATCGAGCGCCGCTTCGGCGTCTTCGGCGAGCCGGTGATACTCGGGCTCATCATCGGCCTGGTGCTCGGCCTGATCGCCTTCTACAACGCCGGCGATCTCGGCACCGTGCTGGCCAAGGTGCTCGGCACCGGCATGACCCTGGCGGCGGTGATGCTGCTTCTGCCGCGCATGGTAAAGATCCTGATGGAAGGCCTGCTCCCGGTTTCGGACGCCGCGCAGGAATTCGTGCGCAAGCGCACCGGCGACCGCGAGTTGCTGGTCGGGCTCGACTCCGCCATTCTGATCGGCCATCCGGCGGCGATCTCGTCGTCGCTGATCCTGGTGCCGATCGCAATCATCCTGTCGATCATCCTGCCCGGCAACCGCGTCATCCTGTTCGCCGACCTCGCCGTCATTCCGTTCATCGTCGCGATGACCGCGCCACTGGTCAGGGGCAACGTCTTTCGCATGGTCGTCATCGGCACCGTGACGCTGGCCGTCGGCTTCTACGTCGCCAACGCGCTGGCGCCGCTGTTCACAAGTGCTGCCGTCGCGTCGGGCTTCAAGCTGCCGGCGGATGCGCTGCAGATCACCTCCGTGGTCGACGGGTTCCTCTGGGTTCCTTATGTGATCATCGAAGCGATCCAGGGGCTCGGTATCATCGGTATCGTCATCATCGCGGTGGTCATCGCGGCGCTGTTCCTGTTCTACCGCCGCAACCCGCTCGGCTGGGAACGCGCCGCCGGCGCCGAGGACGAGCCGGCCGAAGGCACTGCCTGAGCCGGTTTAGGTCGTGATGGCGTTTCGTTGAATCGCCGTCACGTCCAACTCTTTGTTGGAGCATGATCTTTCTCCGAAAACCGGTTCCACTTTTCGGGATCATGCTCTAGCCTGAAACTGAAACGATCGTGCGCCCCGAAGCCTATACGGCGGGGCGCACGGTTCGCATCAAATGGAGTAGCCCTTGTCAAATGGCCTGATCCAGCTCCTGGACCCAGAGGCGGTCGTCCTCGGTTCCGACGCCTCGACCAATGAGGAGATCATCCGCATCCTGGCCTCCAGGCTGGAGGCGCTGGGCTACGTCAAGAGCAGCTACGCCGACGCCGTCGTGCGGCGCGAGATGACGATCCCGACAGGCCTGCCGCTGGAGCGCGCCGACAATGTCGCGGTTCCGCACACCGACCCCGAACATGTGCTGAAGCCGGGGGTGGCGATGGGCACGCTCAAGCGACCCGTCACCTTCGCCAATATGGAAGATCCCGACGAGAAGCTGCCGGTGGGCTTCGTGTTCCTGCTTGCCATCAATGACAAGGACAAGCAGATTGACACGCTGCAGACCGTCATGGCCACCATCCAGAATCCAGCGGCGCTGGATGGCTTGAGGACGGCCAGGACCTTCGATGACGTCCGCGCCATTCTCAGCTGACAAGAGGAAAGAACATGTCCAGACAGAAAACCATTCTTTTTGCCTGCGGCACGGGCGTCGCGACCTCGACGGCGGTCAATGCCGCGGTGACCGAGGCGATGAAGAAGCGCGGCCTCAGCTTTCACGCGCAGCAGGCCAAGGCCACGGAAGTGCCCGGACTGGCCGATAGCGTCGACTTTATCGTCGCCACCACGCCCATCTCGGCATCCGTGACCAAGCCGGTGATCAAAGGGCTCCCCTTCCTCACCGGCATCGGCAAGGACAAGGCGCTTGACGACATCGAGGCGGAACTGCGCAAATAGCAGCGGCTCAGCCCGACAGGGCTGGTGAAGCAACCTTCGCTCCGTAGAGCATGTCATCCTGCAGCCGGCGCAGGGCGTAGAGCCTCGTCGTCCGGTCCGGCGCAGCATTGTCCTCGGTCAACAACGCACCCTTCCTGACAGACTTCAGCACCTTGCCGCCTTCGAGCAGACCGACCGGCACGGCACGA
The DNA here is from genome assembly GCF_006439385.1 of Mesorhizobium sp. B3-1-7. NCBI lineage: Bacteria > Pseudomonadati > Pseudomonadota > Alphaproteobacteria > Hyphomicrobiales > Phyllobacteriaceae > Mesorhizobium > Mesorhizobium sp. B3-1-7. The sequence continues at coordinate 221,930 of NZ_VFTL01000004.1, forward strand.
CTGGCGCGCGCATCGGCAATCGTCATGGTCCAGGAGCGGTAGCAGGTCTCGCCGATGGCATCGAAGGTCTCGCCCGCGGCGAGGTCGCGCTTGGCGACCGCGCAGACTTCCGCCACCGGCCTCGGCAGAGGCACCATGTCGGGCTTGCCGTGGAGCATGATGCGGGCGGCGGTAAGCGGCACCTCCAGCGAAGTCAGGTGAAAGGGCCGGAACAAGCCGTAATAGGGGCCGTGGCCGACATGGAGATCGTCCAAGCGCTCGACAATGCGCGGATGCATCGCCTCGACGATGACGAAGACGCCGGGCGCCACGCCCTTGCCGATCGTATAGTCGACGACGCCCTTCCTCGACAGGAGGCCGCCGTCCTCCCGTGGGATCAAAACCTTGGCCAGTTGATCGCGATCGGCCTTGGGGCCGTGCATGCCGGGGACATCCGGGACCAGGCCGGTGGCATTGGCGATGGCGCACATCTCGACCATGGTTTTCGAGCCATCGACGAACTCGACCAGCATGCGCGGGTTCATGTTGCGCCGCGCCGCCTCTTCCCGACAATCGTCCGGAACGGCGTCATGGTTGAGCGGATTGTTCTTGCCCTTGCCGGCCGCGACGATGCCTAGCCCAAGCGCCGAGGCGAACTCGATCAGTTCCATGCAGCTCGACGGCTCGTCGCCCGCGCCGACCGAATAGACGACACCCAACCGGTCGGCCTGATGCTTCAGGTAGCAGCCGATGGTCACGTCGGCCTCGACATTCATCATCACCAGATGCTTGCCATGCTGCATGGCCATCAGGTCGAAATCGGCAGCAACGCCGGGTTTGCCGGTGGCGTCGATGACGACGTCGATCAGCGGGTTGGTGACCAGCATCTCATTCGAGGTGATTGCGATCCTGCCGCTCTCGATCGCCCGGGTGACCCCGGAGCCGGTCTCGGTCTCGGCCGCCATCGCCTCGTCGCCATAAGCGATGCGGATCGCCTCGCGGGCGGTGTGCGGGCGCCGCGTGGAAATGGCCGCGATCGAAATGCCCGGCATCAGCATGCCCTGCGTCACCAGATCGGTACCCATCTCGCCGGACCCGATGACGCCGATGCGCACCGGCCTGCCCTCGGCGGCGCGCCGGGCAAGATCGCGGGCAAGCCCGGTCAAGGCGACATTGGTCATGCAAGAAAATCCACGGCTTTTTTGCTTCGGCCGGCAATACAGGGAACGATCCGCTTTTGCCAATCAAACCAGGCTGAAATGGCGATTTCTTGCGCATGCTTTGCAAGGCCGCAGCAGATTTTGGGGGAGCTTGTGCATGGCCGCCGCACGATTCGCCGTTTCTTTCCGGCCATTAACCATTGCAGCGCGCTTTGAACGGGAAAAGTCCGACGGCCGCCCCCGGTTTCTGTGCCATTTTTGCTACAGGTTTTGGCCCTAATGTCCGAAATCGTACTTTTAAGGGGTGTCTAATCCATTATATGCTCACAACCTCGAAAAATCTGATAGATACTGGCCGAAAGCTCCGGTGGCAGGCTTGGGCAAATAAGCGCCAATAAAAAAACAATGGCGCGGGGATAGTCGCGGGGTAGAAATGACCAGGACGGGTAAAATTACCGTCAGCTGGCGCGTTGCGCTTGCTGTCACGGTGTCGATGCTGGCTTGTGGTAGCGCCAGCGCACTCACACTCAAAGAAGCCGTTGCCGTCGCTGTGGAATCCAATCCGGAGATTGGACAGGCGATCGAAAACCGCGAAGCGATCGAATTCGAGCTGCGACAGGCCAAAGGCCTTTATCTTCCCAGCGTCGATCTGGAAGCATCGACCGGCGTTCGCCGCCTGGACAACGATACACGGCGAGCGCTCGACCAGGATCATGAAGCGCTTTATCCGAACGAGGCCGATCTCACGGTCTCGCAGACGCTTTATGACAGTGGCGCAAGGCGGGCCGAACTGAACCGCCAGGCCTCGCGGGTCGACGGCGCTTCCTTCAGGGTTCTGGAACGGTCCGAGTTCATCGGACTCGCAGTCGTCCAGGACTATCTGGAATACATGCTGCAGGCTTCGATCGTGGCCGAAGCCAAGAAGAACCTTGGCTTCCATCAGTCCATCCTCGGCGACATCAAGCAAGGCATCGCGGGCGGCGCGCTCAACGACGCCGACCGGCAGCAGGCCGAGGAACGCCTTTATGCCGCCAAGGCGCGGATGCAGGAAGCGACCGAAGAACTCGAGGCAGCCAAGATCCGCTTCTTCAAGAATGTCGGCAAGCCGCTGACCAACGCGTCGCGGCCGGCCGATGTCGCAGCCGCCCTGCCGCGGTCGCTGGACGATGCGATCGGGCTCGCCAGGCAGAACAATCCGCGCGTCCATATGGCCAACAGCGACATCGATGCCGCCGCTTCGCTGGTCGACGCGGCGCGGGCGAAATACGGCCCGACGATCACCGCCGAAGGCGTCGCCCGGGGCGGCTATGACATCGACGGCGACAATGGCGACGCGAGCGACCTGCAGGCCCGGGTGGTGCTGCGCTGGAACCTCTATCGCGGCGGCATCGACAAGGCCAACGAACAGGAACAGATCCGCCGCACCAGCGAGCAGCGGCTTGCGATGCACCAAGTGCTGCGCGAGATCGAGGAAGCCGTGCGCACCTCGTGGGACCGCCGCTTCCGGCAGGCGGAACTGGCAAAGACGCTGCGGCAGCAGGCAGCCACCAATGAAAAGCTGGTCGCCTCCTATCGCGAGCAGTTCAAGGTCGGGCAGCGCTCGCTGCTCGATGTGCTCGATGCACAGAACACGCGCTTCAACACCGCGACACTGGCCGACACGTCGTCCTACGCGTCGCTGTTTGCCCAGTACCGGCTGCTGGCCGCGACCGGCGAATTGCTGAAGACACTCAACATCCAGCCGGCCAAGCAGGCCGCGGCCTACGCCCGTGAGGAATTCGGTGTGCCGGCTACGGCCGATACCGAGACCTATGCGCGGACGCCGTCGGAGCAGAAGAACGATCTGCCGTTCGACATCCTCGCGCCGGTCAGGAAAAAGTAGCCGATGTAGCGTCGATCTTCGGTCCTTCGGGGCGGATCGTGAACCAGCAACCCAATATCCTGTCGCCCAAGGAGGCTTTCAAAGCCTGCTTCTGCGCTGTCGCTGCCTATCTCGGCAGGCCGAGCGCGGAAACCGTGCTGTTCGCCGGCGTGCCGATTTCGGAGACGCGCATCGAGCCCGACGAAATCCGCCACTTGGCCGAGCGCATCGGCCTGGAGGTCCAGGATTTCAGCCATCACGATTTCCTGCGTGGCCGCTTCGATCTTCCGGCCATCATCTTCCGCGTCAGCCAATTGCCGGTCGCCCTCCTGGCGGAAATGGAGGGCGGGCAATATCTGACGGCGCCGCAGGAAAACGGCCGCACCACGATCGCCAGGTCGGAACTCGCCGAAAGCTACATCAGCGGCGGCACATCCTTCTCGATCACCTATGCCAACCAGGCCGAGGAGATGACGGTCGGCACCGCGGCCCGGATCGAAAGGCGCCACTGGCTGACCGGCACCATGGGGTCGTTCTGGCGCACCTATTCAAAAGTGGTGCTGTCAGCGGTGTTCATCAACCTGCTGGCGATCGCCTCGCCGATCTTCACCATGAACGTCTACGACCGGATCCTGCCCAACAAGGCGATCTCGACGCTGTGGGTGCTGGCGCTCGGCATCGGCGCGGCGATCCTATTCGACCTGCTTCTGAAAACGGCCAGGGCGTCGCTGATCGACTATGCCGGCCGCAAGGCGGACCTGCGTATCTCCTATCTGCTGTTCGAGAAAGTGCTGAATTCCTCGCTTTCGGCGCGGCCCGGGTCGACGGGCGAATATGCAAACCGCGTCACCCAATACGAATTCGTGCGCGAGTTCTTCACCTCGAACACGGTCAGCGTCTTCATCGATACGATCTTCGTCTTCGTCTTCTTGGCTGTCATTTACGCCATCGGCGGCTGGCTGGTGATCATACCGGCGTTGGCCTTCGTCATCTCCGTCATCGTCGGGCTGATCACGCAGCGGCGAATCGGCAAGCGGGTCGCGGCCTCGATGAACGAGGCCTCGCAACGCCAGGCGCTGCTGGTCGAATCCATTTCGACGCTGGAAACGATCAAGTCGCTGCGCGCCGAAGCCTATCTGCTGCGCAAATGGGGCGAGCACTCGAAGAACGCGGCCAACACGTCGGAGAAGATCAAGGAGCTCTCGGCGGCGGCGGGCAACATCACCGGCGCCATTCAGCAATTCGTGACGGTCGCCCTGGTGGTTGGCGGCGCCTATGCGTTCTCGGAAGGCCATGTCTCGACAGGCGCCATCATCGGCACCGTCATGCTGGCCGGCCGCGCCGTGGCGCCGCTTGGCCAGATCGCCATCACGCTTGCCCGGTTCCGCCAGGCCATGCTGTCGCTCAGGATCATCAACACGATCATGTCGCAGCCAGAGGACCGCCCCGATACGGTCGGTTTCGTCAATCGGCCGATCCGCAGCGGGGCGCTGGTCTTCAAGAATGTCGGCTTTGCCTATCCGGGCACGGAAAACGAGGTTCTGAGCGGGCTCAACATCGCGGTCAGGCCCGGCGAGCGGGTCGGCATCATCGGCCGCATCGGTTCCGGCAAGACCACGATGGGCCGGCTGATCGGCCGGCTTTTCCTGCCGACGTCGGGGGAATTGCTGCTCGACGGCATCGACATCCGCCAATACCACCCCTCGGAGGTCCGCGCCGCGGTCGGCATCGTCGCTCAGGCCGGCGACCTGTTTTCGGGAACCATCAAGGAGAACCTCTTGATGGCGGCGCCGGAAGCCACCGACGAGGAGATCATCGATGCGGCGAAGGCCGCCGGCGTCGACGACTTCGTCTCGCGGCATCCGCGCGGCTACGACATGAATGTCGGCGAGCGGGGCACCAGTCTCTCGGGCGGACAAAGGCAGGCGGTGGCAATCGCGCGACTGCTTTTGACCAAGCCGAAGATCGTCTTCCTCGACGAGCCATCGGGTTCGATGGACCTCGCTTCCGAACGGCAGTTGATCAAGCAGCTCAAGGTGGCGTTCGACCGCAGCACGACGCTGATCGTGTCGACCCATCGCTACAGCATGCTGGAACTTGCCGACCGCCTCATCGTCATCGACCAGGGCCGCGTCGTCGCCGACGGGCCGAAGGAACAAGTCATCCAGGCATTGCAGAAGGCAAATGCCTGACCGGAACGCATGGACATGCTAGCAAGGGAAGACCGGCCACCCCTATTCGCCTCGGCGTCCGTCTACATCGTCGGAGCGCTGTTCGTGTGTTTCACGGCCTGGGCGTCGTTCGCCGAGGTGGATGAGATCGCACGCGGCGACGGCAAGGTGATACCCGCTTCGAAGACGCAGATCATTCAGGCCAGCGAACCGGGCGTCGTGCAGGAGATCGCCGTCCAGATCGGCCAGACCGTCAAGAAGAACGACCTCATCATCCGTCTCGACAATTCGGGCAACACTTCGAGCCTTGGCGAAGAGAAGGCCAAGGCGCGAGCGCTGCAGGCGCGCATCGCCAGGCTGCAGTTCGAGCAGAGCGGCAGTGCCGAAGGGTCGTTTCCCTGCCCTGTGGAAATCCAGAAAGTCGCGCCGGAGATCTGCGACAACGAGCAGAAGCTGCTTGTCGCGCGCCGCGACAATTTCGAGGTCAAGCTGTCGGTTCTCAAATCGCGCCTCGACCAGCGCGAGAAGGAGCTGGACGAGGCCACCGCCAATGCCGACCGCCTGTCCAAGAGCCTTGCCGTCACCGACCAGGAAGCGGCGCTGGTCGAACCCATGGTCAAGAAAGGCCTGATGGCCAAGACCGAACAGATCCGCGTCGAGCGGGAACAGACCGACCTTCGCGGACAGCTGACCCTTGCGGGCGAGACCATCAAGAAGAGCCAGGGGGCTATCACCGAGGCGCAGCTTCAGGTGAACGAATTGGGCCTGCAATTGCAGCAGGAGGCGTTGAGCGACCTGACGCAGGCGCTCGCCGATCTTTCCGTGGTCGACGAAACCATCCGCGGCGCCACCGACAAGGTGGCGCGCACCGACATCCGCTCACCGGTCGACGGCATCGTCAACACGCTCGACGTCAACACGCTCGGCGCCTTCGTGCAGCCAGGCGCGGTCGTGGCCGGCATCGTGCCGACATCCGAAACGCTGCTGGTCGAGGCCAGGGTTTCGCCGCGCGACGTCGCCTTCATCCAGCCGAACCAGGAGGCGCTGATCAAGGTCACGGCCTATGATTTCTCGATCTTCGGCGGCATCGAGGGCAAGGTCTCCAACATCACCGCCGACAGCCTCGTCGACCAGAAGACGGGCGAGCCCTACTACCAGGTGCGGGTCGCCACCGAGAAGTCGACGCTGACAAGGAACGGCAAGACCTATTCGATCATCCCCGGTATGATCTGCTCGGTCGACATCAAGACCGGACGCAAGACGATCCTCAACTATCTTTTGAAGCCCATCAACAAGGCGCGTCAGGAGGCAATGAGTGAGCGATAGCGCCATCCATCCGGACACCTCGCGCGAACGGCTGCTGCCGGCGCTCGCGGCCGAGGATTTCGGCCCGGAATTTCGCGTCGTGGCGCGCGGCGGCGTGCGTCGCGGCATCCGACTGGAGCGCGCCTTCTGGGTGTCGCTGAAGCAGATGGCCGAAAGCCGAAAATGCACGATCGGCATGCTGGTCGAGGAGATCGCCGAACACCATCCCGACCAGGGCAATCTCACCTCGGCGATCCGCGTCGCCTGCATGCGCGGCCTCGCTGAGGAAAGCATGGAATTGCGCAAGCTTGCTTCGATCCGCACGATCAATGCAATCCTGATCGCCTGCCCCTCGCCCGCCTTCGCGCTGTCTTCGTCGAAGAAGATCCTGGCCTTCAACACGCCGTTCCAGCAACTGGTCAGGCGTCAGTTGCCGAGCGCGCCGGGCGAGGATGGGCGCCAGGACCTGAAGCTGGCGCTCGACCTCAACGTTCCCGACATCTTCGCCCGCCTCGACGCCAATGGCGAAACGCCGGTCACCAGCGGCTTCGTGATCGGCGCGGGCGAGCGCCGCTATCGCGGCCAGCTCAGCGCCGTGCGCGCGCCTGTCACCGATCCGGAACTGCTGATGGCTTTCGTCTACAACGGGTAGGAAAATTCCAGGAACAAAGGCGCGTCGCGGCTTCCCTGGCGGGATCGAGCGGTTCTGCGTCCTGGTGGAACGTCGACCGCTACAGTCTACTGCCTCAGGCTCGAAGCCGCCGATGGTTCCGGCGAGCCTTCACCCGGAGCGACGGTCGCGAAGCCGCCGGTGATGTCGGCGATCTGCGCGCCGGACTTCGACCCATGGATCCAGGCGCGATCCGTGCTGAAGGAATAGAGCGGAACATAATCGGGCAGTTCGCTGTCACGCAAGACGGCGTTGCCGAGGCTGTCGAGGATGAAGGCGCCGCTTCCTGTGCTTACCGACAGGACGGCGTGGAAGAACTTGCGGCGGCGATCCTGGAGCACCACGAGCGACATGCTCTGCGCCGGGATCCCGGCCCTGAGCAGCGCCGCCATCTTGAGTATGGCGAAATCCTCGCAATCGCCGGCGCGATGTTTGAGGATTTCCGAAGGCTTCGCCCAATAGTCGAGCTTGCCGTAGACGACGCTGTCCTTGCGATAGGCGATCAGGCGGTTGATGCTGCTGTTGACGAAAGCGAGCTTCTCGCGAAAACCCTTGTCGGCGGCAATGTTGATGATCTCGGCGAAAGCCGGGCTCTCGCGGTCGCAGACGCTGCCGGCGGTGCAATCGACGATGGCCCTGTAGACGGGAGTCCAGCGCGCCGCCACCGGGAAGTTGCGCATCGACAAAGCGACGGAGCCGAAGACGCCGGGGATGATCGCGGCGGTCTGGATCGGGTCGATGCCGGGATCGGCCTCGGCGCTCGAGCGCGCTTCAACAGCGTAAGCCGCTGCCGGCGCGTAGCCTGCCGAAACCTCCGCGATCCGGTAAGCGGTGGCCGGCCGCCAAGGCAGCGGCCGGGCCAGCGAAACACCGCCGAGGCTCGCCGGCGCAAGCACCTTTTGCAGGACCGGATCCGGGCCCGGATTCGCGCCGGCGGACGATGGATTTGCCAAACCGGCAAGGCCGATCGCCAGCAAGAGAACCTTGATCCCCGTCGGGGCTGCTTTTTGTATTTTCATAACGCCCACCTTTGACTGTGGACGCTACCAATCTTGTCTCAAATTATCGGAAAGGAAGGTAGGTAAATTTCCGCGAATCACTCTATTCTGCTTTGCATCAAATTTTATTCAAATTTATACTTTCATTTACCAAGGCGGAGGCGCGCGGCGCGGTCAATCCCGCCTTCCTTAAGATCATGCATATCCAGATATATCATCGCGATTTACCAAGTGTAAAAAATGCGATTCTCTACATATTCGAGTATATGAAATAGATTGAATGTCTGTTGCAAAGTCCAGGCCTGACATGTCTCTTTCCGGGAAATGCCGGAGGGGCTTTAGCTATGACAACCAATATCGAATTCGACGCCGTTTCAAATTCCTGGGACGAGCACACGAGCGCTGGTGAAAATCATATCTCGACGGGTGTCCAGGTCGCGCAGGCGACCACCGGTCAGGCTGCAAGCGAGCCGGTGCCGGTCGATGTCGGCAGCGGCGCGCCGGCGCAGGGCACGGCCAATGCGCCAGCCGCGAACCAGCCGGCAGCCGATGCCAAGGCCCCTGCTTCCAACGCTCCCGCAACGGCGGCAAATGCAGCGGCAGGGAATATCCCGCATGAATATCACGTCGAGGCCGGCAACGTCGTAAAGCTTCCGGCCAGCGTGTCGATCGACAACATCAAAGTCGACGGACATGATCTCGTCCTCACGCAGCCCGATGGATCCCAGATCGTCATCAAGGACGCCGCACTGAATGTGCCGACCTTCATCCTCGGCGACGTCGAGGTGCCGCGCGTGGCCCTGATCGCCGCGCTCGAGGCAAGCCATGTCGATGTCGCCTTCGGCGCCGACGGCTCGATCTCGGCTGGCGGCAACGGCTCGCCGGGCAGCGCGGGCGGAAATTTCGAACATCCCGCCGGCGGGATCGGCGACGGCTTCGGCCTGACGTCGCTGCTGCCGCCGACGGACCTGGCGTTCGGCCAGCCTGAACATCGCGAGCTGTTCCCGGGGTTGCTGCCGGACTCGACGCCGACGATCCTCGACCTGACGCCATCGACCAGCGGCGGCGACACCACCGTCAACGAGAAGGGGCTGCCGGCAAGCTCAGGATCGGAAGGCTCGGGCGAGGCGCAGGATCCCGCCCCCAACACCGACCAGTCCGAGATCAACAGCGGCACGTTCGCCATCAACTCGCCCGACGGCATCGGCTCGGTGAACATCAACGGCACGAATATCTCAGGCGCCGAGCTTGCCAACAGCGCGTCGACGCCGATCAACATCACCACGCCGCTCGGCAAGCTGACCATCAACGGCTACGACGCCGCCACCGGCCAAGTGAGCTACACCTACACGCTGGAGCATAGCGCGCAGCATCCGGACGGTGCCGGTACCAATTCCACCTTCGACAACTTTACGGTGACAGTCACCGACAGTGACGGTGACGTCTCGCTCCCCGGCACGCTTTCGGTGCAGATCGTCGACGACGTGCCGGTTGCGCATGACGATGTCGCCACGCAAGGCACCGAAAATGCCCCGGTGACGGTGAATGTCATCGCCAACGATGTGCCCGGCGCGGACGGCGTGAACATCGCCGATCCTACGAAGGTCAGCTATGTGGCGAACTCGCTGACGGGCTCCGGCACGGTCACCTATCACAATGACGGCACCTTCACCTACACGCCGGCTGCCGGCGAGCAGGGCACGGTGACGTTCCAGTACCAGATCGTCGACGGCGACGGCGACCCGTCGGTGGCGACGGTGACGATCAATCTGAAGCCGGATTCGACGCCCACCATCGATGTGACGCCGCAGAATCCCGATGCGAACGGCCACAGCGCGGCGAGCGAGGCCGGCCTTCCGCCGCATGATGGCCTGCCTGCGGGTTCGGGCGAAATCGCCGACAACGACGCCAACAACAACAGCGACACCAGCGAGACGACGACCGGCGCGCTGGCTATCACCACCGGCGGCGACACGATCGGCCACCTCTACGTGACCGACAAGGACAACACCCAGATCGAGGTGACGAACGCGGCCGGCGGCATCCTGGTGCACGGCCAGTATGGCGACCTGACCATCACCGGCACGCCGGCGACCGGCTACACCTATTCTTACATGCTGCTCGACAGCACCACCGGTAACGGCACGCATGACGATTTCGCCGTCAAGGTGGTCGATTCCGACGGCGACCCTGCCAACACCACACTTACCATCGACATCGTCAACGACGTGCCGACGGCGCATGACGACGTCGCCACGCAGGCGACCGAGAACGCGCCGGTGACGGTGGACGTGTTCGCCAACGACGTGCCCGGCGCGGACGGCGTCAACATCGCCGACCCGACCAAGGTCAGCTATGTGGCGAACTCGCTGAGCGGCGGCACCGGCACGGTCACCTACAACAATGACGGCACCTTCACCTACACGCCGGCCGCCGGCGAACAGGGCACGGTGACGTTCCAGTACCAGATCGTTGATGGCGACGGCGACCCGTCGGTGGCGACGGTGACGATCAATCTGAAGCCGGATTCGACGCCCACCATCGATGTGACGCCGCAGAATCCCGATGCAAACGGCCACAGCGCGGCGAGCGAGGCCGGCCTTCCGCCGCATGACGGCCTGCCTGCGGGTTCGGGCGAAATCGCCGACAACGACGCCAACAACAACAGCGACACCAGCGAGACCACGACCGGCGCGCTGGCTATCACCACGGGCGGCGACACGATCGGCCACCTCTACGTGACCGACAAGGACAATACCCAGATCGAGGTGACGAACGCGGCCGGCGGCATCCTGGTGCACGGCCAGTATGGCGACCTGACCATCACCGGCACGCCGGGGACCGGCTACACCTATTCTTACACGCTGCTCGACAGCACCACCGGTAACGGCACGCATGACGATTTCGCCGTCAAGGTGGTCGATTCCGACGGCGACCCTGCCAACACCACACTTACCATCGACATCGTCAACGACGTGCCGACGGCGCATGACGACACGGACGCGGCGCAGTCCGGCGAGACCGTGACCGGCAATGTCGAGGCCGGAACGAGCACGCATGGCCTCGGCGCGGCAGACACGGCTGGAGCGGACGGTATCGCATCCATCAGTTGGACGAACGCCCAAGTGAACGCCGGCGTGACGACAGTAACGGGCACGCATGGCGTGCTGACGGTCTTCGCCAATGGCGAATACAGCTATCAGGCCAACCCGAACACGCCGACTGGCACAGACGCGTTCCACTACACGATCACCGACGGCGACGGCGATACCTCGCCGGCGACGCTGACGATCGAGGTGACCGGCAGCCAGCCGCGTGTGGTGGCGGAGGTTGCGGCGGTCAACGAGGCGGGCATCGATACGACGACGCCGGTCGGCGACCTCGGCCCCGGGACGGTGGACGGCTCGCATGCCGGCGACGGCTCGGAGACCACCACCGGTACGCTGACCTTCTCGGATCCCGACGGGGCGACCGTGACCGGTGTTCAGGCCGGCGATGTGGGCAGCGATGTGACCGGCAATGTCGGCGCGAACATCGATGGCACCTACGGCATCCTGCACGTCAACGCGGACGGCACCTACACCTATACGCTGACCAATCCGGAAGCGAATGTGCCGGCGGGCAACGACGGCCCCAATGTGCAGCCCGGGCAGGACGTGTTCACGTTCACGGTAACGGATGGCTTTGGCAATACGTCCACGTCGACCATCACGATCAATATCACGGATGATGTTCCATCGGTGACGGCCTCGGCCAATGCGGCCGCGGTGGTCTCGCTCGACGAAGGCAACACCAATGCGGGCTCGCCGCCGTCGA
>NZ_VFTL01000040.1:0-64773 GCF_006439385.1 Mesorhizobium sp. B3-1-7
CCTACTGCCTACTGCCTACTGCCTACTGCCTAATCCCCTGGCTTCCTCAGCAGATAGGTGTCCATGATCCAGCCCTTCTTTCGCCGGGCTTCCTCGCGAACCCTTTCGATTTCGGCGCTGACATCGCCCAGCCGGCCGGAAATGACGATCTCATCCGGTGTGCCGAGATAGGCGCCCCACTGGATGAGGACATCCTGGTCCGCCAGCGTGTTGAAGGCGCATTTGCCGTCGAGCATGACCACGGTCGAGCCGGCATTGGCGGCCAGGCCTTCCTCGGTCAGCCGCCGGCCGGTGGTGACAAGAATCGAATCGCCGATGCGATTGAGCGCGGTCGCGTGGGCGGCGGCCAGCGCCTGGATCGCGGTGATGCCGGGGATGACTTCGAGCTCGAAAGCGACATTGCCTCTGAGGCGAACGCGTTCGAGGATACGCAGCGCGCTGTCATAGAGCGACGGATCGCCCCAGATCAGGAACGCGCCGCAACCGTCGTCGGCAAGCTCGTCGCGGATCAAGGCCTCATAGATCTCGGCGATCGCCTCGTGCCAGTCGTCGACGGTTGCCCGGTAAGACGATGTCGGCTCGGCCCGGACCGGCACATCGAACTCGACGCGGCGCGATTTCGGATTGGTGACGAAGCGGTCGCATATCTGGCGGCGCAAATCGGCAAGATCGTTCTTCTTCGTTCCCTTGTCGGGAATGAACAGCGCGTCGGCGCGGTTCAGGCCGTTGATGGCCTGTACAGTCATGTGGTCGGGATTGCCGGCGCCGATGCCGATGACGAGAAGCTTGCGCATGGCGCTCTCCTGCCCGATCGATGGCGCGGTGTCCAGAAGTCCCGATGCCCGATGACGAAGGGCTTTGAAACGGCGCACTGAAACGGTAGATGAAAAGACGCCCGGTATCGCCGTCGAGGAGGGGTCCATGTTACGCACCGTACTGACCGCAGCGCTGGCAATCATGGCCGCTCCGGCCTTCGCCAATGATTCCGTCGCTGAGCTCGGCACCGGCGGCCTGATCCTGTCGCGCAGCGACGCCGTCGCCATGCAGAGCGAGGATCTTTTCATCTCGCCGGAGAAGGTGGCGGTCGACTATGTGTTCCGCAACAACACCGACAAGGATGTCAGCTCCATCGTCGCGTTCCCGATGCCCGACATCGAGGGCGATCCAAACGAGATGCCGGCGATCCCGGAAGCGCAGAGCGACAATTTCCTCGGCTTCGAGGTGACGATCGACGGCGTCGACGCGAAGCCGCAGCTCGAGCAAAGGGCGTTTGCGCTCGGCATCGACATCACCACGGACCTCAAGGCACAGAACGTACCGCTCTATCCGTTCGGCGACGCCGCCAAGGCGGCGCTGGCGAAGCTGCCCAAGGATGTCGCCGAGGATTGGGAAAACCGTGGCATCGTCATCGAAGACACCGCCGATGACGGCTCGGGCATGAAAACCGCCTACGCGCCGTTCTGGCAATTGCGCTCGACCTATTGGTGGCGCTCGACCTTCCCGGCCAACAAGGAAGTCCATGTTTCGCATCGCTACAAGCCCAGCGTCGGCGGCACTTCCTCGGTCAGTTTCTTCTCCGACGGCCAGTTCCAGGGCCAGTATGCGGCCTACAAGACCCGCTATTGCATGGACGGCGCATTCGAGAATGCGGTGCGCAAGGCGGCCAAGGCAAATCCGGATGGTTATCCGAAATATTACGAGAGCCGGATCGCCTACATCCTGACCACGGGGGGTAATTGGGCCTCCGGCAATATCGGTAACTTCAAGCTGACGATCGACAAGGGCAGCCCCAAAAACCTCGTCTCCTTCTGCGGCGACAATGTCAAAAAGGTCGGACCGACGACGTTCGAGATCACCGCAAAGGATTTCGATCCCGAGCACGACATCGACATCCTGCTGCTGGAGCCGTCGGATAATGGCGGGAATGGCGGCTGATGGACATCGCGATCTATGTCGCCATCGCCGAAAACGGCGTGATCGGACGCGAAGGCGGCCTGCCGTGGCGGCTTTCCACCGATCTCAAGCGGTTCAAGGCCGACACGATGGGCAAGCCGATCATCATGGGCCGCAAGACCTATGAAGGCATCGGCCGGCCGCTGCCCGGTCGTCTCAACATCGTGGTGACGCGCGACAAAACCTGGCGGGCCGAGGGCATTGAGGTGGCCCACTCGCTGGATGACGCGATCGCGCTGGCCAGGGTGCGCGGCCGCTGCATGGCGGGAGCGCAGGAGATCTGCGTGGTCGGTGGCGGCGAGATCTACGCCCAGGCTTTGCCGCTCGCCGACCGGCTGCATGTGACGCATGTGCTGGCCAGCGTCGATGGCGACGCGCATTTCCCGCCGATCGACCCAAATGTCTGGCAAGTCGTCAGCGCCGAGGATTTTCCCGCCGGCGAGAAGGACAGCCACGCCACGCGTTATACGGTTTACGAGCGCCGACGCGACGATCGTTGACGACGACAAAGGGTCGCTACCGATCCAAATCGCACGGAGACGACGGCACATCGCGTTGAAAGCGGGTCAAGGCGTCCCTATAGAAGAACGGTGTTGCAGCGGCGCGCATCCAACCGGACGCGCAAGAGGCCGCCGTAATACTTTGATTTTGGCGCATGATTCCTTTTCGAAAACCGATATGGGTTTTCCGGGTCATGCGTTAGGATTGCGCCGCAAGGCCTGAGGGAACCGGAGCGAAAGGACATTCATGCCCTGGAACGACAAGAGCGGTGGCGGCGGCCCATGGGGCGGCGGCGGCAATCAAGGGCCCTGGGGGCAGGGACCGAAAGGGCCAAGCGGCCCGCAGGGTTCGCCCCCCGATCTTGAGGATATCATCCGCCGCGGCCAGGACAGGCTGCGGCGCGCGCTTCCGGGAGGCGGCGGCGCCAGCCCGGCCGTGCTCGGGCTGATCGCGCTGGCCCTCATCGTGCTGTGGGCCTTCAAGGCGATCTACACCGTGCAGCCCGACGAAGTTGCGGTCGAACTGCGCTTCGGCCAGCCGAAGACCGAGCTTTCGCAGCCAGGCCTGCATTTCCACTGGTGGCCGATCGAAACGGTCGAGACCGCAAAGATCTCCGAGCAGCTCGTCAGCATCGGCGGCGGCTCGAGCAGCGGCTCCGGGCTGATGCTCTCGGGCGACCAGAACATCGTCAACGTGCAGTTCTCGGTGGCTTACCAGGTCTCCGATCCCAAAGCCTATCTGTTCGATGTCTCCGATCCCGACGGCATGCTGACCCAGGTGGCTGAGAGCGCCATGCGCGAAGTCGTCGGCCGGCGGCCGGCGCAGGACATCTTCCGCGACGACCGCCAGGGCATCGCAACCGGGGTGCGCGAGATCATCCAGGGCACGCTCGACGGCTACAAGACCGGTCTCCAGGTCAACGCAGTCTCGATCGAGGACGCGGCACCACCGCGTGAGGTAGCCGACGCGTTCGACGAGGTGCAGCGCGCCGAGCAGGACGAGGACAAGTTCGTCGAGCAGGCCAACCAGTATTCCAACCAGAAGCTCGGCCAGGCGCGCGGCCAGGCGGCACAGGTCCGCGAGGACGCCGCCGCCTATAAGAACCGCGTCGTGCAGGAGGCGGAAGGCGAGGCGCAGCGCTTCATCTCCGTCTACAACGAGTACGCCAAGGCGCCCGACGTCACGCGCAAGCGCCTTTATCTCGAAACCATGGAGAAGATCCTGAAGGACTCGAACAAGGTCGTCGTCGAACAGGGCAACGGTCAGGGCGTGCTGCCTTACCTGCCGCTGCCGGCATTGCAGCCGAAAGCACAGCCTGCGCCGGCCCCTATGGGCGGCGTCACGACGGGAGGTAACCAGTGATGGCCAACCGTCTTCCCATCATCGCCGTAATCGCGGCCGTCCTTTTGTTCTTGCTCTATTCGTCGGTGTTCGTGGTCAATGCCGGCCAGCAGGCCATCGTGCTCAGGTTCGGCGAGATCATCGACGTCAAGAGCGAGCCCGGCATTTACTTCAAGGCGCCGTTCGCCTTCTTCGATGCCGACAGCGTGCAAATGGTCGAGAAGCGGGTGATGCGCTTCGACCTCGACAACATCCGCGTCCAGGTCTCGGGCGGCAAGTTCTACGAGGTCGATGCTTTCATCGCCTACCGCATCTCGGATCCGCGCACCTTCCGCGCGGCGGTGTCCGGTCAGGTTGAACTGGCCGAAGCCCGCCTGAGGACGCGTCTCGACGCGGCGCTGCGCCGTGTCTACGGCCTGCGCGACTTCGAAGCCGCTCTTTCGGAAGAGCGCGGCAATATGATGCGCGAGGTGC
Source organism: Mesorhizobium sp. B3-1-7 (assembly GCF_006439385.1). Taxonomy (NCBI): domain Bacteria; kingdom Pseudomonadati; phylum Pseudomonadota; class Alphaproteobacteria; order Hyphomicrobiales; family Phyllobacteriaceae; genus Mesorhizobium; species Mesorhizobium sp. B3-1-7. The sequence goes on from NZ_VFTL01000040.1 coordinate 4,270, forward strand.
GCGATCAGCTTCGTCCCGACGCGACCTCGCTCGGCCTCGACATCGAGGACGTGCGCATCCGCCGGACCGATCTGACGGCGGAGGTCTCGCAGCAGACCTATGACCGCATGAAGGCCGAGCGCCTGGCGGAAGCCGAGCGTCTGAGAGCGCGCGGCAACGAGGCGGCGCAGCGCATCAGGGCGCGAGCCGACCGCGAGGTCGTCGAGATCGTCGCCGAGGCGCAGAAGGAATCGGAAATCCTGCGCGGCGAGGGCGAGGCGCAGCGCAGCGCGACTTTCGCCGACGCCTATAAGCGCGATCCGGCCTTCTTCGACTTCTATCGCTCGATGAACGCCTACGGCACGGCGTTGGACAACACCGGAACGACGATGGTGCTCTCGCCCGAATCCGAGTTCTTCCGCTACTTCCGCGATCCGGACAGCAAGCCCGGGCCGGCACCTGCCGCGCCTGCGATGCCACCTGCAACGCAACCCGGCACCGCCCAGTAGCGGGCGGTGCAGGATTTTCTGGCGGCAATCGGCCTGGTCCTCGTGATCGAAGGGCTGGTCTATGGAGGGTTTCCGGCTTTGGCCCGGAAACTCGCTACTGAAGTGCTGTCGGTGCCGGAAAATGTGCTGCGGATCGGTGGGCTGGCGGCGATCGCCATCGGCGTCGGCATCGTCTGGCTGGTCCGCGGTTGATGAAATTCCTTGGTGCCGAAGCGATTGACGATTTATCTTCCGCCGATAGCTATAGCCGCAAACGTGCCTTATTTCTTGCCAACATGAATCGGACAGGCGCCTTTGCGGATGCGTCGTTCCTTTTCTGAAACACCGGGAGGCCACGATGATATCCGACACCCTGTTGCGCGCGGCGCGGCGCACCTTCTTCGCCGGCGCCACGGCATTCGCAGTCGGCATTGTTGCCGTTCCGTTCTTCGTCACGCCGACGATCGCCTCCGACGGTCCGCCTTCGGTCGCCGATCTGGCCGAGCGCCTGCTTGGCGCGGTGGTCAACATCTCGACCTCGCAGACGGTGAAAGGCACGGAAGGGCCGGGCGCAGTGCCGATGCCGCAGCTGCCAGAGGGCTCGCCGTTCCAGGACTTCTTCGACGATTTCTTCAAGAACCGTGGCGGCGACAAGGGCGGTGCCGCGCAGAAAGTGCAGTCGCTCGGCTCCGGCTTCGTCATCGACGCCGAGCAGGGCATCGTCGTGACCAACAACCATGTCATCGCCGATGCCGACGATATCGAAGTCAATTTCTCCGACGGCATCACGCTGAAGGCGACGCTGGTCGGCACCGACACCAAGACCGATGTCGCGGTGCTGAAGGTCGACCCCAAGGGCCACAAGCTGACGGCGGTGAAATTCGGCGATTCCACCAAGATGCGCGTCGGCGACTGGGTGATGGCGATCGGCAATCCGTTCGGCCTGGGCGGCACGGTCACGGTCGGCATCGTCTCGGCGCGCAACCGCGACATCAATTCCGGCCCCTATGACGATTTCATTCAGACCGACGCCGCCATCAACCGCGGCAATTCCGGCGGCCCGCTGTTCGACGCCGAGGGCGAAGTCATCGGCATCAACACGGCGATCATCTCGCCGTCGGGCGGGTCGATCGGCATCGGTTTCTCGATCCCCTCGCAGCTTGCCGCCGGCGTCGTCGACCAGCTTCGCCAGTATGGCGAGACGCGGCGCGGCTGGCTCGGCGTGCGCATCCAGCCGGTGACGGACGACATCGCCGAAAGCCTCGGCATGGCAACCGCCAAGGGTGCGCTGGTGGCCGGCGTCATCAAGGGCGGGCCGGTCGACAACGGTTCGGTGCAGGCCGGCGACGTCATCATCAAGTTCGACGGCAAGGACATCCACGAAATGCGCGACCTGCCGCGTGTCGTGGCCGAAAGCCCGGTCGGCAAGGCGGTCGACGTCGTCATCGTGCGCAAGGGCGTCGAGCAGACCGTCAAGGTGACGCTCGGACGGCTCGAGGACAGTGAGAAGCTGGCCAGCGGCGAGAACGGCAACACCGACCAGGACAAGGGCGACAAGGCGACGCCTCCGGTATCGACGGCTTCGGTGCTCGGCATGACGGTCGGCGAGCTCAACGACCAGACGCGGCAGAAGTTCGGCATCGCGGCGGATGTGTCCGGCGTGGTCATCACCGATGTCGCCAAGAATTCGGCGGCGGCCGAGCGCGGCATCCAGCCTGGCGAGGTGATCACCGAGATCGCGCAGGAATCGGTCGGCACGCCGAAGGACGTGATGGACCGGATCGGCGCGCTGAAGGAGCAAGGCCGCAAGAACGCGCTCTTGATGCTGGCTTCGAAGACCGGCGAACTGCGCTTCGTGACGATCCGGATGGATTGAGTCCGGCTTGCTAGCCCGGCCGAGTTGCTGGAAGGAACACGAACATGAGCAAGGCAACATATCCTTTGAAGCTGCCCCTCTCGGTCAAGGAAGCGGCGGCGCGCCTGGCAAAAGCGGACGGTGTCTCGCTCAATCAGTGATCGCCTCGGCCGTGGCACAAAAGATCGGTGCCATGGAGACTGCGGCCGATTTCCTACGCCGACGGGCGGGCAATGCATCCGGCGCGGATTTCGCCAGGATTCTCGATCAGCTCCCGGATGGTCCGCCACAGTCTGGAGACGAACGTTCTTCTGAGAGGCATTGATCAGATACGCCGTGCCTGCCAGTCCTCGCGCGACAACCTGTAGAGGACATGCCGCTTGAGATGCGGATGGCTATCGGGGACGGCGGGATGCTCGAAATCGGCGGCGGGATCGGCTCGCATGCCGAGCCGCTTCATGACAGCGATGGAGCGATGATTGTCAGCAACCGCGAACGACACGATTTCGCCGACGCCAAGCGTTCCGAAGCCATAGGCGAGCCAAGCTTCCGACGCCTCGGTAACGTAGCCCTTGCCCCAGAATTCGGGTGCCAGCCGCCAGCCGATCTCGATGGTGCCGGGCGCCAGCACGTCGATGTCTTCCGTTCCGGACAAACCGACAAAGCCGATGCATTCGCCGGTCGCGGCAATCTCGGCCGCGGCGAAGCCGTAGCCATCCTCATCGATCCAGGCGCGGACCTCGTCCATCTTGGCATCCGCCGCGGCACGGTCGCGGCGGAACGGGAAGAATTCCATCACGCGCTCGTCGGAGTTGATGCGATGGAAAAGCGCGCGGTCGCGCTCTTCCCAATTGCGCAGGATGAGACGCTCGGTGCGTATCGGCGTCATTGGAGACCTCACAAGACGAATTCATCCCGGCGGTAGCCCTGGAGATAGAGCAGCGCCGTCAGATCGCCATGGTCGATGCAGATGCGGGCCTGTTCCGCCACCGCCGGCTTGGCGTGAAGCGCGACGCCGGTGCCGGCAAGGCGGATCATATCGAGGTCGTTGGCGCCGTCGCCGACGGCGATGGCATCCTCGGTCGTCAGTCCGAGCCGCGCCGCGATATCGAGCAGCGCTTCGGCCTTGGCGGCGCGGCCGAGGATCGGCTCGGCCACCATGCCGGTGAATGTGCCGTCTTTCTCGATCAGCCGGTTGGCCCGGTTTTCCTGGAAACCCAGCATGGCGGCGATGCGGCTGGTGAAGACGTCGAAGCCGCCGGAGACCAGCGCCGTCCAAGCCCCGTTGGCGCGCATCGTTTGCACCAGGGCGCGGCCGCCGGCCGCGAGCGTCAGCCGGTTGGCGATGATGCGGTCGACCACGGCGGTATTGAGGCCCCTCAGCAGGGCGACGCGCTCGCGCAAGGCGGGCTCGAAGGCGATCTCGCCATTCATCGAGCGCGCGGTGATCGCCGCGACATGATCCTTGACGCCGATCTCGTCGGCGAGCTCGTCGATGCATTCCTGGTCGATCATGGTCGAATCCATATCGGCGAGCAGTATCTTCTTGCGCCTGCCTTCGGCGGGCTGGACGATGACATCGACCGGCTCGGAAGCCAATGCAGCGCGCAGATTGGCGGTCATTTCGCCGATATCCGGCGTCTGCGGCAAAACGAGATCGCAGGCGATGTCCTCGGCCAGCCAATCAACGGCGCTTGCGCCGGCGGCCCGCAAGGCCATATTCGCAAGCGAGGCCGGCACGGCGCGGGCTTCTGGACGGGATACTAAAGTGGCGATCAGCGGCATCGAACATTCCGGCAGGCAGGCGGGCGAAGGCCGCGTCAAGAACGCGATCCTGATAGCCGGGCCGACAGCCAGCGGCAAGTCGGCGCTGGCGCTCGATCTCGCCGAACGCGACGGCGGCGTCATCGTCAACACCGATTCCATGCAGGGCTATTCGGTGCTCGATGTCCTGACGGCGCGGCCGAGCGCCGCTGAAATGGCACGCGCGCCGCATTTCCTTTACGGCCATGTCCATCCCTCCACGGCCTATTCCACCGGCGCCTGGCTGCGCGACGTCACGAAGCTGATAGAAGACGGCGTGCTGTCGGGCCGACCGGTCGTTTTCGTCGGCGGCACCGGGCTCTATTTCCGCGCGCTGGCCGAAGGCATCTCGGACATGCCGGATATTCCGGCCTCCGTCCGCGAGCGCTGGCGCTACGAGCTCAAGGAACAAGGGGCCGAAAGGCTGCATCGCCTGCTGATGCGTGAGGATTCGACCGTCGCCATGCAGCTCAGGCCGACCGATGGCCAGCGTATCGTGCGGGCACTCGAGGTGCTCGACGCTTCGGGGCGCTCGATCCTGGAATGGCAGGCGGCGCGCGGCCGGCCGCTGATCGATCGCGACAGCGCGCGTTTCCTGGTCATCGAGCCGGACCGGCAGCAACTGGTGCGGCGCATCGAGGCGCGTTTCGACCAGATGCTCGACAAAGGCGCGCTCGACGAAGTGCGCCGGCTCATCGCGCTCGGTCTCGACGCGGATCTGCCGGCGATGAAAGCGATCGGCGTGCGCGAGCTGCAAGCGGCAATGGCCGGACAGTCGGGTTTTCCCGAAGCGATCGAACGCGCCAAGATCGCGACCCGGCAGTATGCCAAGCGCCAGTCCACCTGGTTCAGGCACCAGCTGGGCGCGGAATGGCGCAGGCTGCGGCCGGGCGACGAACCGGCGCTCCCGGACTGACGAAAAGCTTTTTCAATCAGCACCTTAAAATCCCTGGCTCTAATTCTCGCCAAGGTTGTCCGGGTTAACTGTCCGTAAGGTCCGCCATGCCATAACCTCGAGGCTTGCAGTGCCGCGGGGAGTAGATGCGTTTCCATAAGGCGGAATCCGCATTTTTTGTCTTTATTTTCGTGATCCTGGCCGCAGGCCTGGTGACCTTCCACGCCTATGGCCAATTGCAGGACATCGCCGCCGACCTCGATACCGCATCGCGCGCCGACAAAATCGTCTATCTCAACAAACTGCTGTTCGTCACCGGGGCGCTGCTGGCGACCGCGCTGTTCTTCGGCACCTTCTTCATCTACCCGCTGATCCGCGGCCAGGTGCGGGAAGAGGGCAAGCTCAGGGCCATGACGGTTTCGCTCAGCGCCCGTTCGCAGACGCTCGAGCAGGCGGCGCTCACCGATGGTCTTACCGGAATGCAGAACCGTCGCTATTTCGACGATGCGCTGCGCGAATATCTCCACGAGTTTCGCCGCATCGACAGGCCGGTCGGACTGATGATCCTCGATCTCGATCATTTCAAACAGGTCAACGACACGCATGGCCATGACGTCGGCGACGAGGTGTTGAGGGCCGTCGCCGCGTGTCTGAGGGGCATGACGCGTTATCACGATGTGGTGGCGCGGTTGGGCGGCGAGGAGTTTGCCGTCGTCACCCCCAACATGGATGTCGAATTGCTCGCCAGGTTCGCCGAACGCATCCGCAAGGCGATCGCCAACATGTCGATCATGTCCGGCAATGTGCGGCTGAAGGTCACCACCAGCGTCGGCCTTGCCGTCTGGGACCACAAGGAGAGCGCGGAGGATTTCTACCGCCGCGCCGACCGCCAGCTCTATGAGGCGAAGAAGCAGGGCCGCAACCGCGTCTGCGCCTGAAATCTCATCATCAAATTCGTGAGGCTGGCCGTCTGGAGGCGCTTTCTGCGCTTCCGGTGCTCACGGACCCAAATGTCCGCTCCGCTCCGGTTCTCGAAAACGGCTCCAGCCGACTCAGCCTGACGAATTTCCTGACGAGATTTACCCATTCAAGCGGGGCTTCAGGCAGAGCGGAAACTCAGTCGTTGAGCTGGCGCATGCCGAAGGTCGAGGGCTTCAGGCCGTAGCGAGTGTCGAAGTCGTCGTCCGGCTGCACGCGCGGGGCGTTGGCCGGCTTCTTGTAGTCCGGGTCGCCGGCCTGGCGGGTCGAATCCACGGTCTCGGCGAAAGCCATTGACTGCTGCGGCTTCGGCACGTTGCGAAGCCGCTCGACGATCATGGCCAGATCGACGTCGCTGCCATCCACGGAGGGCTCGACCTGCTCGCCTTTCGCGGTGCCGGGGATGAATTGTTGCGGCAGCTTCTCGAATTTCAGCCGCATGGTCGTCGCCACGCCTTCGCCGAAAGCGATGGCTTCGCGCTGCCCCATCGAGGACAGGAAAGCCAGCGTCGAGGCCGAGGAGTCGGCGATCGCCGAGCGGATGATCGCCTGGTCCTGCTCGTTGGCAAGGCGCATGGCGAAAAAGGTAGAGCATTGCGACAGGATGGTCGGGTCGAGCTCGCCCGGGCGCTGGGTGACGACGCCGAGATAACAGCCATATTTGCGGCCTTCCTTGGCGATACGCGACAGCGCGTGGCGGGTCGGCGCGAAGCCGAGACGCGGATCGGCCGGCATATAGCGGTGGGCTTCCTCGCAAAGCAGGAGCAGCCTCAGCCGGCCCTCGCTCCACAAGGCCAGGTCGAAGGCCAGGCGCGCCAGCACCGAGCAGACCGAATTGACGACTTCCGAAGGCATGCCCGCCATCTCGAAGCAGGTGACCGGGCGGCCATGGCTGGGGACGCGGAAAATGTTGCCGATCGTTTCGTGGATGGTGTCCTCGATCAGCCGCGAATTGAACATGAAGCGGTAGCGCGGATCGGCCGCCGCCGATTCGATGCGCGTTTTCAGCGATTTCAGGATCGGGCGGTCGTTCTTGCTTTCGAGCAGGCCCATGCGCTCGTCGATCTGCTTGATGAGATCGGCCATACGGTAGGGCACCGGCGTGTCCGCGGTCAGCGCGTCGCTGCCGCGCCTGACATAGGTGCCGGAATTCGGGTTGCGATAAAGGTTCTTGGCGGCCGGGATCAGGTCGCGCAGGACATCCACTTCCTCGGGCACCGTCTCGCGGCCGCGAAACAGCACTTCGGCGAACTCTTCCAGCCTGAACATCCAGAACGGCAGGTCGAGCGTCTTGGAATCGACCTTGACGCAATATTCCGGCAGCGAGCCGGCGAACTCGTTGTGCGGGTCGAGGATGAGCACGCGCAGGTCGGGACGCGCCTCGATCGTTTTGCGCAACAGCAGCGACACCGCCGTCGATTTGCCGACGCCGGTGGTGCCGACGATGGCGAAATGACGCGCCAGCGTGTCGTCGATGGCGATGTTGGCATCGATCGACTCATCCTGCGACAGCGTGCCGATGGTCACCGAATGGCGCCCGGCCAGATCGTAGACCGCCTGCAGGTCGCGGCTGCGGATGCTGTGGGCAATGGCGCCGATATGCGGATAAGTGGTGATGCCGCGGTCGAAGACCGGCTTGGCGCCGGGCTCGGCGCCGTCGCGCACCTCGCCGACCAGTTCGACGCTGACCTCGATCGGGTTCTGCCCTTCGTGGTTCCAGGCAAGGTCCGATTTGCCGATGGCATAGACAAGGCCGACCGTTCTTGTCGAACCGAGATTGATGGAGATCATCTTGCCGACGGTCCAGAGGCCGGTGACCGCGCCTTCGGTGTCTTCGGCATGGGCACTGATGGTGGCGCGCGCGCCGTCGCATTGCACGACATTGCCCAGAATGCGCTTGTCGTTCTGCTGGATGTTGCGGCGCTCCTGCGAAGTCGGTTCGCCAACGGAGGCTTCGCGTTCAACAAACATGATGCCGTGGTCCCATTCCCCTGGAGCGGCAACCCTATCCAATCGGGGTTAAAGTCAGGTGAGGTCGAATGGTGTAGGCAGCGTTAAGCCAGCCGCGACAATTCGATCGAACAACCTCTTCCCATCGTGCGGAATTCCGATATATTGGACGAATGGATGGTATATCGAACGACATCAGCGCCACTATCGGCAGACGAATACGCTCCGAAAGGACGGTGAGGGGCTGGTCGCTGGCCGAATTGGCCGAGCGCTCGGACGTTTCGAAGGCGATGCTGAGCGCCATCGAACGCGGTACGACCAGTCCGACCGCGGCGCTCCTGGTGCGCATCGCGGCGGCCTTCGGCATAACGCTGTCGACGCTGATCGCACGAGCCGAGATGCAGGGCGGCGGCGTTTCGCGCAAGGACGAGCAGCCGGTCTGGCAGGATCCGGCAACCGGTTACATCAGACGTCATCTGTCGCCGGCATCGCGGATGCCGCTCGAACTGATCAGGGTCAGCCTGCCGGCGGGCGCCAAGGTCAGCCTTCCCGCCGCATCCTACACCTTCATCAAGCAGCAGGTATGGCTGATCGACGGAAGGCTGGACTTCACCGAGGGCGATTTGGTGCACAGGCTCGAGCCCGGCGACTGCCTGGCGCTGGGGGCGCCCTCGGATTGTGTCTTTCATGCTCCCGGACCGGATGCGGCGGAGTATCTCGTGGCGCTGGTCAGGGACTGATTGCGATGTTTCGCCGGCCAAAGCGCTCGCATAATGGCGGGCCGCCGCTCGACGACTATGACGGCCCGCCCTGGGGCAAGGGCGACGCCTATATCTTCCTCGCCTGGCGCGCCGCTCACGACAAGGCCTGGAAGGCGCCAAGCCACGCCGTCATGCTGATGCGGCTGGAACGGGCCGAGCGGCTCGGGCTGACCTATGAGGAATATACGCTGGAGATCCTGGAGCGCGGGCGCCATCTCAGCGAGGACGACGCCGACCGTATCGCCGAAATCAGGCGGGCGCGCCGACGCAAGCGAACCAGCCATTTCGAATGACCTCGTTCCCGAGACCTCTGGAGAGCACCAGAATGAACTCCCTTGAAATCCGGGCGTTGATCCACGACGCGGCGACCGTAGCCCAACTGTCCGCTCTCTTGATCGAGACGGTCGCCACCGGCGGATCGGTGAGCTTCATGCATCCGCTGTCGCTGGAAGCGGCGCGGGACTTCTGGCGCAAGTCGCTTGCCGGGGCCGCGCGCGGCGAAAGGGCGGTGCTCGGCGCATGGCGGGGCGAGGCGCTTGCCGGCACCGTCACCCTGTTGCTCGATTTCCCATCCAATCAACCGCACCGCGCCGAGATCGCGAAGCTGATGACCGGCCGGGACCATCGCGGCAAAGGCGTCGCGACGGGGCTGATGCGGGCAGCGGAGAAATTGGCCGTCGAGAAAGGTCGTACGCTGCTGGTGCTGGACACGGCGAGCGAAGAGGGCGCGGCCGGGCTTTATGAGAAACTTGGTTTCACCTTGTGCGGTGAGATCCCCGATTTCGCGCTCAAGCCGCATGGCGGGCTGACCGGCACCCTTATCTACTGGAAACGGATAGGGAGAGCGGCCGACGCGCTATCCTGAAATCCTGGCGATGCGCGACAGAAGCCAGCGGCGAAAATCCTGCTCGGCGCCGGACAGCCGTGACGATGACGGTCTTGTCAGGAAATGGCCCGATGGGCTCGAAAGCTCGAAATCCGAAAGCCTGACGAGAGCCTTTTCCTTGAGAGCCGTGTCGATGAGCGGCCGCGAGCCGAGCAGCGCTCCGGCGCCGGTCTTGGCCGCTTCCAAGGCGGCGACGAAACTGTCGAAGCGATGCGAGCGCCGGGAATGACCGACGAGCCCCGAGGCGGCAAACCATTCCGCCCACATCTCGCGCGCGCCTGCCACCAGGAGCAGCGGCAACGATGTCCAATCGGCGTCTCGGGCGAGCGGCGGAGCCGCGACCGGAACGAGCCGCTCGACGGTCAGCCGGTCGGTCTCGCGACCGGGAAAGGACCCGTTGCCGAAGCGTATGTCGAGCGCCGAGCCCGGCTGGTCGTAATCGGTCGGCCGATGGATGGTCACCAGATCGAGCCTGACGCGCGGCAGCGCCTTTGCCAGGTCGGGAAGAGCCGGCACCAGCACCAGCAGGGCGAAGGAAATGGGAACGCGTATGCTGACGGTCTGCACGGCGCGCGGCTCGAACAGCTCTTTCGTGCTGTTGCCGATGGTCGCGAATGCCGACTGGATGTGGGGGAGGTAGGCCGCGCCTTCCGGCGACAGCGCCACGCCGCGCGCCAGGCGCGCGAACAATCGCGTCTTCAGCCGCTCTTCCAGGAAACGGATGTGCTGGCTGACCGCGGCCTGGGTGAGCCCGAGCTCGGCAGCCGCGGCGGTGAAATTCGACAGGCGGGCGGCGGCCTCGAAACTGCGCAGCCGGTCGAGCGGAGGCATCGTGTCGAAAGCTTCTTCAGCCATCATAAATTTAGTGCCATTACCCACAAAACGATAATTTGAATTATGCCTTCGATGAAGCCACCATGCAATCCGTACCTGCGGTGGCGTTAGAGGATGGGAGCTTTCGGGATATGTTGGCGACGGTAATGCTTGGCGACGACGGACGAACGATCGAGCTTGGCTGGAAAGACGGAGCGGTGAGCCGCTTCCACGCCATGTGGCTGCGCGACAATGCGCTGGACGACAAGACGCGCAGCGCCGGCAACGGCCAGCGGCTGATCACCATCCTCGACATTCCGGCCGGGACGCGGATCGGCTCAGCCTCGATCAAGGGCGGGGCGCTGGAGGTCAGGTTCGTGCCCGAGGACAAGACAGTCAGCTTCCCGGCCCAGTGGCTGTGGGCCAACGCCTATGATCGCGTCGAATCTCGGCAGCTCGGCTGGACGGGCGACGTCATTCAGCGCTGGACCAAGTCGGCAATGCAGAATTCGGTGCCGCGCGCCAGCTACGCGGCGGCCTTGCATGACCGCGGCGTCCTGCGCGAATGGCTTTCGGCGGTGCGGGCCTATGGCTTTGCCGTCATGGATGGCCTGCCCACGGAATCCGGCGCGCTGTGCAAGGTGGCTGACCTCTTCGGCTACATCCGGGAGACCAATTACGGGCGCTGGTTCGAAGTGCGCGCCGAGGTCAACCCGAACAATCTCGCCTACACCAATCTTGGCCTGCAGGCGCATACCGACAATCCCTATCGGGATCCGGTGCCGACGCTGCAGATCCTGGCCTGCATCGAGAACACGGTGGAAGGCGGCGAATCCAGCGTCGTCGACGGGTTCGCGGTGGCGGCGGCGCTTCAGGCGGAGAACCCGGACGGCTTCCGGCTGCTCTCTTCCTATCCGGCGCGCTTCGAATATGCCGGCTCGTCGGGCGTGCGGCTGCAGTCGAAGCGGCCGATGATCGAGCTCGGGCCCGATGGCGAGTTGATCTGCATCCGCTTCAACAACCGCTCGCTGGCGCCGGCGGTGGACGTGCCGTTCGCCGAGATGGACAAGTATTATGCGGCCTACCGCCGGTTCGCCGAACTGATCGAGGATCCGGCCTTCGAGGTGACCTTCAAGCTCGAGGCGGGAGAATCCTTCATCGTCGACAACACCCGCGTCATGCACGCGCGCAAGGCGTTTTCCGGCAGCGGCAAACGCTGGCTGCAGGGCTGCTACGCCGACAAGGATGGCCTGTTGTCGACGCTGGCGGCGATCGAGCATGGTTTCAAGGAGGCGGCGGAATGAACCCGAATGAATTGAACACGGGCAACATCGTCGAATTCATCGCCGATATCTTCGAGCGTCGCGGCGCGGAATCCTATCTCGGCGAGCCGGTCACCATGTCGGAACATATGCTGCAGGGCGCGTGGCTGGCCGAGCAGGACGGCGCACCGGAGGAACTGGTAGCTGCGGCGCTGCTGCACGACATCGGCCACTATACCAGCGAGTTCGGCACCTATTCGCCCGACGACGTCGAGGACAAGCACCATGACGAGGCGGGCGGCGAGGTGCTGGCGCCCTTCTTTCCGCCGGTCATCGTCGAGTGCGTCAGGCTGCATGTCTCGGCCAAGCGCTATCTGTGCGCCACCGATCCGACCTATTTCGGCAAGCTGTCGGCGGCCTCGGTGCATACGCTGTCGCTGCAGGGCGGGCCGATGAATGCCGAGGAAGTGGCCGAGTTTCGCAGCAACCCCTTCCACGACGAAGCGGTGCGGGTACGCATCTGGGACGAGGGGGGCAAGGTCGCCAATATGAAGACGCGCGCCTTTCGCGATTACGTGCCGCTGCTGGAGCGCGTGGTGAAGAGGTTCGCGGCGGAAACGGCGGCCTAGCCGAGTATAACCGGATTGGATACCGGCCAGACGGCTCCCGCGACCGCCTCCAGGTTGCAAGTGTTCGCGCACCGGGTCCAATTGCGTCCAGTCCCAATGGGCGGAATGTCGGGGCCTCGTTCGAACCCGGCGATGCCGAGCATAGCCGGCGCCTTGCTGTCGTGCTCAAACAGATGTATTAGCCGCGCCCTACATGCGGCCAGTTGGTTTTCAATGGCCGTGCCGGTACCCACAACGCTTTTGATGGAGGCGACGATGAGATCCTGTTCACGCATTACGCGCCTTCGCGGCGGACGGACCGGTTGACCCGCTACCGCGGTTTCAAACTTCCTGACGGTGCGAGCGCCGACCGCGATCCGCGGTGGGCAGTTATCTTTTCCGCGCGGTCGACCGTGCGGGGCCAACGACGGTGAGCTGAGCGCTTTCCGCGAACGATGCCGGCTGCCTGGAAGCCTCAGATGCGCCTTTGCAACGCTCAAGCAGGCTATTGTAAACATTGAGAGAATGGCGCTTGCGTCATCTTTGCTCGGACCCTAGAGAGCCCGCCATCCATAACCCGTCATCCCTGAGAGGAGACCTGTCAATGACCCCGCAATCCAGATCGTCACGATCCGTGCCGACGCTGGAAATGCGCGCGGCTGACAGGGTTCCAATAGGGAAGAACGGCCATGGCAAGGTCCATGATCCAGCGCAGGCAGGACGCCGAGCGCGAACGCATTGAAGCTTATGATGCAAGGCTGCGGCAGGTTTTCGCCGCCACGCGTCCCGTTCCGGATTTCGAGCGGGCGCTGGACGATGCACGCTCGGGCTTTGCGGGCATGGCGATCCGCGACGGCGCGCAGTGGCGCCCGAAGCTGAAGACGCGCGACCGCGCGCGCCTGCGGCTGGCCGCGGCGCGCCATCTCTATGCGCGTTATCCAGTTTCGGCCGCGCTCGAGAGCGTCTGGTTGGACAGCACCGGCCTGGACGCCAACGAGATTGCGTTCCGCAAGGCCTGGTATGTGACGGTGGCGCGTGGCCACTCGCTCTATAAGGCGGGCGCCAACGCATGGCTGTCGCGCAAGGAGGTGCATTGCTTCCTGAATGTCTCCGGCGATTTTGGTTTCGCCGAGGCGTTCTGGCTGGCGATCGCCCGGTCCTACACGGATGACCAGGGATTGGCGGCTCGGCTTGCGCGTACCAAGATCGCGCGCACGCCGCGCCACGAGTTGGCATTCTGGCGCGAGGTGGCTCGCTTCTTCTGCGGATATTCCGCCTCGAAGGAGGAGATCGACGATCTGTGCGATTACATCGGCGCCATGCATCAGCGTGATGCGGCCTACAGCCTGAAGGGGCGCACGCTTGCCTCGCTGCGCCGGCAGATGTTGAACTGGCATCGCGACATCGCCGCGATCGAGCGCATCGAGGCCATGCGCCGGCGCGCCGCCGGACGCAACCAGCGAGGCGCCGGAACGCCGGCCGAGCGCGGTGCCTGGGACGGCTCGCGCCTGGAGGACTGGGAATGGCAGCCATCGGCCAAGGAAGCGAAGGTGCGCGGCGAGCGTTTCTTCGTTCGGCAGTTGAAGACCGCCGAGGACCTGGTCGCCGAGAGCCGCGCGATGCATCACTGCGTTTCGACATACGCGGCCAAATGTATCGCCGGCAACGCCTCGATCTGGGTGCTGCGGCGCATCGCGCTGGGCAAGATCGAGCGGCTCCTGACGATCGAGCTCGATCCGCAGAACCGCGCGGTCCAGGTCCGCGGCTTCGGCAACCGTCTGGCCTTGCCGGAGGAGCGCAAGGTTGTCGAGCGTTGGGCCAAGGCGAGGGGCGTGGTGCTCAGGGCCTGAACTGAAACCCGCGGCGGAGACGCCGCGCGGGTCTTTTGCACGGGCGGGCAGCTATCCCTTGTGATAGACCTCCTGCAGCCCATAGACAGGCGTCGGCAAGCCGACCTGCCTGGCTTTGAGCTGCAGCGACAGGTACTGCGAGTAGTGCCGAGACTGGTGCAGGTTGCCGCCGTGGAACCACAGCGCTTGCTGCTGCGTCGGCTTCCACATGTTGCGCTGCTCGCCTTCCCAAGGGCCGGGGTCCTTGGTGGTGCTGGAACCCAAACCCCAAACCTTGCCGACCTTGTCGGCGACGTCCTGTGAGATGAGGTCCGCGGCCCAGCCGTTCATCGAGCCATAGCCGGTCGCATAGATCACCAGGTCGGCCGGCAATTCCGTGCCGTCGACGAATTTCACGCCGGTTTCGGTGAGTTCCTGCACCGCGGCGCCCGGTCCGCTCTTCAGCTTGATCGACCCGTCGATGACGAGGTCGCAGGCGCCGACATCGATGTAGTAGCCGGAGCCGCGTCGCAGGTATTTCATGAACAGGCCCGAGCCGTCGTCGCCCCAGTCGAGCATGAAGCCGGCCTTTTCCAGGTCGTCGTAGAATTTCGCGTCGCGCTCCTTCATCTGCTCGTAGAGCGGGATCTGGAACTCGTGCAGGATGCGGTAGGGGAGCGAAGCGAAGATCATGTCGGCCTTGCGCGTCGTCATGCCGTTCTCGACCGCCTGCTCGGAGTAGAGGGCGCCGAGGCCGATATCCATCAGCGTGTCGGATTTCACGATGTGCGTGGAGGATCGCTGCACCATGGTCACGTCGGCGCCGCCTTCCCACAGCGCCGCGCAGATGTCGTGCGCCGAGTTGTTGGAGCCGATGACCACCACCTTCTTGCCGCGGTATTTATCCGGGCCGGGATGGGTCGATGAATGCTGCTGCTCGCCCTTGAAGATATCCTGGCCCTTGTATCTCGGCCAGTTTGCCTTGCCCGACATGCCGGTCGCCAGCACAAGCTGCTTGGGCTTGAGCGTGATCTCCTTGCCGTCGCGCTCGACGACGATCGTCCATTCCTTGGCCTTGTCGTCGTATTTGGCGGATTTCGCCGTAGTGGAGCTCCAATAGTTGAGCTCCATCACCTTGGTGTACATTTCCAACCAGTCGCCGATCTTGTCCTTCGGCGCGAAGACCGGCCAGTTCTTCGGAAAGTCGATATAGGGCAGGTGATCGTACCAGACCGGGTCGTGCAGGCAGAGCGACTTGTAGCGTCTGCGCCAGGAATCGCCTGGGCGTTCGTTCTTCTCGATGATGATGGCCGGCACGCCTAGTTGTTTCAGCCTAGCTCCAAGAGCGATTCCGCCCTGGCCGCCGCCGATGATGACGACATAGGGCTGTCGGGAGTGGCCGAGCTCGGCGATCTCGTCGTCGCGCTCTTCACGCCACGTCTTGCGGTCCTTGCCGTGGCCATGCTTGGCGCCGAGGGGGCGGGTGAAGCCCGCCTTCTCCTCATGGTCTTTCAACTCCGCCATCGTCGTGAGCAGGGTCCAGATCAGGTCGCCCTTGAACCGCACGAGGCCAAAGCCGCGCGCCACGCCGGTCTCGAAAGTGATCCAGGCGGTGATGACGCCGCCGTCCTCGTTCGCTTCCTCGCCCTTGGCCACCGCCCAACCGGTCGGCTTGGTGCTGGCCAGCGTCGCCTGCAGCATGTCGCGGATCTGGTCGCGGCCTTCCATCGTCTTCAGGTTCCAGGTGAAGGTGACGAGGTCGCGCCAGTAGCAATCGGCCTGGAAGCAGTTGACGGCGCTGTCGATGTCGCCGGCTTCCAATGCCTTGCCGAACTTGTCGAGCAGCGCCTGCGCCTTGGTGGTGGGTGTTCTCTCGAGCATTTGTTCTCCTCCACTTGCTAGAGTCCGTCATGAGCAGCAAGCGGCGTGCCAATCGTGACGTTCATCAAGGATTACAATGAAATCAATCTGTTAGGGCAATGTAGATTTCGATCGGCCGAGCCGATCGAGCCGATGCGTGTCGATGCAGCGCATCCAGGATTGAACGACGATGTCGTCGCGGGCCGATCGCGCGCCGGACAGCACCTGCTCGATCTCGCGGATATGCTCTCGTTCGCCAGCCCTGCGTCCTCCTCGCACGTCCTCTGCCAGCGCATAGTGGTGCGTCGGAGAGGGACGCTCAACTGTACTATGGTAGCTGTGGGATGGGAGCGCGCGCCGATGTCGTTCTCACAGGCGGGTGAATTCGCGCTGGACCCCATTGACGAGCCCGCGTTTTCGCCTTTATTGTCCGCGCCCATGAAAACGGCACTCATTCTCGTAGGCAGGCGTGTGGGCAAGGCGGTGTAACCGCCGGGCGAAAACCTCCCATGCGCATCACACAGGCTCCCTCGGGGGCCTTTTTTATTGCCTGAAACACGACTAAACGACCAGCAAATCGCCAGATGGCGGACAGTACGGGACCAGACCGATGAGCAACGGACAGAACGAGCGGCGCGAAATGACAGGCGCCGAAATGGTGGTGCAAGCGCTGAAGGACAACGGCGTCAAGCATGTCTTCGGCTATCCGGGCGGCGCCGTTCTCCCAATTTATGATGAAATTTTTCAACAAGACGATGTCGAGCACATCCTGGTCCGGCACGAGCAGGGTGCCGGCCATGCCGCCGAAGGCTATGCCCGTTCGACCGGCAAGGCGGGCGTCATGCTGGTGACGTCCGGTCCCGGCGCCACCAATGCGGTGACGCCGCTGCAGGACGCGCTGATGGATTCCATTCCGCTGGTCTGCCTCACCGGCCAGGTGCCGACATCGCTGATCGGCTCCGACGCGTTCCAGGAATGCGACACCGTCGGTATCACGCGGCCCTGCACCAAGCACAACTGGCTGGTGAAGGACGTCAACCAACTCGCCGCCACCATCCATGAGGCTTTCCATGTCGCGACCACCGGCCGTCCCGGCCCGGTCGTGGTCGACATTCCCAAGGACGTGCAGTTCGCCAAGGGCATTTATGTGCCGCCGCAGACGGCGCCGCGCACCAGCTATCAACCCAAGGTCCAGGGCGACCTGGAGAAGGTGAAGGCCGCCGTCGAGTTGATGGCAGCCGCCAAGAAGCCCATCATCTATTCGGGCGGCGGCGTCATCAATTCCGGTCCGGAAGCGAGCCACTTGCTGCGCGAGCTGGTCGACCTCACCGGTTTCCCGATCACCTCGACGCTGATGGGGCTCGGCGCCTATCCGGCGTCGGGCAAGAACTGGGTTGGCATGCTCGGCATGCACGGCACCTATGAAGCCAACATGGCCATGCATGACTGCGACGTGATGATCTGCATCGGCGCGCGCTTCGACGACCGCATCACCGGCCGTCTCAACGCGTTCTCGCCGAGCTCGAAGAAGATCCACATCGACATCGATCCGTCCTCGATCAACAAGAACGTTCACACCGACGTGCCGATCATCGGCGACGTCGGCCGGGTGCTGGAGGACCTGGTGCGACTGTGGCGGGCGACCGCCAAGACCGACAAGAAGGCGCTCTATCCATGGTGGGAGCAGATCGCGAAATGGCGCGCGCGGGACTCGCTCGCCTACAAGATGAACAACGACGTGATCATGCCGCAATACGCGATCCAGCGGCTCTACGAGCTGACCAAGGACAAGGACACCTACATCACCACCGAGGTCGGCCAGCACCAGATGTGGGCGGCGCAGCACTATCATTTCGACAAGCCGAACCGCTGGATGACGTCGGGCGGCCTGGGCACCATGGGTTACGGCCTGCCGGCCGCGCTCGGTGTGCAGATCGCGCATCCGGATGCGCTGGTCGTCGACATCGCCGGCGACGCCTCGGTGCAGATGACGATGCAGGAGATGAGCACGGCGGTGCAGTACAATGCGCCGATCAAGATCTTCATCCTGAACAACCAGTATATGGGCATGGTGCGGCAGTGGCAGCAGCTGCTGCACGGCAACCGGCTGTCGCATTCCTACACCGAAGCGATGCCGGACTTCGTCAAGCTGGCCGAGGCCTATGGCGGCCATGGCATACGCTGCGACAAGCCGGACGAGCTCGACGACGCGATCAAGGAGATGATCTCGGTGAAGAAGCCGGTGCTGTTCGACTGCCGCGTGGCGACCTTGGCCAACTGCTTCCCGATGATCCCGTCGGGCAAGGCGCACAACGAGATGCTCCTGCCGGGCGAGGCGACCGACGAGGCGGTGGCCAACGCCATCGACGCCAAGGGCAGGGAACTGGTGTAGGCAGCCACAAAGGCGGGGCTGTCGCGAGAAAGCCGTGCGCAAACAGAGAATTAGCTCAAAAGTCTGAAATCGAGATTCACCTTATGAACGCACAGCACCTTCAACCGACCGGCTCCGCCTATTTCATCGCCAAGGAAACCGAGAAGCCGGAAACGCATACGCTCTCCGTGCTGGTCGACAACGAGCCGGGCGTGCTTGCCCGCGTCATCGGCCTGTTTTCCGGTCGCGGCTACAACATCGAGAGCCTTACCGTTTCCGAGACCGAGCACGAACGGCATCTGTCGCGCATCACCATCGTGACGCGCGGCACGCCGCACGTGATGGAGCAGATCAAGCACCAGCTCGAACGCATCGTGCCGGTGCACAGGGTGGTCGATCTGACCGTGCGCTCGCATGAGCTTGGGCAGGAGCGGCCGCTGGAACGCGAACTCGCGCTGGTCAAGGTCGCCGGCACCGGCGACGCCCGGGTCGAGGCGCTTCGCCTTGCGGATGCTTTCCGCGCCTCGGTCATCGACGCCAACACCGAGCATTTCATCTTCGAGATCACCGGCAAGGGGTCCAAGCTCGACCAGTTCATCGCCATCATGAAGCCGCTCGGCCTGGTCGAGATCTGCCGCACCGGGGTGGCGGCGATGAACCGCGGCCCGCAGGGGATGTGAACAGGACGACCATCCTGTTTTCAGCTTTGGCCCGGCGGTTGCCTGTTTCTGGCTTTTGCGCATGTGCTAAAAAAGACAGTAAGGCTGACATATCGGGGAGGATAACATGTCGCTCGACGCATTCCTTGCCCTGCTGGTCTACGCCTTCGTGACGTCGATCACGCCGGGACCGAACAACCTCATGCTGCTCGCTTCCGGCGTCAATTTCGGCATCGCCAGGACGGTTCCGCACATGCTGGGCATCAGCATCGGCTTTCTGGTCCTGCTGCTCGCCGTCGGCTTCGGGCTCGGCGCGGTGCTGACGGCGTTTCCGGCGCTGCATACGGCGCTGAAGATCGCGGGCGCCGCCTACCTGCTCTACCTCGCCTGGAAGATCGCCATGTCGCGCTCGATAAGCGACGGAAAAGGGGCGCAGGGGCGGCCAATGCGCTTCATCGACGCCGCTGCGTTCCAGTGGGTCAACCCCAAGGCATGGGTGATGGCCATCACCGCCATGGCCGTCTACACCAATTCCGATCACCCGTTCGTCTCGGTGGCGCTGATCTCGATCGCCTTTACCATCGTCAACCTGCCCAGCGTTTCGGTGTGGGCCGGCTTTGGCACGGCGCTGCGCGGCTTCCTGTCGGATCCGGTGCGGCTGAAATGGTTCAACATTGCCATGGGCGTGCTGCTGGCGGCGACGCTGTGGCCGATGCTCCGTTAGGTGTATCGATATTCAGGTGAGGCCGGCCTGACCTGAATCTCAACACATCTAGACAGCCTTTCCGATGGGCCGCAGAGCTGCTCGCGACCTCGTTTGCCGGCTGCCTAACATTTGTGCACTGCACATTAAATCTTCGTAATCCCGCGTTTTGGCCCTTTTCCGCCAAAGCCTTGTCCTATCTATTCGGCGAAAATCGCGGCGAAGGGCCGTGAATCGAGCTAAGATGGACCACCGGGATCGGCGTGTCGGGTAGAGGGCTTATTTGTCGATGCGCGGAAAAATCGCCTTTGCAGTTGTAGCGGTCGCCTGTCTGGCGGGCGCCGGGCTCTATTTTTCGCCCACGACGTTGGCCAAGGTCCAGGAGCTCATTTCGGGCAAGCAGGCTGGCGCTGCCGCCGCGGACAAGACGGCCAGCGGTGACAAGACAGCCAGTGCATCGGATAATGCGAAAGGCGGCAGCGGGCGTTCGGCGTCGATCGTGTCGGCGACCGCGACGACCGCCGATTTCCCGATACGCCGCTATGCCATCGGCTTCGTCTCGTCGCCGGCGGTGGTCAGCATCAATGCCCGTGTTTCCAGCCAGATCGTGTCGATCGCGGTCAAGGACGGGCAGATGGTCAAGGCCGGTGATCTTCTCATCTCGCTCGACGACCGCGCGCTGAAGGCGCAACTCGCCAAGGACCAGGCGACGCTCACCAAGGACCAGGCAATGCTGGTGAGCGCCCAGGCCGACCTGCAGCGCGCCAAGGACCTCGTCGCCAAGCAGGCCGGCACGCAGCAGACCTACGATCAGGCGCTGGCGGCGCAGAAGGCCGCGGCCGCCACCATCGACGCCGACAAGGCGACCATCGATGCCGACACCGTGCAATTGAGCTACGCGACGATTACGGCGCCGATCGCGGGCCGGCTCGGCGCCGTCAACGTCTCGGTGGGCGATCTCGTCACCACCAGCAACGGCAACTCGAGCAGTTCGACGCCGCTGGTCACCATCACGCAGATAGACCCGCTGCAGGTGAACTTCACACTGCCCGAGAGCAACCTTGCCTTGTTGCACAAGGCGCTCGCCGACCCGCAGCAAGGCGACGTGACGCTGACCAAGGACGGCGATCCCACGCCGATCGGCAAGGGCACGCTCGATTTCGTCGATTCCAGCGTCGATACTGCCTCCGGCACCATCGCCACGCGGGCGAGCATACCCAATCCAGATCTTTCGCTGTGGCCCGGGCAATATGTGAACGTGGTGCTTGAGGCCGGCACGATGCCGCAGATGACCTCGGTTCCGACGGTCGCGGTGCAACCCAGCCAGAAGGGCCCGTTCGTCTATGTGGTCAAGCCGGACAACACCGTCGAGATGCGGCCGGTGCAGGTGGCGCTGACCGAGGGCCAGAACAGCGCCATCAGCGATGGTCTCAAGAGCGGCGACAAGGTCGTCGTCGAAGGCCAGACGCGATTGAAGAACGGCGCGGCGGTGCACGAAGGCAAAGCCGTGGCCGGATCCACTGATCAGGCATCGCCCAAGGTCGCGGAGGCCGACAAGGCCGGCGGGGCGAGCCAATGATCTCCGAATTCTGCATCCGCAAGCCCGTCGCCACCCTTCTGATGTCGTTCGCCCTCATTCTGGGCGGCATCTTTGCCTACAAGTTCCTGCCGGTGGCGGCGCTGCCCAGCGCCGAATTTCCGGTGGTCAACGTCTCGGCCAGCTTGCCCGGCGCCTCGCCGGAGACGATGGCGACATCGGTGGCGACGCCGCTGATCAAGCAATTCGCGACGATCGCCGGCATCGATTCGATTTCGACCACCAATTCGCTCGGCCAGACTTCGATCGCCATCCAGTTCGTGCTCAACCGCGACATCGACGCGGCGGCGGCGGACGTCCAGGCGGCGATCGCGCGCACGCAAAAATCGCTGCCGCCGGAAATGACGGCGCCGCCGAGCTATCGCAAGGTCAATCCGGCCGACGCGCCGATCCTTCTGATGTCGCTGGTCAGCGACACGGTCCCGCTGACCGATCTCGACGCCTTCGCCGAAAACGTCATTTCACCTTCTCTGTCGACCATCGACGGTGTGGCCCAGGTCTCGATTTACGGCCAGCAGAAATATGCCGTGCGCATCCAGATCGATCCGACCGCGCTGGCCGCGCGCGGCATCTCGATCGATCAGCTGCAGGCTGCGATCGCTTCGGCCAACAGCAACACGCCGCTCGGCGTCCTGCAGAACAACAAGCAGCAGCTGACCATCACCGCCAACACACAGCTCGACAACGCCGCTGGCTTCTCCAACCTGATCATCGCCACCAAGAATGGTCACCCGGTGCGGCTGGGCGAGGTGACGCGCGTCGTCGACTCGGTCGAGACCACGACGACGGCAAGCTGGTATGACGGCACGCGCGCCATCATCCTCGCGGTCCAGCGCCAGCCCGACGCCAACACCGTCGAGGTGGTCGACAAGGTCAAGGCGATGCTGCCATCCTTCCAGGACCAGATGCCGGGGGCGGCCAGCATCAAGCTGCTCAACGACCGCTCGACCTCGATCCGGCAAGCCGTCGACGACGTCCAGTTCACGCTGCTCCTGACCATCGCCTTGGTGGTGATGGTGATCTTCGTGTTCCTGCGGCGGGTGACGGCGACGATCATTCCGGCCGTGGCGGTGCCGATCTCGCTGATCGCCACGCTCGGCGCGATGTTCCTGTTCGGCTTTTCGATCGACAACATCTCGCTGATGGGCCTGACGCTTGCCGTCGGCCTTGTCGTCGACGACGCCATCGTCATGCTGGAAAACATCTTCCGCCACATGGAAGAAGACGGGCTGTCGGCCTTCGACGCCTCGCTGAAGGGCGCGCGCGAAATCGGCTTCACCATCATCTCGATCTCGATCTCGCTGGTGGCGGTGTTCATCCCGGTGCTGCTGATGGGCGGCGTCATCGGCCGCATCTTCAACGAATTCGCGGTCGTGGTGACCGTCGCCATCCTGGCCTCGATGTTCGTGTCGCTGACGCTGACGCCAATGCTCTGCTCGCGCCTGCTGTCGGTGAGCAAGGCCGATCGCGAAAAGCATGCCCCCGGTCACAAGCCGGATTTCATCACGCGCGGCTACGACCGGATCCTGGGCTTCTGCCTGCGAAACACCTTCCTGGTGTTCCTCGTCTTCGTCGCAACCGCGGCGGCCTCGGTGTGGCTGATCCAGGTTTCGCCGAAGGGCTTCTTTCCGCAGGAGGATATCAGCCAGATCTCGGTGACCACGCTTGCGCGCCAGGACATCTCCTTCGACGCCATGGTCAAGCTGCAGGGCAAGGTCGCCGATGTATTCTCCCATTCTCCCTATGTGACGCATGTCGCGTGGTCGGTGGGCGGCAGCCAAAGCGCGCTCAACCAGGGCCGGCTCTATGTGCAGCTGAAGGACAAGAGCCAGCGCCCCGACATCGAGAAGGTCCAGTCCGACCTGAGGCGGCAACTTTCGAATGTGGCTGGCATCGAAGCCTATATGCAGCCGGTGCAGAATCTCAGGCTGGGCTCACGGTCGTCGGCCAGCGCCTATCAGCTCGTGGTGCAGGGCCTGGATACCGGCCAGACCGACATCTGGGCGCAGAAGCTGGACGACGCGATGGCCGCGGACCACACGATCTTCACCGACGTCACCAGCGACCTGCAGAACAACGCATTGCAGGCCTCGCTGGTGATAGACCGCGACAAGGCCGCCCAGCTCGGCATCGATACCGACACGCTGCGTTCGGCCCTCTATGGCGGCTTCGGCACCGATCAGGTTTCGACGATCTTCGGTTCGGCCGACAGCTATGAGGTGATCACCGAGCTCGATCCCAAGATCAACTGGTCGCCGGAGCGAATGCTGGCCATCCAGATGCGGACGTCCAGCGGCAGCCTGGTGCCTCTCGGCGCCTTCGCGCATGTCGACCGCACGGCCGGCGCGCTGACGGTCAATCAGCTCGGCCAGCTTCCGGCGGTGACGGTTTCCTACAATCTGCCGCAGGGCGTGTCGCTCGGCGACACGGTGACCCGCATCGAGCAGCTCAAAGAGCAGATCGGCATGCCGAAGGAGATCTCGACGAGCTTTGCCGGTACGGCCAAGACCTTCCAGGATTCGCTTGCCAACCAGGGCTTCCTGATCGGCGGCGCGATCCTGACGATCTACATCGTGCTCGGCATGCTCTATGAGAGCTTCATCCACCCGCTTACCATCCTCACCGGCCTGCCGTCGGCGGTGCTGGGCGC
Organism: Mesorhizobium sp. B3-1-7; assembly: GCF_006439385.1. Classification (NCBI taxonomy): domain Bacteria; kingdom Pseudomonadati; phylum Pseudomonadota; class Alphaproteobacteria; order Hyphomicrobiales; family Phyllobacteriaceae; genus Mesorhizobium; species Mesorhizobium sp. B3-1-7. The sequence goes on from NZ_VFTL01000040.1 coordinate 28,217, forward strand.
GGTGGTGGCGCTGCGCTTCGCCGGCATGGACCTGTCGGTTATCGCGGTGATCGGCATCCTGATGCTGATCGGCATCGTCAAGAAGAACGGCATCATGATGGTCGACGTCGCGCTGGAGCTGAGGCGTCAAGGCATGTCGGCGAAGGAGTCCATCCACAAGGCCTGCCTGATGCGTTTCCGGCCGATCATGATGACGACGCTTGCCGCGTTGATGGGTACGTTCCCGATCGCGCTCGGCACCGGCGCCAGCGCCGAGCTGCGCCAGCCGCTCGGCGTCGCGGTGGTCGGCGGCCTGCTCGCCTCGCAGGCGCTGACGCTGTTCGTCACGCCGGTGATCTACGTCTATTTCGAGAATTTCTCCGGCTGGCTGCTCGGCTTCTTCTCGAAGAAGAGCAGGCCGGCGCTGCATGTGGTGGAAAGCGGCGAGCAAGCCTCGCTGTTCGATACCAACGACGATATCCCGCAAAAGACCGCTGCCGAGTAGGCGGCGGCTCTGGCCCAAGCCGTCATGCTTGCGGCGCGGTGTGGGCAATCGTAACCTCGTGACATGGCCCACGATCATGACCACGACAACGAGCTCGATCCGTTCGCGGCGCGCGTGCGCGCGCTTGAGACGATTTTGACGCAAAAGGGCCTGATCGATCCCGCGGCCATCGACGTCATCGTCGACACCTATGAGACCAAGATCGGTCCGCGCAACGGTGCGCGGGTGGTGGCAAAGGCCTGGAGCGATCCGGCTTACGCCGATTGGCTGAAGCGCGACGCGACCGCGGCGATCGGATCGCTCTCCTATACCGGCCGCCAGGGCGAGCACATGCAGGCCGTATTCAACACCGATGAGACGCATAACCTCGTCGTCTGCACGCTCTGCTCCTGCTATCCGTGGTCGGTGCTCGGCCTGCCGCCGGTCTGGTACAAGGCGCCGCCCTACCGTTCGCGGGCGGTGATCGATCCGCGCGGCGTGCTTGAGGAGTTCGGGCTGACGCTGCCGGCGGAGATGAAGATCCGTGTCTGGGATTCGACGGCCGAGCTTCGCTACCTCGTGGTGCCGATTCGGCCCAAGGACACGGAAGGCTGGAGCGAGGAACAGCTCGCCGGGCTGGTAAGCCGCGATGCGATGATCGGCACGGCGGTCGCGAAGGAACCCGCATGAACGGGCCGCAGGATCTTGGCGGGCAGATGGGGTTCGGACCGGTCGCGCCCGAGACGGACGAGCCTTATTTCCACGCCGCATGGGAAAGGCGGGCGCTCGGCGTCACGCTCACCGCAGGCGGCATGGGGGCCTGGAACATCGACGAGAGCCGGCATGCGCGGGAATCGCTGCATCCCGCCGATTATTATTCGTCGAGCTACTACCAGATCTGGATCAAGGCGCTGGAGGCGCTGCTGAAGCGCCATGGCTTCGTCAGCGAGCGCGACCTTGCCGCCGGCAAGGCGGTCGATGCCGCCGCGACGCCGAAAAGAGTGCTGAAGGCGGCGGACGTGCCGGCGGTACTCGCCAAGGGCGGGCCATGCGACCGGCCGATTGCCACGCCGGCTCGGTTCCAGGCGGGCGACCAGGTGCGGACGAAGAATTTCAACCCGACCGGCCATACGCGCCTCCCACGTTATGCGCGCGGCAAAAGCGGGACGATCGATGCCGTTCGCGGCGGCTTCGTCTTCCCCGACAGCAATGCGCATGGCAAGGGCGAGAACCCGCAATGGGTCTACACGGTGGTGTTCGAGGGGCCGGAGATCTGGGGCGAGGGCGCCGATCCGACGCTCAGCGTTTCGATCGACGCCTGGGAGAGCTATCTTGAGCCGGCATGACGGCGCATTGCCTGCGGGCTTCGACGAGCCGGTCTTTGCCGAGCCGTGGCAGGCTGAAGCCTTCGCGCTGACTGTCGCGCTGCACGGAAAAGGCCTGTTTTCGTGGAGCGAGTGGGCGGAGGCCTTGTCCGCCGAGGTGAAGCAGCCGGGCGCGGCAAGGGACGGCCACGATTATTACGAGCATTGGCTGGCGGCGCTGGAGAAGCTTTTGTCCAGGAAGGGTGTCGCCCGCAAGGGCGAGGTCGATGAACTCGCCGCCGCGTGGGAGCGCGCCGCCCATGCGACGCCGCACGGCAAGCCGATCCTGCTGGAGAATGATCCGGGGCTCTGATCGCGACTTGCCAGCCACTGGGACAAGTTTAGGCTTCTGTTATCTCAGTCTGGATTTCGGCCCGATATTCGGTTGCAAATATCGGAGCAGCCTGCAACCGTGCGGTCACTATGGAAAAACCTGCCGCACCATGGCCGTTGCTGCAAATCGTGATCGAGCCAAAGTCCACGGCCGACGAGCAGAAGCTTCGCGCTGCCTTGTCGACACTGTCGGAGGAGCAGCCTGACTTTGAAGTGAAATGGGACGAGGAAGCTGGCCAGACGATCATGGCCGCGATGACCGAACTCGACCTCGACGTCATCGTCCATCGCCTGCTCACTGAGTTCGAAGTCGCGTTCAAGGTCTGGGCTCCGCAGGTGGCCTATCGTGAGACGATTACCTACGCCCGCGAGCAAGACTACACGCATAAGAAGCAGTTCGGCGGCCAAGGACAGTTCGCCCGCGTCAAGATCCTGTTCGAGCCGAACGGGCACAGTCCGGAATTCGCATTCTCGTCGAAGGTTCCTGGTGGCGCGGTTGCGGACGAATATGCCACCGCAGTCGAAAAAGGGGTGCGCAGCATCCTGGTCTCAGGTCCCTTCGCCGGGTTTCCGATGATCGGAGTCAAGGCGTCGTTGGTTGATGGGGCTTCTCACGATACCGACTCTTCGGCCTTGGCCTTCGAGGTCGCCGGCCGCGCCTGCTTCAAGGAAGCCCTGCCCAAACTTGGCGTGCAACTGCTCGAACCGATCATGAAGGTCAAGGTGGTGACGCCGGAAATCTACGTCATCAGCGTTATCGGCGACCTGCACGGCCGCCGCGGTCTGGTCAAGAGTCGGATAAGCCGCGGCGAAGCCATCGTCGTCAACGCGATGGTGCCGCTGGCCACCATGTTCAAGTACTTCGACAACCTGCGCTCGATGAGCCGGGACCGCGCGACCTACACGATGCAGTTCGACCACTACGCGCCCGTTCCGACGGCTGACCGTGATCCACCCCCGCCCCCGGCAGTGGCTGCCTACGGCTGACTTGCACTCGCTGGACTGGGTTGCGCCCACGGCATTGGCCTTTTGTTCTCTTTACGTTCTTATTTACGGCTGATAGCCTGGGTTGTCGGAAGCGTGAGCGCCCGCAGCCGACAACGGTCGATATGGCGGCCAACCTTGTCTTTCGCTTGCGAATCCGGTCTGTCGCACTGATGGAATTTTCTCCCCAGCAGGATGAGGCTCTGAAGGCGGTCGGGCGCTGGCTCAAAGAGGGCCGGCCGCAGGTCTTTCGGCTGTTCGGCTATGCCGGCACCGGCAAGACGACGCTGGCGCGCTATTTCGCCGAGCATGTCGACGGGCAGGTGCAGTTCGCCGCCTTCACGGGTAAGGCGGCGCAGGTGCTGCGTTCCAAGGGCGCGACCAACGCCCGCACCATCCATTCGCTGATCTATAGGCCGAAGGGTGAGGAATCGGTCGAAGACGAGGTGACCGGCAAGACATCGATGTCGCCGACCTTTTCGCTCAACCGGCAAAGCCCGATTTCGCGCGCCAAGCTCGTCGTCATCGACGAATGCTCGATGGTCGACGAGCAGCTCGGCCGCGACCTGCAGAGTTTTGGCACGCCGATCCTGGTGCTGGGCGATCCGGCGCAGCTGCCGCCGATCTCGGGCGGCGGCTTCTTCACCGAACACGAACCGGACGTGCTGTTGACCGAGATCCACCGCCAGGCGCGCGACAATCCCATCATCCGGCTGGCGCTCGACGTGCGCGAGGGCCGGGAATTCATGCATGGCGACTACGGCACGGCGCAGGTGATCGGCAGGGAAGGCGTCAACCAGGAGCTGGTGCTCAAGGCCGACCAGGTGCTGGTCGGGACCAACCGAACGCGCCGGCGCTACAATCAAAGGCTGCGCGAGTTGAAGGGATTCAACGCGGACTTCCCGCAGGCGGGCGACAAGCTGGTCTGCCTGCGCAACGATCCGGCCAAGGGGCTGCTCAATGGTTCGCTGTGGAAGGTGATGACCTCGTCGCGCGAGACGGTGAAGCCCGGCATCAACCTTCTGGTCTCGCCGGAAGAGGACGATCCCGACCGCGGCGTTGCCAAGATCAAGCTGCTCAAGGCGGCGTTCGAGGACCCGGATGCCGAGATTCCCTGGCAGCAGAAGAAGCGCTTCGACGATTTCGACTATGGCTATGCGCTGACCGTGCACAAGGCGCAGGGCTCGCAGTGGAACGATGTCGTGCTGTTCGACGAGAGCTGGGCCTTCAAGGAGACCCGGCAGCGCTGGCTCTATACCGCCATCACCCGCGCCGCCGAGCGGCTGACGGTGGTGCGCTGACGTCCGCGAATATCATGTCGGCCTTGCACCAAGCCACTGCCAGGCGGCTTCCTCATCGTCGACATCGAAGCGCCTGAATTCGAAGGACAGCGCCTTGGGGAAAATGCCCGTGACGAGAGAAGCCCAGCTCGGCTCGCCGATGGCCGCGCAGCGCACGACATGTTGCATTGCGTCGGCTACGCCCTGGCGAAGCGTGTCCTGCGAGATATTGGCCCAGTCCACGCTTTCCTCGTCGGTCAGCCTGACCAGCACGTCGATCCTCGGATGCAGCGCGTAGGCGGCCTCCAGCAGGCCGAACAGATTTTCCGCATCGGCCGGCGAGACATCGCCGACGACGTCAATGGCGAAAAGCGCGTCGCGGTTGGTTTCGATGCGGCGGATCGCCGGCACGGCCTCGAGGAAATTCACTGGCAAATCCTTGTGTTAGCCTCCATCTATCCCCTGGAACACCCGAAACCCTCTATCTGTTCCCCTTAAAGGCGTTATAGATGCCCGCCGATCCACTGGACCCAGTTCATGCCCGCCAAGCTTTCGGTCAACCTCAACGCCGTTGCCATGCTGCGCAACCGCCGCGACCTGCCATGGCCGAGCGTCACCGGACTTGGCCGCATCGCCCTTGCCGCCGGCGCGCATGGGCTGACGGTGCACCCAAGGCCCGACGAGCGGCATACCAGGCATTCCGACCTGCCGGAGATCAGGGCGCTGATAGACGACGAATTTCCTAGCGCGGAATTCAACATAGAGGGCTATCCGACCGAGGACTTCCTGGCGCTTGTCGAGAAGCATCAGCCCGAGCAGGTGACGCTGGTGCCGGACGACCCGGCGCAGGCAACCTCGGACCATGGCTGGAACTTCGCCGCCCAGGCGGCGTTCCTCACACCGATCGTCAAGCGGCTGAAGAAGGGCGGGTTCCGCGTGTCGCTGTTTTCCGACGCCGATCCGGATGGGGTGAACGCGGCTCGCGATACCGGCGCCGACCGCATCGAACTCTATACCGGTCCCTATGGCGGCTTCCATTCCGATTCCGCAAAGGCGGCCAAGGAGCTGGAAAGATTGGGAAAAACCGCTGACGCCGCATTCGCGGCCGGGCTTGGCGTCAATGCCGGCCACGATCTGACCGTGAAGAACCTGCCGGCATTGGCCAAGCGTATTCCGGCATTGGCCGAAGTATCGATCGGACATGGGTTGACAGCCGATGCGCTGGAGTATGGCATGGCCGGCACGATCGGACGGTTCTTGAAGGCCTGCGGATGGTAGGGCGCCTTGCGTAGTTTCGGCAGTCTTTGTGTGTCCCGCGCGATGCGGCGACCCCGGAGCGTGGCGAATCCGGTGAAGTGGGGTTTACGGTGCTAGCCAACACCAGCGAGACGGAATCCCTCGAACGTTCGGGCCATGCCGAAACCGAGCGGCAGCACAGCACCAAGGTTCTCATGCTTGGCGCGCTCGGCGTCGTTTATGGCGATATCGGCACAAGCCCGATCTACGCCTTCCGCGAGGCGCTGCATGCTTCGTCGAGCTCGGTTGCCCGCCATGACGTGCTCGGCGTGCTTTCGCTGATCGTCTGGGCGCTCACCATCATCGTCACGATCAAATATGTCGCCTTTGTGCTCAGGGCCGACAACAAGGGGGAGGGCGGCACGCTGTCGCTGATGTCGCTGGCGCGCAGCGCCTACCCACCAGGTTCCAAGCTCATCCTGGTGATCGGCCTTTGCGGCGCGGCGCTGTTCTTCGGCGATTCGATCATCACGCCGGCGATCTCCGTGCTGTCCGCGGTCGAAGGCCTGGAAGTGGTCACGCCGGCGCTCGATGCCTATGTGGTCCCGATCACGCTGGTCATTCTGGCCGTGCTTTTCTCCGTGCAGCGCTTCGGCACGGGCAGAGTGGCGGCGGTGTTCGGACCTGTGACGGCGACATGGTTCGTAGCGATCGGCGCGGCCGGCCTCTATCACATCGTCGACGATCCATCCGTCTTCCTGGCGATCAACCCGTATTACGCGATCTACTATCTGGCCACCACGCCGACAGGCGCCTTCGTCACCGTAGGCGCGGTGTTCCTGGCGGTTACCGGTGCCGAGGCGCTTTATGTCGACCTGGGTCATTTCGGCCGCAAGCCGATCGTGATGGCCTGGTTCGCAATCGTTTTCCCTTGCCTGCTGCTGAATTACTTCGGGCAAGGCGCCTTCGTGCTTTCGCATGGCGGCAAGCCGACCAACCCGTTCTTCCAGATGCTGCCCGAATGGGCGCTGATGCCGATGGTCGGCCTGGCGACGGCGGCCACCGTCATCGCCAGCCAGGCCGTCATTTCCGGCGCCTTCTCGCTGACAAGGCAGGCCGTGCAGCTCAACCTTCTGCCGCGCATCGAGGTGCAGCACACCTCCGAGATGCAGAGCGGCCAGATCTATATGCCCAGGGTCAATCTCCTGGTCGCGCTCGGCGTGATGCTCCTGGTCGTCGGTTTCGGTAGCTCGAGCGCGCTTGCTTCAGCCTACGGCATTTCGGTAACGGGCGAGATGCTGATGACGACGATCCTTTTGTTCGTGGTGATGCGCTGGCTGTGGAAATGGCAGGTTGCTGCTGCTTTGGCGCTGGCAATGCTGTTCGGCGTCATCGATCTCGGCTTCTTCTCGGCCAATGTCGTCAAGATCGTCGAAGGTGGCTGGGTGTCGATCACTGTCGCCTGCCTCATGGGCCTGATCATGTGGACCTGGATCCGCGGAACCCGCTATCTTTTCGACAAGACGCGCCGCAACGAGATCCCGCTCGACTTCCTGGCGGCAAATCTGCTGAAGAAAAAACCGCAGCTGGTCTCGGGCACCGCCGTGTTCCTGACCAGCGATCCGCTGAGCGCGCCGACCGCGCTGATGCACAGCCTTAAACATTACAAGGTGCTGCACGAAAAGAACGTCATCCTCTCGGTGGTGACGGCGCCGCAACCGGTGGTGCCTGACAGCGAGCGCGTCAAGATGGAGACGGTCAACGAGCTGTTCATGCGGGTGACGCTGACCTTCGGCTACATGGAACAGCCCAACATTCCGCGCGCCCTGGCCATTTGCCGCAAGCAGGGCTGGAAGTTCGACATCATGACGACGTCGTTTTTCCTGTCGCGGCGCTCGCTGAAGGCATCGCCCAATTCCGGCATGCCGGTCTGGCAGGACCGGCTGTTCATCGGCCTGGCGCGCTCGGCCGCGGATGCGACCGAGTATTTCCAGATTCCGACGGGGCGCGTGGTGGAGATCGGCACGCAGGTAGCGATCTGACAGCCTCGATCTGCGCCGGATGAAGAAGCCCGCGCGTACCATATATTGAAAGCCCTGCGTCGGCGGCATGGGAGCCCTTACGTCGGGGCACTTGATATTGCACCGCAGCAAGCGTAGAGCACCGCGCGTTTTATCGGAGTGTCGTCCATGGCCCTTGCCAATGGTGCTGAGGCAGAACCCGTCGACCAATCGAGCCATCCCGAAATAGAGCAGCACAGCACCAAGGTGCTGATGCTGGGCGCGCTCGGCGTGGTCTATGGCGACATCGGCACCAGCCCGATCTACGCGTTTCGCGAAGCGTTGCATGCTTCCTCGGGCGGCGACGTCGCCAACCGCGCCGACATTCTGGGCGTGCTGTCGCTGATCATCTGGTCGCTCACGATTACGGTGACGATCAAGTACATCATGTTCGTGTTGCGCGCCGACAACCGCGGCGAGGGCGGCGTGCTGTCATTGATGGCGCTGGCGCGCGGTACCTTCCCGACACGCTCGGCGATCGTGCTGGGCATCGGTATCGTGGGTGCATCGCTGTTCTTCGGCGACGCGGTTATCACGCCCGCCATCTCGGTGCTGTCGGCGGTCGAGGGCATGAATGTCGTCACGCCTGCCTTCCAGCCCTATGTTGTGCCGCTGACCCTTTTGATCCTTGCGATGCTGTTTGCTGTGCAACGCTTCGGCACCGGCGGCGTGGGCCTGGTGTTCGGCCCGGTTACCGCCGTCTGGTTTCTCGCGATCGGCCTGTCCGGTCTCAATCACATCATCGACGACCCGGAAATCCTGTGGGCCATAAGCCCGCATTACATCGTGGCCTTCTTCATCAATTCACCGGATGTGTCTTTCGTCACGGTCGGCGCCGTCTTCCTGGCGGTCACCGGCGCCGAGGCGCTCTACGCGGACCTCGGCCATTTCGGCCGCAAGCCGATCGTGCTGGCGTGGCTGGCGATCGTGTTTCCCTGCCTGCTTTTGAACTATGCCGGGCAGGGCGCCTTCGTGCTTGCCAAGGGCGGGACGGTCGGCCATCCGTTCTTCGAGATGAACGAGGGCTGGGCGCTGATCCCGATGGTGGTGCTGGCGGCGGCGGCGACGGTCATCGCCAGCCAGGCGGTGATCTCCGGCGCCTATTCGCTCACCCGGCAGGCCGTGCAGCTCAACATGCTGCCGCGGCTGGAAATCCTGCATACGTCGGAAAAGCAGTCCGGCCAGGTCTACATGCCGCGCGTCAACATGCTGATCGCGCTCGTCGTCATGATGCTCGTGGTCGGCTTCGGCGAATCCAGCAAGCTCGCCTCGGCCTATGGCATCTCGGTGACCGGCAACATGCTGGTGACGACGACGCTGCTGTTCATCGTCATGACGCGCATCTGGAAATGGAACATCTGGCCGGCCATCGCGCTCACCGCGGTGTTTGCCCTGATCGATATCGGCTTCTTCGCCTCCAACATCGTCAAGGTGTTCGAGGGCGGTTGGGCGTCGCTCGCGGTCGCCTTCGCCATCATCCTTGGCATGTGGACCTGGGTGCGCGGCAGCCGCTATCTGTTCGACAAGACCCGCCGCAACGAGATCCCGCTCGATTTCCTGGCGGGGAACCTTCTGAAGAAGAAACCGCAACTGGTGTCCGGCACCGCGGTGTTCCTGACCAGCGATCCGTTGAGCGCGCCGACCGCGCTGATGCACAGCCTCAAGCATTACAAGGTGCTGCACGAAAAGAACGTCATCCTGTCGGTGGTGACGGCGCCGCAACCGGTGGTGCCCGACAGCGAGCGCGTGAAGCTGGAGACGGTCAACGAGTTGTTCATGCGCGTGACCTTGACCTTCGGCTACATGGAGCAGCCGAACATCCCGCGCGCGCTGGCGATCTGCCGCAAGCAGGGCTGGAAGTTCGACATCATGACGACGTCGTTCTTCCTGTCGCGGCGCTCGCTGAAGGCGTCGCCCAATTCCGGCATGCCGATCTGGCAGGACCGGCTGTTCATCGGCCTGGCGAAAACGGCGGCGGACGCGACGGAGTATTTCCAGATTCCCACCGGGCGCGTGGTGGAGATTGGCACGCAGGTCGCGATCTGACAGACTGCGCCGCATAGGCTGACGTCCCGCAATTGCGGATGGAAGACGCAGTTGCTTTCGAAAGAGGCGGGGCATGAGCGACGGGTTGGTGCTTGTGACCGGCGGGTCCGGCTTCCTTGGCGCTCATTGCATCCTATCGCTTTTGAACGCGGGCTACCGCGTGCGCACGACGGTGCGCTCGGCCAAGCGCGAAGCCGATGTTCTTGCCATGCTGAAGGTCGGCAGCGCCGAGCCGGGCGACGCGCTTTCCTTCGCTTATGCCGATCTCATGAGCGACAAGGGCTGGCCCGAAGCGGTTGCCGGATGCCGATATGTCTTGCACGTCGCTTCGCCCTTTCCGCCCGGCGTGCCGAAACACGAGGACGACCTGATCGTTCCGGCCAGGGAAGGGGCGTTGCGCGTGCTGCGCGCCGCCCGCGATGCCGGCGTCGAACGGGTCGTGCTCACCTCGTCCTTTGGCGCCATCGGCTATGGCCAGGTACCGGTTCCCGGCCATCCGTTTACGGAAGAGAACTGGACCGATCTGTCGCAGAAGGTGAGCGCCTACGTGAAATCGAAAACGCTGGCCGAGCGTGCGGCCTGGGATTTCATCGATCGCGAAAGCGGCGCCTTGGAATTGGCGGTCGTCAATCCGGTCGGCATCTTCGGGCCGGTCCTGGGGCCGGATCATTCGACCTCGACGGACTTCATCAGGCGTCTGATGGATGGCGAGATGCCCGGCCTGCCGCGCATGGTGTTCGGCGTGGTCGACGTGCGCGACGTCGCCGACCTGCATCTGCGCGCCATGACCAACCCCGCCGCCAGGGGCGAGCGGTTCCTGGCCATCAGCGGCGACTTCATGACGATGCTCGAGATCGCGCGGACGCTGAAGGCGCGGCTTGGCAACGCAGGATCGCGTATTACGACGAGGGAGCTGCCGGACTGGCTGGTCCGGATCGTCGGCCTGTTCGACGGGCAAGCGGCCCAGATCGTGACGGAACTGGGCAAGCCGAGAAACGCCACGAGCGCCAAAGCCATGCGCCTGCTCGGCTGGACGCCGCGATCACGCGAAGACGCGCTTGTGGCGACCAGCGAGAGCCTGATCCGGCTCGGATTGCTCAAGAAAACGAAGTGAGGCGCGCCGGGGGACGGCTTCCCCAGGCGCGCCAGACTTCAGCCGAGCAGGGCAGCCTTGTTCGTCTCGAGGAACTGCTTCAGCGTCCGCGGCTTGCGGCCAGATAGTTTTTCGACGGCATCGGTCACCTCTGCAATGCGGCCGGCGCGGGTGTTGGCGTCGAAGGAGACGATGATGCGGGCGAAATCTTCGGGAACGCCGGCCGCTTTCACCCCTTCGGTCAGCGCCTCGTCCGGCAGTTGGATGACTTCCAGCGGCTTGCCGGTGACTTCGCTCACCAGAGCGGCGATCTCGCCCACGGTATGGGCCTGCGGACCGGTCAGCGTGTAGATCCTGCTCTCTTTCGTGCCGGAAGCGAGGCCGGCGGCAATGGCGGCCGCCATGTCGTCGCGCGCGCCATGTGCGATGCGTCCGTCGGCGGCCGACGTGTACCACTTGCCCGACGAAATGGCATGCGGAAGCGACATGAACAGGTTCTCCTGGTACCAGCCGTTGCGGAAGATGGTGTAGGGGATGCCGCTCGTCTTGATCGCCTGCTCGGTGCCGTAGTGGTCGCCGGCGAACAGCACCGGCGAGCCGGGCTCCGGATTGGGCATCGAGGTGTAGAGCAGATGCGAAACGCCTGCCGCCTTGGCCGCCGCGACCGCGGTCTCATGCTGCTTCAGGCGCCGGCCGGTTTTGAGGTCAAGGTCGCCGGTCGAGATGATCAGCACCTTGTCGGCGCCGCTGAATGCCTTCTCGAGCGAGGCCTTGTCGTTGAAATCGGCAGCCCTGACGGTAACGCCCCGCGCCGCGAGATCCGCGAGGTTTTCGGGATTGCGCGTGGCGGCGATGATGTTTGCCGGCGCAATTTTCTGCGCTTCCAGCAAGTGATCGATGACGGCGCGGCCAAGCTGGCCGGAGGCACCGGTGACGAGGAGTGTTTCGGTCATGGGAGGTTCCTGAATTGCGCCGATTGGCGGGTGCTGTGGTAGTCTCAAAAAGAGACCAGCACTAAAATAGGAATTGACCTCAAGCCGTAAAGAAGGCAGTTTTTCGGGAGGTAGGCACGGCGAGGGAACCACCCCGGCCGGCCGAAATTTCGACCAGCGGATGTCGCGATGGACAGCAAGATCTTCAATCTCAAAGCCAAGCTCGAGATCTATAAGGCCATGACGAACGGCGCCAATTTCGCCGACTGTCCGGTCCGTGACGTGATCCAGGGCATCAGTGGCAAATGGAGCTCGCTGCTGGTCATGGCGCTGGCCGAGAAGCCCTATCGGTTTGGCGAATTGCGACGGCTGGTTCCCGACATCTCACAGCGCATGCTGACACAAACGCTCCACGACCTGCAGCGCGATGGTTATGTTCATCGCGAAGTGTTTCCGACCAAGCCGCCGAGCGTGGAATACAGCTTGACCGATCTTGGGCGCTCGATGTTCGCACCCCTGCAGATGCTGATCCAGTGGGCCGAGCTCAACCATGACGCGGTGCGCGCGGCCCGCGCAGCTTTCGATGCCCAAACTTGATGGGCGTCAAAGCGCCAGCTTGATTTGACGATACTGGTGGGAGATTGTCGCGCCGGCTTGGCTTGGGCGGGCGATGAGCAGATCTTACGACATAGCGATTGCCGGTGCCGGGCCGGCCGGACTGGCGGCAGGACTCTATCTCAACCGGGCAGGGCACAAGGTCACCATTTTCGAGCGTTTCGACGCGCCGAAGCCCCTCGGCTCCGGCCTCATCCTGCAGCCGACCGGGTTGACCGTGCTCGCCGATCTCGGCCTGCTCGCCGAGATTCTTTCGCTTGGCAGCCGGATCGAGCGGCTGCACGGCACCGACGCCGGCAGCGGCCGCACTGTGCTCGAAGTCCGCTACGACGCGCGGCGCGGCCGCCGCTTCGGCCTCGCGGTGCACCGGGCGGCGCTGTTCGGCGTGCTCTACCGTGCTGCCTTGCGCGAAGCGATCACCATCGAAACCAATGTCGAGGTCGGGACGCTGGAGGCGGCCGAGCGCGCGACGCTCGTCTGCGGCAACGGCAGGCGGCTCGGCCCATTCGACCTTATCGTCGATGCCAGCGGCGCGCGCTCGAAGCTGCGGCACTATCTTGGCGATGCCGCGATGCCGCGGCCGCTCGCCTATGGGGCATTCTGGGCGTCACTCGGCTGGCGCGACGGCTTCGACGAACGCGCGCTGCTGCAGCGCTACGACAAGGCAAGCGTTATGGTCGGCGTGCTGCCGATCGGCCGGCCGGAGCCCGGCGCGGAAGACATGGCGGCGTTCTTCTGGAGCCTCAAGCCGGCCGACGCCGAACAGGTGAAGGCGAAGGGGCTCGACGCCTGGAAGGCGGGGGTGGTTTCGGTATGGCCTGAGTGCGAGGTTTTCACCAGTCAGATCGACAGTTTCGAGCAGCTCTCGCTCGCCCGCTATGGCCACCACACGATGACGCTGCCGGCCGGCCGACGGCTTGCCGTCATCGGCGACGCCGCTCATTCGACCAGCCCGCAACTCGGGCAAGGCGCGAACATGGCGCTGCTCGACGCGGCCGCGCTCAGCCATGCGCTGGCGCGGACGAACGGCATCGACGGCGCGCTTGCGACTTATGCAAGCGCGCGCCGTTGGCATGTGCGCGTCTTCCAGGCGCTGTCGCTGTCGCTGACGCCGTTCTACCAATCGGATTCCGCGGCCTTGCCCTTTGTCCGCGACCGCATGGTGGCGGCGCTTGCGAGGATTCCGCCGGGGCCGCAATTCCTCGCCGCCATGGTCGCCGGCACGGTGATCGACCCGTTCAGGCGGATCGGACTTGCGGAGTTGCAATGGCCTGCCGCTGGATGATCCCAGACAGATAAGATTGCTTTGCCAGAAGGAAGGCGTGCAGCCGCCGCGGATAGTCCGGGCCGACGGCTTCCTTCACTGACCGGCGTTCGCTCAAGGCCTCGCGCCAGGCTTGGACGAGCGGCTTGCCGTCGAGGATGCCGAAATCGCCGATGCGGTCGAACGTATCGAAATAGCGGAAGACCGGCCCGTAAACGGCATCGACCAGCGAGAATCGATCGCCGGCGAACCACGGACCGCTTTGCCTTGCAGACAATTCTGCTTCCAGACGTGCAAACATCCCGGACAAGCCTCTGCTTTCATCGAGGAAAGCAGCTTCGTCGGCAGCGGAGTAGAAGCGGCCGATGGCGTTGAGGATGGCCGAGCCGAATTCGATCCAGGCGCGATGCCTGGCCCGCGCCAGCGGATCGGCCGGGTGCAAGGGATTGGCCTCTGTCTCCTCGAGGAGTTCGAGGATGACGGCGGATTCGAAAATCACATCCTGCGCATTGCCGTGCCGGACGCGCAGCAGCGGCACCCTGCCAAGCGGCGAGATCGCCTTGAACCAGTCGGGTTTGTTGGAGAGGTCGACATCGACCCGCTCGAACGGCACGCCTTTTTCGGCAAGCGCAATCGCGGCGCGCTGGACGTAGGGGCAGAGATGATGGCTGACGAGGGTGAGTCTGCCGGTCATCTCACTCTCCCCAGACATAGTTGAGCGCGCCATCCTCGACGCGGGTCGACAGGAACATCAGGCGTGAGCCTTTCGGCGCCGGGCCTTCCAGGCGCTCGCCGCTTGCCATGTCGAATTTCGCGCCATGCCACTGGCAAACGAAAGCGCCGTCCTTGCAGTCCAGCGGTCCGCCGAAATGCAGGCAGATATTGGCCGCGGCGCGGATGCGCTCGCCGCTGCGCCAGACATGGACCTCGCGGCCGAAGAAAGGCGCAATCAGGCTGCCGGTTTGCGGAATGTCGGCGATCTTGCAGATTTCATGTCTCATCGGTTCTCTCCATATAAATGCATTTGCATCTATATGGATGCGTTTGCATCGATCGTCAAGCTTGATGCAATTGCATCTATCGCTTAGGCTGGCCCGATGACGAAAACATCACCATCACCCGAAGCCGTCATCGCCTGGGCGCGCCTGATGCGCGTCTCGCGCCAACTGGTCGAAAGGACCGAGGGTGCACTGAAAGCCGGCAGGCTGCCGCCGCTCGCCTGGTATGATGTGCTGCACGAGCTTGCGGAGGCGGGCGAGGGGGGGCTGCGACCGTTCGAGCTGATGGATCGCGTTCTCTTGGCACAGTACGGCGTTTCAAGGCTTCTGGCCCGGCTCGAGGCGGATGGGCTGGTCGAAAAGCTGCCCGTCTCAGACGACGGCCGGGGCCAGACCGTACGCATCACGCCAAGCGGTCGGGACATGCGCCGCCGCATCTGGACCGTCTATGGCGCTTCGATCGCGGAACTCATGGGCGACAGGCTTTCCGCCAAGGAACTGGGGATGCTTGCCGGGTTGCTCGGGCGGCTGCGCGATCCGCCGGTCGCGGACTGAAATCCATGAGCCGACCAGCTTTCAGGGCAGGCGCAAGGCCCATAGAAATGCGATCGTCGCCAGCGCGCCCAGCGCGACACGGACCAGATGCATCCCGCCCCACCTGACGATCAATGACCTCGCCTGAGAATTGGGGGCCTCGACATCCATCGCCTCCAGCATCCGGTTCGTCGGCATCATCACTAGCAGCGTCCATGGCCAAGGCAGAATGATGAACAGCGCACCGGCAAGATAGGCTGACGCGCCGGTCAGCCACCAGGCGATCAGGCCGAGAATGCAGGCTACCATGGCAATAGAGGCCTGCATGGCGGCCCCGCGCTTATAAGAGGGCTGCCATTCGCGCAGCAGCGCCTGGTCATCGAGGCCAAGCCGCGCCGGCTGCTCCGCGACGCTGACATAGACAGCGGCGCCGGTGAAGGCGGCGGCTACGGCCAGGGCGAGCAGACCGACCAGCATCTTATCCCTCCGGTAAGGAAATGGAAAATAGGGCTTGCATGACTTCGGGCAATACGGCATAGAAGCCGAACCGTAACGTACGGTACGCATCGGTCTTGTCGACGTATCGAGGGCAAACGTGTTGCACAGCGTGCAGGATATCGACAACAGCGAAGCGCTCACCGAGCGCCAGCAGGCCGTTCTGGAGGCGGCACTTCGCCTTTTGGTCGAAGAGGGCGACAACCTGACCATGACGGCGGTGGCGCGGCGGGCAAGCTGTTCCAAGGAAACGCTCTACAAATGGTTCGGCGATCGCGATGGACTGCTCAACGCCACGGTGCAATGGCAGGCGTCAAAGGTGCGTGTCGCGGCCGTCGACCGTGAGAGACTGGATATCGGTTCGCTCACGGCGAGCCTGGAGCGCTTCGCTTCAGATTGGCTGAAGGTTATCTCCAGCGACACTTCGATCGCTCTGAACCGTGTGGCAGTCAGCCATGCCGGTTCCGGCAAGGACGATCTCGGCGCGATCGTGCTGCAGAATGGCCGCTTCGCTCTTGCCAAGCGCCTGAAGCCGGTGCTTGAAGCCGGTCTGCAGGCCGGGCTGCTCGATTTCGAGGACGCCGAGACGGCGTTCAGAACCTTTTTCGGTCTGGTCGGCCGCGACGTGCAGATACGTCTGCTGCTCGGCGACCGGGTGGAATTGACTGGGGCGACGATCGGCGGCGATGCCGCGCGCGCGACGCAACAGTTTCTCGCTCTCTTCGGAGCAAAAACCGGGCCACTGGCCCTCTGATCTTCAAAACGGGAAGGAACACCAAATGCGTGTCTATTACGATCGTGACGCCGATCTCAATCTGATCAAGGGCAAGAAGGTCGCCATTATCGGCTATGGCAGCCAGGGCCGGGCGCATGCGCTCAACCTCAAGGATTCCGGCGTCAAGGAAATCGCCATCGGTCTCAAGGCCGGCTCGGCGACCGCCAAGAAGGTCGAGGCCGACGGCCTCAAGGTGATGAGCGTGGCGGACGCCGCCAAGTGGGCCGACCTGATGATGATGGCGACGCCCGACGAATTGCAGGCCGACATCTACAAATCGGAAATCGCCCCGAACATCCGCGATGGTGCGGCGATCGCCTTCGCGCACGGCCTCAACGTGCATTTCGGCCTGATCGAGCCGAAGGCCTCGGTCGACGTCGTCATGATCGCGCCGAAGGGCCCGGGCCACACCGTGCGTGGCGAATACCAGAAGGGCGGCGGCGTGCCGTGCCTGGTCGCCGTCAACCAGGACGCTTCGGGCAACGCGCTCGATCTGGCACTATCCTACGCCTGCGGCGTCGGCGGCGGCCGTTCCGGCATCATCGAGACCAATTTCCGCGAGGAATGCGAGACCGACCTGTTCGGCGAGCAGGTGGTGCTGTGCGGCGGTCTGGTCGAGCTGATCCGCGCCGGTTTCGAGACGCTGGTGGAAGCCGGCTACGCGCCGGAAATGGCCTATTTCGAGTGCCTGCACGAAGTGAAGCTGATCGTCGACCTGATCTATGAAGGTGGCATCGCCAACATGAACTACTCGATCTCGAACACCGCCGAATGGGGCGAGTACGTCTCAGGCCCGCGCATCATCACCGCCGAGACCAAGGCCGAGATGAAGCGCGTGCTGAAGGACATCCAGACCGGCAAGTTCACCTCGGAATGGATGCAGGAATACCGCGCCGGCATGTCGCGCTTCAAGGGCATCCGCCGCAACAACGACAGCCACCAGATCGAGGAAGTCGGCGCCAAGCTGCGCGCGATGATGCCGTGGATTTCCAAGAACAAGCTGGTCGACAAGGCCAAGAACTAAGAAGCCTGCGCCAATTCCACCCTGCCGGCTATCGGCAGGGCGAATTGTCATCAGGCTTCCGGTTGCTGCAGCTTCAAGCCGGCGGAGAAATCCGCCGGCTTTTTATTACGCAAGGTGGACGCGATTTCAGCCGTAGTGCCAGTGCGGCTTGGGCTCGGTGTCGGTGAACTCGACGCCGATGCGATCCTCACGGCGCCAGCGCACCACTGCCTTGTAGCCGATGCCGTTGACCGGCACATAAAGCAGGAATTCGTCCGGCACGCGCGCATCGATGGGCACTTTCAGCTCGGCGCCGTTCGCATGCATGTTGCGCACCGTGCATCTCACCTCGGAATTGTTGATGCCAGTCAGGATCGCCGCGCCTTTCAGCACGCGGTGCCTGTGTTGGTTTCTGTGTTCGTTTTCGGCCATGGCGGGCACGTCCTGCAACCTGGTCCTGCGAGTCGTCGTGTTGGGGGAGATCGGCATGAATGGATAGAAGCCGCCAATGAATTTAGCGTTATCGCCCGTCGTAGCCACCCGTCGTAGCCACAGGTTGCGGCAAAATAAAACGACGCCCGCGAAGGGCGCCGTTTCATCATTCCTGCCGACGAGCTCAGATATAGGGCGAGATGCACTGCCGGCGCGGACCGTAGTTGGGCCGGAACGTATTGTCCCAGGCCCGATAGGACCGGTAGCGGTCGTAGCACCAGCGGACATGCGCGCTGGACAGCCGCCCGGTCCGGTAGATGCGCCGCGGCTGAGCGTAACGCGGATAGGGATCGTAATAGTAGGGATCGTAGTAGTTGCCATAGGCCATGCTGCCCAAGCCAAGGCCGAGGCCCAGCCCCAGGATCGCCGCGTCGCCGCCGCGGAAGTGCCGGCGGTGGTGGTGCCGCCAGCGCCAATCGCCATCGCCATTCCACCTGCCGCCGTCCCAGTTGCGCGAGAAGTGTCGATTGCCGCCGCGCCACCTGAAGTCGCCGCCGCGATTACGCCAACGCCAATCCTGGAAGCCGCCCCTGTTGTTGTTGCCGCCGGCCCAGCTGTCCCGGACCGGAATGATCTTCGGCGCGGCGGTATTCGTCGCGACGCCGAGATCGGGTTGCAGGATCGGTCCGGCGACCGATGGCGCCGTCACGCCGGTAACGAGGCCCAGGACCAGAAGCCCGGATCTCAGGGAAGAAAAAAGCGGTTTCATTTCACTCTCCAAGGAGTAAAGGCCCCACGCCCAGCACACCCCGGGGAAAGGCCTATTGTTGGAACTTTCCGTCTGAACGGAGGATGAACGGAAAGGTTCCATCAACCATGACGAGTATCGGCCTGGCCCTTGTTTTCGCCCTCGCTTGCAGGCAAAGGTCGCGGCCATGTCGCTGCGCCTCGCCACCTTCAATGTCGAGAACCTGATGAACAGGTTCGATTTCTCGGGCTACCGCAACCAGCTCAACGAAGACCGCACGCTGGCGCTCTTCGACATCCAGAGCGAGGCCGAATACCGCATCCTCGAGCAGGCCCGCGCGATCGCCCAGTCCGACGACACCCGCCAGTTGACGGCGCTCGCCATCGCGGCCACCCGCGCGGACGTCATCTGCATGCAGGAGGTCGACAATATCGAGGCGCTGAAGGCCTTCGAATACGGTTATCTGTTCAAGATGGTCGGGCGGGGGTACCGGCAGAAATACACCACCGCCGGCAACGATACGCGCGGCATCGATGTCGCCGTGATGATGCGCAACGAAACCGCGCAGGGGCAGCCGATCGAATTCTCGCGCATGACCAGCCACGCCTATGTCACTTTCGAGCAGTTCGGGCTGTTCACGCCGGAGCTCGCCGGGCTCGGCTATCTCGCCAATGAGCGTATCTTTCGCCGCGACTGCCTGGAGATCGACCTGCGGGTCGGCGGCGCGCCGTTGACGCTCTATCTCGTGCATTTCAAATCGATGGGCCCGCCGCGCAACGGGCTGGACGGCCGCGAGGCGTCGATGCCGCTGCGCATCGCCGAGGCGCAGGCGGTGCGCCGTATCATCGAGGAGCGTTTCGGCAAGGACCATGCCGCCGACAAGCGCTGGGTGGTCTGCGGCGACCTGAACGACTACCGGCAACGCGTGAAGGTCGACGGCGATGCCATCGATGGCTACCGTTTCGAGGTTGTCGACGAAGCCCGGTCCTCGATCGACGTGCTTACCGCCGGCGGCTTTTGCGAGAATGTCGTCGAACGGCGGCCGGAGATGGACCGCTGGAGCTTCTACCACACGCGCGGCCCGGAGGAGCGGCATCTCTGCCAGCTCGATTATATCCTGCTGTCGAAGGCGCTTGCCGCGAAGAACGCCACCGCCGTTCCCGACATCATCCGCAACGGCCAGCCCTGGCGCACCATCTTTCCGCCCGGACAGGAGGTCGAGCGTTTCCCGCGCGCCGGCTGGGACAGGCCGAAAGCGTCGGACCACTGCCCGGTGGCGATCACACTGGACATGGCGTGACCGTCTTGAGTTTCGACCTGCCGCGCAATGTCATCCTGCCCGTCGATGCGGTCGACGTCCGTCTCGATACCGGCCCGCATCCCTTCGCGCTGAGCAATGCGGCGGCGATCGCCGAGAACTGGCGGCAGGAAACAGCAGCCAATCCGGCCCTGTTCGACGGCACCGTGGTGCTGCTTTCCGAGCTTGCCTACCGGGACGGCCGCCTCGCCGGCCGCTGCCATGCGGTCAACTATTCGACCTTCCTGCTGTGGCGCAAGCGGCGCGAAATTTCCGGCGCCGAACATGCCTATGCACATGCCATGCTGGTCGCAGGCGACAATGCGCTGGTGGCGATCCGCATGGGGCCGCACACCGTCAATGCCGGCCGCGTCTATTTCGCCGCCGGCTCCTTCGAGCCGATCGATTTCCGCGACGGGCTGGTCGATGTCGACTTCAACATGATCCGCGAGGTGGGGGAAGAGACCGGGCTCGACCTGTCGGAGGCCGAGCGTGGACGGCACTATCACGCGCTCTCGACGCCGAGCGGCACGGTGATCTTTCGCCGTTACCGGGTCGCCGAGCCCGCCGACGAGTTGGCACGGCGCATTACGGCCTTCGTCGCCACCGAGACGGACCCGGAGATCGAGGGGCCGGTGATCATCCGCCACGCCGGCGATCTGCCCGACGGGTTGATGCCGCATATGAAGCCGTTGATCGAGTGGCATTTCGCCGGCCACGACTAACCACGCTGGACGTCCGGACGTCAGCAGTCGCTGTGATCTGGCTATTCGTGCCGGAGCGCGTCGATCGGATCGAGGCGGGCGCCGCGCAGCGCCGGGAAGAAGCCGAACACCATGCCGATCAGCGCCGAAAAGCCGACGGCGAGCAGGATGACGGCGGGGCTCGGCGCGAAAGGTATCGTCAACGCCATCGAGGCGAGGCCGGCCAGCGACAGCCCGATAAGGATGCCGATGATGCCGCCAAAGAGCGACAGCACCGTCGCCTCGACCAGGAACTGGATGAGGATGTGCTTCTCATGCGCGCCGATCGCCAGCCTGATGCCGATCTCGCGCGTGCGTTCGGTGACCGAGACCAGCATGATGTTCATGATGCCGATGCCGCCGACCAGTAGGCTGACGCCGGCGACGGCGCCCAGCATGCCGGTCATGGTGGTGGTGGCGCTGGTCATCGCATCGGCGATCTGGGTCATGTCGCGGATGGCGAAATCGGGATCGCGGTCCGGCGTGATGCGGCGCATGTCGCGCAAGATGTCCTCGACGCGCGGCTGCAGCTCGGTGGTCGGCGTGCGGTCGTCGGCGGCGATATAGATGTTGTCGATATCGCGGTTGCCGGCGATGCGCCGCTGATAGGCGTGCAGCGGCATCAGCACGACATTGTCCTGGTCCTGGCCGAAGCCGGTATAGCCCTTGGGCTCGAGCAGGCCGATGATCTTGCAGGAGGTGCGGTTGACGCGGATGATCTCGCCCTCCGGATCGCCGGCGCCGAAGAATTGCTGGCGCACGGTTTCGCCGATCAGGCAAACGCCGGCGCCGGCGCGCGTTTCGGAATCGCTGAACGGCCGTCCCGATACCAGTTTCCAGTCGCGGGCGTCGAGATAGGCGCTGTCGGTGCCGGTGACGCCCGAGGTCAGGCTTTCGGTGCCGAAGATGACGCGGGCCTGCTTTTGCGAAGCAGGCGAAATCGCGCGCGCGCCGCTCAGATGCGCAACGAGCGCGATGACATCCTTTTCGGCCAGCGGCCGCACCGCCTGGTCGAGACCTCCCGGTCCGCCTGGTCCCGCGGGCCGGCCGGCGCGAACGACGAGAAGGTTGCTGCCAAGCTTGGAAATGTCGGCCTTGACCTTCTCGGTGGTGCCGGAGCCGATGGTGAGCATGGCGATGACGGCGGCGACGCCGATGACGATACCAAGCAGCGTCAGGAACGAGCGCAATACGTTGCGGCGGATCGAGCGCAGCGAGAGGCGGACGGTCTCCCAGATCATGCCGCTTCCTCCGCTTTCAAGGTATCGGAGGCGACATGGCCGTCGAGGAAACGGATGGTGCGGCCGGCATAGTCCGCGACGTCGGCCTCATGCGTGACCATGACGATCGAGAGCCCGAGCTCGGCGTTGAGCCTGGTCAGCAACTCCATGATTTCGTGCGTGCGCGCGGTGTCGAGATTGCCGGTGGGCTCGTCGGCGACGAGCAGCGTCGGCCTGGTGACGATGGCGCGGGCGATCGCCACGCGCTGTTGCTGGCCGCCCGAGAGCTCGGCCGGGGTGTGGTGCTCGCGCCCGACAAGCCCGACCTCGGCCAGCGCCTGCATGGCAAGGTCGCGGCGCTCGCGCGCGGCGACGCCGCGATAGATCAGCGGCAGCTCGACATTTTCCGCGGCGGTCGTGCGCGGCAGCAGATTGTAGCCCTGGAAGACGAAGCCGACATAGAGGTTGCGCAAAAGCGCGCGACGGTTGCGGTCGAGGCGGCCCGCGTCGAGGCCCATGAAGGAGTAGGTTCCGGCCGTCGGCGTGTCGAGGCAGCCGATGATGTTCATCGCCGTCGATTTGCCCGAGCCGGAGGGGCCCATGATGGCGACGAATTCACCTCTGCGGATGGCGAGATCGACGCCGGCCAGCGCATGCACGCGGGCTTCGCCCTCGCCATAGCTTTTCCAGACCTTGTCGAAAGTGATGAGCAGGGGAGCCGACATGTCGTCAGCTTCGCTGCTGCACGCCGGTGATGACTTGCGCGCCCTCGTCGAGGCCGGACGTGATCTCGGTCAACTCGCCGTCGGTCGAGCCGATCTTGACGTTGACCGGGTGCGGCCGGCCGTTCTCCAGCACGTAAAGCGTGCGCGACCCGTCGGTCGGGGCTTTCGTTGCCTCGCGCTGCCGGTTGGGACGGCCCATGCGGCCGGTGAACAGGTCGCTGAAGCTCCAGCCGCGGGCCTGCTGTTGCATCGGACGATAGCGAAAGGCGGTCGAGGGGACGGTAAGCACGCCCTTGGCCTGCCGGGTCACGACCGATACCGTGGCCGTCATGCCGGGCCGCAAGAGAAGCTCGCCATTGTCGACTTCGAGGCGCGCATTGTAGGTCACGACGCCATCGGTGGTGACCGAGGCGTAGGAGATATCGCGGATCTCGGCATCGAAGGGTCGGTCCGGGAAAGCGTCGACCGTGAAACGGGCATGCTGGCCGGGCTTAACCTGGCCGATATCGGCCTCGTCGACCGCGGCCTGCAATTCCATGTTGCGAAGGTCGGCGGCGATGACGAAGAGCACGGGCGCCTGCAGCGAGGACGCGACCGTCTGGCCGGGATCGACCGAGCGCGTCAGCACGATGCCGTCGATCGGCGCATAGATGGTGCTCTTGGCGAGATCGGTCTGCTGCGCCTTCAGGTCGGCCTGGGCAATGGCGAGATTGGCTTCGGCGCTGTCGAGCGCTGCCTTGGAACGATCGCGCGTCGCGGTCGCCGCCTCGAGCGACTGGTCCGTCGCCATGCCGCGCTTGGTCAGCGCGTTCGCGCGCACAACCGCGTTCTCGTTCTCCTGCAAGGTGACCTTGGCGTCCTCGACGGCGGCGGCCGCAGCCTTGGCGGAGGCGGTGGCGCGTTCGATCTGGACCTCCAGCTTGGCGGTGTCGAGCGTCGCCAGCACGTCGCCCTTCTTGACCTGCTGGTTTTCATTGGCCGCGACCGAGCGGACGATGCCGGAAAGCTCGCTGGAGATGTCGACCTGGGTCAGCGGCTGCAGGGTGCCGGTGGCCGATACCTCGACGGTGAGGTCGGCGATCGCCGCAGGCACGGCGGTGTATTCAATCCTGGGGGGTGCGGCGGCATACCATCGATAGACGGCAATGGCCGCGGCGACGATCGCTATCGCCAGCATCGCATAAAGCCAGAAGCGGCGTCGCTTGCGGCTTACGCCCTTGCGGTCGAGCCCGAGCGCGGCCTCTATGGAAGTACCGGATTCCGCGTTTGGCGGATTGACAAGCTGGTCCACGCCGGACCCCTATGCTGAAAATCGATGTCCCTATCCGTGCACAAATCAGGCCTTAAGGTTCGAATTTCAAATTAAATTTCCCTCATGTTGGGATTGAGGCAGAAATTCGAGGCGAGGTGAAAGGTTTTCTCCATGGCGCGCAATTACTTGCTTTACGATGTGTTTACCACCGAAAGGCTGGCCGGAAATCCGCTTGCCGTGGTGCTCGACAGCGATGGGCTCGACACTGCCGGCATGCAGGCGATCGCGCGCGAATTCAATCTTTCCGAGACGGTGTTCGTGCTGCCTGCCGACAATCCAAAGCACCGCAACCGTATCCGCATCTTCACGCCCGACTACGAAATGCCTTTCGCCGGGCATCCGACGGTCGGCTCGGCGATCGCGCTTGCGGAACTCGCCGGGGAGGCGGCCGGCATCTTCGTGCTGGAGGAGAATATCGGGCCGGTGCGTTGCGCGGTGAGCAAGCATGACGGCTCGACCTTCGCCGAGTTCGATCTGGCGAAACTGCCGGAACCGCTGGAGCTCAAGGCCGACCCGGAAGCAATCGGCGCCGCGCTCGGGCTTGCCCCGCACGAGATCGGCTTCGAGAATCACCGCGTCGCCTTCTGGTCTGCCGGCGTGCCTTACGTGACCATTCCGGTCGCGGACCTTGAAGCGGCAGCCAAGATCAGGCTCGATAACCAGGCGTGGTCGGAACTTGCGCCGCGCAAGAGCGACTGGGCCTTCGCCAGCCCCTATGTCTACTGCCGCGAGCGGGTCCATCACGACAGCGCCTTCCATGTGCGCATGATCGTGCCCGGCACGCCTTCCTACGAGGATCCGGCCACGGGTTCGGCCGCGGCGGCCTTTGCCGGCGCCATCATGCATTTCGACGCCCCGACCGACGGCATCTCGCAGCTCTGGATCGAGCAGGGGCTGGAAATGGGCCGGCCGTCGCGCATCCGCCTCGAGCTCAATGTCGATGGCGGGAAACTGGCCTCCGCGCGCATCGGCGGCCATGCGATCAAGATGGCTGAAGGCAAGCTGTTTGTCTGACGCCTGCGGCCTTTTTTGAGCTGGTATGATCTTTTCCGAAAACCGGAATCCACTTTTCGGGTTCATGCCATGTCGATTTGTCGGGAAATGATCCGGCAGGGCTAGACATCACCGAAAGCGGCGGCTATATGCGCCGCCGACGCTGGTTTTCCAGCGGTGTGGGTGTGTAGCTCAGTTGGTAGAGCAGCTGACTCTTAATCAGCGGGTCCACAGTTCGATCCTGTGCACACCCACCATCTAGTCCCTTGCTTTTGCTAGTATTTTACGTCTGCGGAAAACTCCTCTTTTCCGGGTCTTAGCAGGTCGCTGCTCGGAGGCATGGGTGTGGGGTTGCTTCGGCCAGTCCTGTGATCACGGCCGCTCCCGCAAAATCGCCGGCGAATGCAGCGTCAGGCTCGAGCCGGAGATAAAGACGGGCAAAGGCACCGCCACACTGGAGTCTGCCCCGTGGGTATGGACGCTTTCGCTCGTGCGCAATATGGATGGGGATGTGGCCTGCCGTGGCGCTCACATTTTTCGCTGTGTCGCGAAGGCAGACGACGAGACGTTCGTTCAATGATGCTGCGCCGGGCGAGTTGGCCTTTCGATTGAAGCCGCCCTGCAAAGTGTCGATTTCAGGGGAACTGGTCATGACCGACAACAAGCCGGGCGCAGACGTCACCAAGGATTGGCAAGCAACGCAAGGCCAGAAGTCCGCCGCGACGCGCCTTCGCCTTTTCGCCGCGCTCTCGTGGATTATCGCCATTGGCGGTGAGATTGCCGGGATCGTCTTGTTTTACCAGCGCAAGTTCGACCAAGGGAATCTGCCGCTGTTGATCGGCATTCTGGTCGGAATCGCGATTTTCGCAATCGCCGGTAACTTGTTGTGGAAGGCTGCCAACCGGCACGATCCGGCCCGGGCATCCAACACGGCCAGGTTCTTCTTCCAAAACCAGCTCGGCGCGATCATCACGCTGATTGCCTTCCTCCCGTTGATCTTCCTTATCCTCACCGACAAGAACATGGATCCGCAGACCAAGAAGGTAGCCGGCGGAGTGGGTGCTGCACTGGCCGTGCTTGCGACTGTAATGGGCGTCAGCTTCAAGCCCCCGTCGGTCGAGCAGTACACCCAGGACATGAACTCGTGCGCGGCCCAGATCAGGGCGGGACAGCCGACCACGGCCTGTTCGCCCGAAGTCGCCGCCCAGGCTCAGGAGATCGCCACGGATACCTCTGCGGTGACCGCGGCGACGAAGGACGCGAGTCACCCTGCCGGTCAGGATGTCGTGTACTGGATCGCGCCGGAAAACGGAGCCGCGAAGTCCTCCGAACCGCATGTTTTCCATCTCTGCGCCGCGGTGAGTCCGTTGAAGGACAAGACCGTGAACAGCGGCTCCGTGACCGAGGCCTATGCGCAGAACGCCATCCGCATCACGAAGCAGATCGAGATGGAACAGAAGCAATGCGGATTTGCCGCTTCGCAGTGAACCTGCCCGCGATCGCCTCGAAGACGGACTGGGGCGTTTCATCGTTTCACGGAAACGGCGAAACGCCTATCTCTCCGGCTTAGCTGGAGCAATTCCGCTCAGACTTTTGCTGGGATCGCTCTGACCGGTAGGCCGTCAGCGATCGGAAGAAACAATGCTTCACCGGCGCTTCGGGTGCATCGCACGCAATCCGGGGGTGTCGTCTACTTCTCCGAAACGCCGGCCTCGGCGAAGCTCGCCATCTTCGCGTGGCATTCCAAAGCGGAACGGACGATGTTGACGGCAAGGCAGGCGCCGGAGCCTTCGCCGAGCCGCATGCCGAGATCGAGCAGCGGCGGCAGGCCGAGCGCTTCGAGCAGGCGGCGGTGGCCGGCTTCGGCCGAGACGTGGGCGGCGACGGTGTGGGCGAGGCCGGTCGGGTGCAGCCTTGCCAATGGCGCGACCGCGGCGGTGCACACAAAGCCGTCGAGCAGCACCGGCACGTTGTTCTTGCGCGCGGCGAGCGTGGCGCCGAAGATCGCCGCCAACTCGCGCCCGCCAAGGGCGGCAGCGATCTTCAGCGGGTCGGAGAGCGAATCGGCATGGCGCTTGAGGCCAGCCTCGATGGCCACGACCTTGCGCTGCAGGCCGGCGTCGTCGACGCCGGTGCCGCGACCCGTCCATTTCTCGGCGCCGCCGCCGAAGAGGGCGGTGGAGATCGCCGCTGCCGGCGTCGTGTTGCCGATGCCCATCTCGCCGAAGCAGACGAGATCGAGGTCCTTGGTCACGGCGTCATAGCCGGCCGAGACGGCGGCGAGGAACGCCTGCTCGTCCATCGCCGGAATCTGCGTGAAGTCGCCGGCCGGATGCTCGAGATCGAGCGGGATGACGTCCAGCTTGGCGCCGGCAATGCGGGCAAGCTGGTTGATGGCCGCACCGCCGCCGGCGAAATTCGCCACCATTTGTACCGTGACTTCCGAAGGATAGGCCGAGACGCCTTGCGCGGTGACGCCGTGATTGCCGGCGAAGACGAAGACTTTCACCGCATCGAGCTTCGGCATGTCGCGGCCCTGCCAGCGGCCGAGCCAGGCGACGATGGTTTCCAGCCGGCCGAGGCTGCCCGGCGGCTTGGTCAGCGTGTCCTGGCGCCTCGCGACGGCGCCGGCGGCCGCATCGCTGCCGGCGGGAAGGTCGAGGCAAGCGGCGCGAAGGTCTTCGAGCGATTTGAAGGACGTTGTTTGGGGGGACATGGGGGGCAAGGTCTCCGAAAGAGAATCAGGAAAGGCAAACGGATGCGACTAGCAGCACGGCGATCTCGCCGAGCTGCTGCAGCGCGCCGATCGTGTCGCCGGTCTGGCCGCCGATCTGGCTGAGGCAAAGCGCGCGGAAGCCCATGAAGACCAGGCCGAGCAGGATGAGTGCTGCGATCGCGCCGCCAAGGCCGAGCGCCAGCAGCGCCACCGCGCCGAGCGCCGCGCCGACGATGGCGGTCTCGGTCGTGACAGAGCCGGCATTGGCGGACAGACCGTCGGCTCGGGCCGGCGGCAGTAGATGCATGAAGGCGCCGAACAGGCCGCGCGAGGCCGCATGCGCGGCAAGCAGCGCCAGGACGACGTGGCCGGGACCGGTCAGCTCGGACAGCGCGCTCCAGCGGATGAGCAGCGAGACACCGAGCGCCACCGCGCCATAGGCGCCGATGCGGCTGTCGCGCATGATCTCCAGTTTCCTGTCGCGTGTTCGGCCGCCGCCAAAGCCGTCGGCGATGTCGGAAAGCCCGTCCTCGTGCAGGCAGCCGGTGACCAGCATCGTCGCGGCGAGCGTGAGCGCGGCGGCCGGCTCGGTGGCGAGGCCGAGAACTGTGGCGATGGCGTAGACGAGCGCGCCGATGATCGCCACCGCGAGACCGGCAAAGGGCGCCGCCCAAATCGTGTCGGCAAGGCTGCGGCCGCCGAAATCGCTCGATGGAAACCTCAGCCGGGTGAAAAAGACGAGACTGAGGCCGATATCGTCGAGCAATTGCTTCGGTGCGGAAGGACCGCTCATGCGCCCCTCGCTATGGCATGGAAGAAGGTGCCGCTGACGTGGCCGCGCCGGTAGCCGGAGGCGCCGAGCGGATTGCCCTGGCCATCGGCAAGGTCAGCCAGCGGCTCGTCATTGCCAGTGGCGGTCATCTGCGCATAGTGGAATTCATGGCCGCGGATCAGCGTGCCCTCTGGCCCCAACGGGCAGGCGGCGCGCAGCCGCGCCTCGCGATAGCCAAGGTTCATCTTGCGCCTGGCGAAGCTGGTCGAATGGCCAAGCAGGCCGAGCATCCTGTGGCTCTCGCCGTCCGCATCTTCCAGCACTTCGCCCAGCACCATGAAGCCGCCGCACTCGCCGTGAACAGGCTTCGTCGCCGCGAAGCGCGCCATTCCCGTCCGGAAGTTCGTCGCGGCCGCGAGCTTGCCGGCATGCAGCTCGGGATAGCCGCCGGGCAGCCAGCAGACCTCGCAATCTTCCCTCGGCTTCTCGTCGGCGAGAGGCGAGAAGGGGGCGATCTCGGCGCCGGCCTTGCGCCAATGCGCGGCGACATGCGGATAGAGGAAGGTGAAGGCGGCGTCCTCGGCCAGCGCGATGCGCTGCGCTGGCGGTTGCAAGGCATCGGCGAAGTCGCCGGCTGCCGGCTCCAGCGGGGTCGCCAGCGCCAGGATGGCGTCGATGTCGAGCGACTTTTCGACCATGTCGGCCAGCCGGTCGAGATGCGCCATCAGGTTCTCGTATTCGCCGGCCTGGACGAGGCCGAGATGCCGCTCCGGCAGGTTGAGCGTCGGATCGCGCACGATGGCGCCGACCACGGGCAGGCCGATCGCCTCGATGGCGTCGCCCGACAGCCGCCGGTGGCGTTCGCTGCCGAGCCGGTTGAGCACGACGCCGGCCATGCGCACATCGGGATCGTAGGTGGCAAAACCCTTGGCCACCGCCGCCGCCGTGGTCGATTGCCCGGAAACGTCGAGCACCAAAAGCACAGGCAAGCCGTAGAGCCGGGCAAGATCGGCGGCCGAGCCGGAGCGGCCTTCCGGCGCGGGGATGCCGTCGAACAGACCCATTGCGCTTTCGAGGATGACGTATTCGGCATCATCGGCGGCTTGGCCGGCCAGCGCGTTGAGCAGGGCAGGCGGCATCGCCCAGCTGTCGAGATTGACGCCGGACAAGCCGGTGGCGGCGGTGTGGAAGCCGGGATCGATATAGTCCGGTCCGGACTTCGCGCCGCGCACTTTCAGGCCGCGCCGAGCGAGCGCGCGCAGCAGGCCGATGGTGACGCTGGTCTTCCCCGAGCCGGAGCGCGGCGCGCCGATGATGATCGCGCGCGCCGTCATGTGCCGCCCGTCAGTGCTGCGCGCATGGCGACGATGCCGCCGACCACGATCAGCGCCGGGGAAGCGAGCCCGGCGGCCGCGGCTTTGTCCGCGATGGTGGCGAGCGTGGCGACGACGGTGCGTTCCTGCGGGGTGGTCGCGGCGACGATCACAGCCGCGGGTGTCGATGGCGCCAGGCCGCCGCTCAGCAGCTTTGCCGCGATGACCGGCAGGTTGGCCATGCCCATATAGATGACGACCGGCTGTCCAGTGCGGGCGATCGCCGCCCAGTCGATGTCCTCATCGGTGCCGGCCGCATGGCCGGTAGCCAGGATAACGGCCTTGTTGATGCCGCGCATGGTGGCGGGAATGCCCGTGGCGGCCAATGCGCTGAGACCGGAGGTCAGGCCGGAAAGCACGCGGAACGGAATGGTTTCGCTCGCGAGCGCCAAGGCCTCTTCGCCGCCGCGGCCGAAAATATAAGGGTCGCCGCCCTTGAGCCGCACGACACGGCGGCCTTCGCGCGCCAACCGTACCAGCAGGGCGTTGATGTCGTCCTGCTTCATCGAGGGCTGACCACCGCGTTTTCCAGCGTAGAAAAGCTCGGCGCCTTGAGCGACCGCCACGACATCGGGCGAGACCAGCGCGTCATAAACTAGCGCGTCGCATTGCCCGAGCGCCGCCAGCACCTCCAGCGTCAGGCAGCCGGGATCGCCGGGGCCGGCGCCGGCCAGCCAGACATGGCCGGGCTCAAGCTCGCGCGGCTTGAAGTTCAGGCGCGCAAGCGCCTGTTCCACCGTTGCCCGTCCGTTCGTATTGGCGCTGCCGTTCACAATCCGTCCCGTCCGCGAAAACGCCGCTGGTAATGGGCGTCGTACAATGAGCTTTCGCCGAAATCCTGCGCTGCAAGCGCGCTGCCGACGAAGATGATTGCCGTGCGCTCCATCGGGTTTTCCGCCAATTGCGCTTCGATGGTGCCCAGTGTGCCGGTCAATATGCGCTCATCCGGCCAGGAAGCGCGGAAGACGACCGCGACCGGACATTCGGCGCCGTAAAGCGGCGTCAAATCGGCGACGATGCGGTCGACGGCGTGGATGGCAAGATGAATGGCGAGGGTGGCGCCGGTACGGCCGAAGCCGGCCAGCGTCTCGCCTGGCGGCATTTTCGAGGCGCGGCCGGAAACGCGGGTCAGCACCAGGCTCTGCGCCAGTTCTGGAATGGTGAGCTCGCGGCGCAGCGCGGCCGCGGCTGCCGCGAAGGAAGGCACGCCTGGAGTCAGCGTATAAGGGATGCCGTGTTTTTCCAGCCGCCTTATCTGTTCGGCCACCGCGCTCCAAACGGAGAGGTCGCCGGAATGCAGGCGCGCTACATCCTGGCCGGCCTTATGCGCGGCGACATATTCGGCCTCGATCTCGTCGAGCGACATCGGCGCGGTGTCAATCAATTTGGTGCCAGGCGCACAATGCTCGAGCAATTCGGGCGCGACGATCGAGCCGGCATGGAGGCAGACCGGGCAACTGGCCAGGAGCCGCGAGCCGCGCAGCGTGATGAGATCGGCCGCACCTGGACCGGCGCCGATGAAATGGACGGTCATGCGGTACCTCCGCCAAGAGCGATAGCGCAGGTCACAGGACCGAGCACGATGCGCGGCCCAAGCAGTTTCGCACCTTTTCCGGCCGCGGCCAGAGCCGAGGCTTCCGAAACCGAAGGCGTGCCAGCCTGGGCCTGCGACGCTTCGGACCGACTGACCGTGCCGGACGAGACGGATTGCAGCGCAGCGTCGGACATGATGAGCACGGGGAGGTCGAGGCCTCGGCCGGCAAGGAAGATCGCCGGCTCGTCGCGCTTGATTTCGCCCGTCGCCAGCGCGGAAAGCGCCGTCATCGCCAGGCCATGCGCTTCGAGCGCGGTCTCGACCGCCGCCAGTACTTCCTCGACGCTCGCGCCTTTGCGGCTGCCGATGCCCGCAACCATCATAGTTTCACCCAGCTCCACTGCGTCACCGGCATGGCCGGCCGCCACGCCTGCATGGATCCGACAGCTGCCGCGCGCGACAGCGCGATGCGGGTAAGATCGCCGCCGCGGCGGTTGTACTGGTCGAGCAGCAGCGCCTCCATCTCCAGCGTCACCGCGTTGGCGACCAATCGGCCACCGGAGCGTAGCGCCTTGATCGCCTTCTCCAGCACACCGGTATCGCTGCCGCCGCCGCCGATGAAGATCGCATCCGGCGTTTCGAGCTTGGCGAACGCCTTGGGCGCGGCGCCTTCGACCACGGCAAGGCCCGGCACGCCGCAATGCGCGGCATTGCGTTGGATGCGGGCGGCGCGTTCGCCGTCGGCCTCGACGGCGATGGCGCGCAGCGAGGAATGCGCCAGCATCCATTCGATGCCGATCGAGCCGGAACCGGCGCCGATATCCCACAACAGCTCGCCACGGCGTGGCGCCAGCGCCGACAGCGTGATGGCGCGGATCTCGCGCTTGGTGATCTGGCCGTCATGCTCGAACAGATGGTCGGCAAGGCCGGCGGTCAAGGGCAGGACGCGCGCATCCGGCGTCGATTCAATTTCGAGCGCCAGCACATTGAGCGGGTTGATGTCTTTGAGATTGAAGACATCGGCGCGGGAGGTTCGATGCGCCTCATCGGCCCCGCCGAGCGCTTCGAGAACCGTCAGTCGCGACGGGCCGAAACCGAACTCGTCGAGCAGTGCGGCGATGGCCGCCGGCGCGTCGGCGTCCGATGTCAGGGCAAGGATGCGCGCACCGGGGTGGAGCAAGGGCAGGATCAGGTCGATCGAATGGCCGTGCAGCGAGATGGTCTCGACGTCCTGCAGCGCCCAGCCGAGACGGGAGGCGGCCAGCGACAGCGACGATGGAGCCGGGAGGACGAGCATCTCATCCGGCTTGACCTTGCGCGCCAGCGTGGAGCCGACGCCATGAAAGAACGGGTCGCCGGAGGCCAGCACGCAGATTTTTTTGCCTTTGAGTGCCAGCACGTCGCGCATTTCGGCATCGAACGGCGTCGGCCACGGGCGCGCCTCGCCCTTGGCCAGCGACGCGACAAGGTTGAGGTGCCGGCTGCCGCCGAACACCACTTCGGCCTCGGCAATACGCTGCTTGGCCTCGTCGCCGAGACCCGCTACACCGTCCTCGCCGATGCCGATGACGGTCAGCCATTTTGAGGCTGGCTTGGTGGCGCGCGGACCCTTAGCAGGCATGATGACCCACCATATCCTGATCCTCGGCGGCACGACGGAAGCCCGGCAACTGGCGGGAAGGCTTTCCCGTCGCAAGGATTTTTCGGTCACGCTGTCGCTTGCCGGCCGCACCGAAAGCCCGGCCGCGCAAGGCGTGCCGGTGCGTGTCGGCGGTTTTGGCGGCGCGGAGGGATTGGCTGCCTATCTTCGCGAAGAGCATGTCGATCTGCTGATCGACGCCACGCATCCATACGCCGCCCGTATCTCGGCCAATGCCGCCGAGGCGGCCAAGCGGTCCGGCGTGCAGATCCTTGCGCTGCGTCGTCCCGGCTGGGAGCCTGTCGCAGGCGACCACTGGACGCTGGTCGATGACGTCGCTGAGGCGGCAGCTGCCCTCGGCACGGCGCCGCGACGCGTTTTCCTGGCGATCGGCCGGCAGGAGGCGAGCGCCTTCGAAGCTGCACCGCAGCACCGCTATCTGATCCGCAGCGTCGATCCGGTCGAGCCGAAGCTTGCCGTGCCCGACGCGCTCTACGTTCTGGCGCGCGGGCCGTTCCTGGAAGCGGATGAGCGGGTGCTGCTCGAAAAATACAGGATCGATGCCGTCGTTTGCAAAAATAGCGGCGGCGAGGCGACCTACGGCAAGACCGCCGCGGCGCGGGCGCTCGGCATCGAAGTGGTCATGATCCGCCGGCCGACGCTGCCTAACGTGCCCTCGGCCGAAACCGTCGATGCGCTGGCGGCAAAAGTCGATCATCTTTTCGAGCCCGTTGCCGAACGCGGCGTGTAGACCAGCGCCGGCCGTTCGCCGCGCTTGATGATCCGGGTCTCGGGCGAGCCGATGATGATGCAGGTCGACATGTCGGCCTTTTCCGCATCGGCGTCTGCCAGCAGAAAAACCTCGATGCGCTCGTCGGGGCGCCCGGCGGCGCGGCCAAAGATCACCGGCGTGGTGCCGGGCAGGATCGCCTTCAGGCATTCGAAGGCGCGGCGAAGCTGCCAGGGGCGGGCCTTGCTGATCGGGTTGTAGAGCGCGATGACGAAGCCGGCTCCAGCCGCCGCCAGCAGGCGCAGCTCGATCAGGTCCCATGGCTTCAGATTGTCGGAGAGCGAGATGGCGCAGAAATCGTGGCCGAGCGGCGCGCCGATGCGGGCGGCGACCGCAAGCATGGCGGTGACGCCGGGTACGACCGACAGGTCGATGGAACGCCATTCGTCGGGCCCGGCTTCGATCGCCTCGCAGACAGCCGCGGCCATGGCAAAGACGCCGGGATCGCCGCCTGAAACGACGGCGACGCTATGGCCCTCGGCCGCCTTGGCCAGCGCCTCGTTGGAGCGGGCAAGTTCCTCACGGTTGTCGGAAGCGATGCGGGTCTGGTCCGGCCGCAGCTCAAGCCGGTCGAGATAGGGCTTGTAGCCATAGAAGAACGAAGCCTCGGCCACCGCATGGCTTGCCTGCGGCGTGACCTGGTCGGCATTGCCCGGACCGAGACCGATGACGGTGAGGCGGCCGCTCATGCTTTGGCTCCGGGGCGCGCCGACCAGCCCGCGACCAGCACGATGGCGAAATAGGGCGCCTTGTCGTCCGGTTTTTCGGCAAGCCGCATCGAGATGCTGCCCGGCATCGTGCCGCGCTCGACATAGACGGCTTTCGCCAGCTTGCCGGTCGCTTCCAGCGCGCGGCGGATTTTTGGCAGGTTGCGGCCGACCTTCATGATCACCGCGGCATCGGTGTCGGCCAGGCGGCGGGTCAGCTCGAACTCACTCATCGTGCCCGGCAGCACGGTCAGCACATCGTCGCCCTGGACGATCGGCAGGCCAGTGGTCGACCAGCAGCCGGACATGGCGGTGATGCCGGGGATGACTTCTGTCGGGAACCGGTGTGCAAGCCGCACATGCAGGTGCATGTAGGAGCCGTAGAAGAGCGGATCGCCTTCCGACAGCACCGCCACCATCTTGCCGGCGCCGAGATGCTCGGCGACCTGTTCGGCTGACTGCTCGTAGAAATCGGCGATCTGCGAGCGGTAGTCGTCATGGTCCTTGTCGATTTCGGTGGTCACCGGATAAAGCAGCGGCAGCTCGATCATGTCCGCCCGGAAGCGCGCCTCGACAATGGCGCGCGCATTGCTGTTGTTGCCGCGCTTGGCGAAATAGGCGACGATGTCGGCCTCGGCCAGCGCGCGCGCTGCTTTCAGCGTCAGCAGTTCGGGGTCGCCCGGGCCGGTGCCGACGCCGACAAGACGGCCTTTTACAATCGCGTTCACAGGCCCGGCCTCGCCAACGAATTGAGCGCGGCGGCGGTCATGGCGCTGCCGCCCAGTCTGCCGCGCACGATGGCATAGGGCACGCCGTAAGAATTCTCGGCCAGCGCATCCTTGGATTCGGCGGCGCCAACGAAGCCGACCGGCATGCCGATGATCGCCGCAGGCTTCGGCGCGCCGTCGCGCAGCTTTTCCAAGAGATAGAAAAGCGCGGTCGGCGCGTTGCCGATGGCGACGACCGAGCCGGCCATGCGCTCGCCCCAGAGGTCGATCGCCGCCGCCGAGCGGGTGTTGCCGATTTCCCTGGCGATGTCATGCGTGCGCGGGTCGCGCAGCGTGCAGATCACTTCGTTGCCGGCCGGCAGCCGGGCGCGGGTGACACCATGCGCCACCATCTCGGCATCGCAGAAGATCGGCGCACCGGCGGCAAGGGCCGCGCGGGCGGCGATGACGAAATCGCCGGAGAAAACGAACTTCCTGGCGGCTTCGACCTGGCCGCAGGCATGGATCATGCGGATCGCGACATCCGCCTCCGCCTCGGAGAAGCGCGACAGGTCCGCTTCGGCGCGGATGATGGCGAAAGAGCGCTCATAGATCGCGTTGCCGTCGTGGATGTAGTCGTAGGCGGCCATTTAATGGTTCCGTCGATAGAGTTCGGCGATGCCGGCCGCGCCAAGCCTTGCCAGGCAGGCGGCGGCAGTCTCGCCTTGATGTCGTTGCGCGCGCAGCGCGGCAAGGATGCCGGCGATGCCGCGCGCGGCGTCATAGCCCGGCCTGTACGCGGCAGGAAGGGCCTTTGCCGTCCCGTCCACGACAAGTCCGGCTCCGTTTTCGTCGCCGACCAGGGTCAGTGTCGCCGCGCCGGGATGCGCGCAGCCCTTGGCGCAGCCGGAAATGTGGAGCGTCAGCGAGGCGTCGATGAGGCCGGGGCTTTGTTTTGCAATGGTTTCGGCGATGGCGCGCGTGGCGATACGGCCGGAAGCGCAGGCCGGCGTGCCGGGGCAAGTGGCGATGCGGATGCGTGGGTCCGTGGGGTCGGTGACGAAGCCGAGAGTGGCGGCGGAGGCTTGCAGGGAGTAGGGGGCGGAGAGGCCGAGGAAGAGCAAGGCGCGGCCTGGGGCGAGGCGGATTTCGGTCGCGTGGAGGTTCGCGGCTTGTATGGCGAGGTCGATGAGGGACTGCGCCGGCATGCTGCCGTAGGGCAGGACGATGCCGAGGGCGTGAGTGTTGGTGAGGTTAAATAGGCCAATGGGGCTTCCCGCAGGCTGGCGTTTCCGCGCCCCCCTCTCTGTCCTGCCGGACATCTCCCCCTCGAGGGGGGAGATTGGCAATTCCCGCGCCGGCTCTCCACTTTCG